>PCBK01000103.1 GCA_002731275.1 Deltaproteobacteria bacterium | reverse complement strand
GATATGGCCTTGCTATATCCGCCAGAAAGAAGGGGATGAAATAGGATGGTCAGGGGAGTTTGCGGAGACACAAGTGCAACGTCCGCCGGAACAGATTTATAGCTAAACTCCGTGTATATCGGCTAATTGGTCCCTCCTCTCAAAAGGCTTGAGAGGAGGGAAGAGCCGGAGGCTCAGGGTGGAGAGTTTGTTGAGGCATATGTTGCAAAGCGCACGAAGCAAATCAGCCCGAGCAGGGCGCTTGCTTTGGTTCGCAACTGCAACGTCTGCCGGATCAGACTCCAAGCTAAACCACGTACATACAGTTTGATGCTCCTACTTTCTCTCCAAGGTTCGCTATTCACTTGTGGCTAACATCCCTAACAATGATTCTTTGGGATACTGCTCCGCGCCCAATATCCCCATTGAATGCGCCAACGCCGCGAGCTGCTTGTGTGTAGCACCTGATAACACGTGATATTTGGATGCTGGCGACAATCTCACACTCTTCACAAAACTCTCAAGCGCCTCTTCATATCCGGGATTACCGGCACAGGTAAGCTTCAGTAATGGATGCCTACAACGTGAAAGATGGACAAGGCCTGTCTTTGGACTGTTGTTATCATCAAGCGCGAGCGTCTGCAAATGAGACAAATGTTCGGACTTTGCGACCTCCTTCAATGATTTTGCCGAAAGATCACAGTGCTTCAATGAGAGCACCTCCAAATGTTCCCCAAAGTATCGCAACAACAACTGGAGCTCCTCAGGTTCAAGACGATGATGACAAATTGAGAGAGCTTTGAGAGCAGGGAGTGATGCAGATAAACTCGACGCGTCAGATGCTTTCAGAAAATTCCAGATACGATAGGGCACACTCTCCAAAGAGAGCGAGGTCAAAGCTTTGGTGTGTTGTGAGTGAAAGAAAGTCTTCATAGACTCCTTAGAGATATTCGAACAATCAGCCAACTGTAATCGCTTGAGTGCAGAAAAAGTGTGGGATGCCGAAAGAACATCTAATGAAGCTGAATCCATGATATCGTCGATGTGAACGCTCTGTAACGCGAGCAGCTCTGAACCAGAAGCCAAAGCTGTGAAGATTTGTTGCTGGTGCTTCACCTTTTGAAAATACAGAGCTTCTACATGTGCCCACCGAGCAGGTCTGAAGAGCTTGTCAATGCGATCTTCGGAAAAGTCGATAAAGGAGAACGCCACCTGCTTTACTGTTTGGAATAACCCCGAAGAGAGAAGCGCATCGAGAACGGTCTCATTTACCGAGTATAAGTCGATATCGGTCAACAGTCCTGGTGTATCGATGGAGGAGAGTTTTTTGAGCGCCAGCTCATTGTAGCGAGAGAAGGTCAAGGAGAGTCCTGTCGCCTTCGTGATTAAGCCTGAGAGCATTAAGGATTGCAAAGCATCATTTTCTTTGACATGCCAATGCCAGGATGAGAGTGATTGCAGGTGTGGCGCACGAGACAAGCCAACAGAGGAGAACATATCCAACGGTTGCGCCGGAAGTGAAAGTGAATGCAGCGATGTAAAGCCTGAAGTTCGGGCGAGAATGTGAAGAAGCTCTGTGGAATTTGATGTGGCGTCCACATCGAGGATGGTGATCTGCGGCGCGATCTCCTGCAAAAAAGACGAGAGAGCTTTTTCATCGTCGATCTCTTTGGGGATAAAGAGCGAACGAACGAGGGCTTGTGCAGGATGTCGCTGACCAGACAGTGAAGAGTACGAAGCGTATCTCAGAGCATCATCCCATGTAGAGAGCGTTTGCGATGCTTCCTCCAAAGCAGAAGACAACGTTGATGGTTCACTCCAGTGTAAAAAAGTCTCCATGAGCGTCGAAAAAAGTTGTTTGGAAGGTTCACCTTTGAGCATCCATTTGAGAGCGCGGAGTAATTCCATAAAGTACCTCTTCCGGGTCATGAGTGCATTTCGTGATCATTTGGTCAAAGACTGGATCATTGCGATAAACTCTGGTATGTTCATGTGGGTGAGAACCTGTATGGCAGTGAAAACATTCCTCCCTATTCTTTTTTCACGAACGCACACAGGGCATTACACCCTTGAAAAGATACAAATCTTTCCCACAACGGGGAGGATACAGTGCAAGCACTTCACGATCAAGGCAAGCTCAATATCAGGAGAGACAGAATGCCTTCCCACCAGGAATTCGACTACAAACAACAATGGCTTCATGCGGGCATTTCAGAAGAATGGGCCGAGAAGATCGAACAACTCATCAAGTCCCGCCATTTTTATCGTCTTGTCCCAAGCAGAGATACACAAGAGTTCTCGGGTTGGGGTGGACGTCCTTCTCTCACACCAGAAAATACCCCACTGGACTTTCGATTTATTTGCCAAATCGCCCTTGATGAGCTGCCGCCTTCAGAGGCGCGTGACATGCTTCCAGAGAGTGGGTATCTGTTCTTTTTTATGCACGCAAAAGGAAGAGACAAGGCCATCGTCATCCACACACAAGATGTGACCGAAGATGTCAACGTCGCCAATCATGTGTTCATCAAAGTCCGCGAAGACGTGGTTTATCCAGAGTATGAGTCCGACGACTTTGACAGCCTGGATGTTCCTCAGACCGACGGTAATGCTTACATGGACTGGGAAGAAGCGCACTGGGAAGATCCTCGTGTCCGTCCCTATGAAGGTTGTCGATTGCTCGGAGGATGGACCGAAGAAGCTCTCGAAGCCGCCGGTCGACTTGGACGAAAACAAGATGAGTACGAAGTGCTCTTGGCGCTTCATCCAAAAGAAAACAAAGAGATCTCCCGTTCAGCACTTGGTGATATCCCCTTCTTGACCAGCCGCCTCTTCTTCTTTATCCGCAAAGAAGATCTCCAACAAGGCATCTTTGACAGAGTCCTCAGTCGATACAGCAAATAACCTACCGTACGATTCTCACCAACCTTTAATATTAGTCACAAGCCAGAGACCTCCATCCAAAACTGTTGTTCGGCATCAAAGTCATCCATATGTCCCCGAAACGACTCAAGCACACAATCTTTCAAGAAGGGAGACTTACACAGAACAGACAATGGGACAGAGAGCGGTTCATACTCACCAAAGTCAAACGTCTCCAACGACACAAGATGTGGAGCATTTGCGAGTGACATCGCCACAACATCATCTTCTACAAGGTAGGGATGCACAGACAAACGTATCAGGTGAGTCAAATGTGTCGCCTTGGAAAGCACCTTCAAATCGAGTTCGGCCTCGTAGTAGAGATCGGGATCTGTCAGCTCCAATACACGAAGCAACGAAAGACACAAGGCGTTCTTTTGTAGAGCATCCCAACAACGCCCATCACACACTCTGTACACATCCCCTCACATGTCGAGTTGCTCATCCGCCCACTTGATAGACTTCGAAAGAGAACCTTCGTCCTCCCAGCCTGAGAGCAGCATCATGACCCTCATAAAGTTCTCCCTTGAAGGCGTACAAGAAAGAAACCTCTGCAGGTCGTTGATTTGAATCTCTGAAGTGGATGTTGACATGATAGCTCCCCAAGCGAATTGGCCGTCGTACATCATCCAAGACGATACAAACGATACAAGGTTCAGAGTTCGCTCCCCTTGCTGATATTGATTGAGCACACAAAACGTGATACAAACGCCCAAAAGAAACAACGACATATCGAATACACCGACAAAGGAAGGACAACACTATGCGACGAAAAAAGAGTTCACTTTGTCTCCTCGCCAGTCTTTTGCTGTCACTTGCGACATGGTTCAACACAAACCAGACGATGGCCGCAACATCAACACTCCCCACACGACAACAATGGGTTCTCAACAGCGCCCACCCAACACAAAGCATGACGTTCAGTGTGACAACAGCGAGTGGCGTATCACTACGTGCAACCAACATATACTGGAAGACAAAACGCGTTCACAAAACCATCTTCCGACAAAGACACTATTGGCCCACACAATTTACCTGCACGCTCACAAAAACGACTTACTCCTCCCTCGGTATCCCAACGACAACAGAAATCCCTCCCGAATACAAACACAGTTGCCAATACAGAAGACTCTTCACCAAAGGTCTCTACACACTTCACATCAAAGTCAAAAAAAACGCCTTTGGGCCACTCATAGTCCACTTTTTTGCATCCACAGGGACACCTCTAACACTTGGAAAGATCATCCAAAACCGCACCCTCAAGAGGAGAGAAGCCAACTTCTATCGGTTCGACATCAAACGCGCAGGCTTCTACGTGTTTCGGACATTTCGCCACTTCTTTAAGGTGACACCCAAGTGCGAGCTGTACGACCAACAGGGGAACACCATCACACCCGCTCGACATGAGGGCTTCGCGAAACCCTGCCTGCTCGCGCTCTCTCTCACACCTGGGACGTATTGGGTGCGACTCACCTCCTTTTTTCGGGGCAAAAGCGGTCGCTACCACATTGGCATCTACCAAAACACCACCAAACCTATCCCCACCAACAAGACAGTCACACTGAAGTGGGACAAAAAGAGCGCGTTGCGATTCCTTCGCTTTCGTGCCGATACAACACAGCTCTACACCTTCTCGACAAGCTCCTCTCAATACGGAAGCTCTATCCACCTCCGCTATTATATCCGAGGTTTTGAGCTTCAAACCAATACTTGCTACGGAAAAACCCACTGCTCCCTTCAACAACCCCTCCCTAAGGGAACATACGATGTCCTTATCAGCTCAAAGGTCAAAGCAGCAGGAAAACCCTTCGACGTAAAGGTCCAGGGACAGTCACTCCCAACGTTGTCCCCCAAACAATCCCGTATTGTCCACTTCAAGCAGAAGATATCCAATCAAAAGAAGATACTGCTCATCCCCATCCCCACAAAGGGAACCTATCTCTTTCGGACAGACAAGATCACCAAGACATTCCAATCCAGCCTGAAACTCCAAACGCTCGATGGAGCAGAGATTGAGTCTGCCTTCAATTGGAAGAAAGGCAAGCCAGCGACCCTCAAGGTGACATTGGAGGCTGGACAATATTGGCTGTACGTCGGCAAAGGTTGGGGCAAAGAGACAGGACAATTGCACATATCCCTCCAACAACTTCCTTAGACTGCTCTCCCCAAAAAAGAGCTTGGTGAGGCGACTTCAAAGGCTCTGCGACTCATAGTGATGTTGGTGTCTCTCTGCATGTGTCATGTGGTCACCAACTACCGGCAGCCACTTGCCAGACCACGAAGAGTGGTTAGGTTATGACATGCAAAAGAAGACCCGAACGCAGGTCACATGAGCTGCTTCAAAGAGCACATAGATCGAAGGCCCACACATAAGGGCCAACCATTCTCGGGGATATCCCGAGACCAGGAGGAACCCATGTTTTGGAATCGCACAAGTTCTCCCCCAGCCCCTGTCGTAACCTCACGCGCAGAGAAACTGATCCTCTACCATTACGATGGATGCTTTTTCTGCCATCGTGTACGCAAAGTCATCGACCAAATGGGCCTCGACATCGAATACAGAAACATTCTTCAGAATGGAGAACATAGACAAGAGTTGGCAGAAGCTCGTGGACGCACAACAGTCCCCGTCCTCCGAGGTATCAACAAAGACGATGAGTGGTGGATGCCCGAATCACTCGACATCGTCGCGTACCTCAAAGAATACTACGCCGATTAAGGCGACTCCATCACCCCACTCATAGATAACGTTCCTCCTCAACAACCTCCATCTCTTCATTTTCATCAGCCAGATCATATAGATCTTCTAGGCGCAGATCATTGTGCAGGAGATTGATCCACTCCAAGCCCTGTAGAAGCTCACTCTCCATCAACAACTCCGCTCCCTTGCGATCAATCTGATTGTGGGACAGATCCAGTCGACGCAATTGTACCAGCCCCTTCGCCTGTAACAAATTCCACACCGATGGTGAACGAAGCATATTGTGGCGTAGATCAATCGAGACGATCTGAGACATATCACGACCATTCAAAAAAGCCTCAAGACCATGGTCCCGAAGATAACGTTCGGAAAGATCAAGGTGCGCGACCAACGACCACGGGATCTGAAGCTGTTGCCCCTTCTTTAACTCCGGTCCACAACGCAAGGAAGCCGGCCAACCTGCCATATGCTGCCGAGCGTATTGAATGCAAACCTCCTTCTCCACTTCATCCATTTGGCGCGAAAAAAACGTCGCCAGCCCCAACCACGAAGCCTCCGAAGGAATCGCCAAAAGATCTCGTAATTCAATAAGGTATGCGCTCATCTTATCTCCCAACAGGTCAACGACCTCACAACACAGTCCGCACAAAAGATGCCCTTCATACCAAAAAAGACAACGCAAGTCATCGCCTTTCTTTGCAAACAACTTGAACGAAACCAACGATGCAGATATGCTGGAAATGAGCAAAGAAACCATACACAAAGGAGCGCGTCAGATGGCCTCAGAACAGTTTGCAACACTCCGCACGCTGCTGGACCAGGAACCTTCAAGGGAACAGTGGAAATCAATCCTTATCACACTCGAACAATGTCCTGACGAGACACTGGACGAAGCCTTATCACTCGCAGATGAACGACTATCCTCCTGGCATGACAGCTGGCGTACACTGGCAGTCCACCACAAACTGTTTGGCGATTCTCCCCAAGCAGCCCGCGATCTCAAAGCCTTTCCGTTGCTGCGCTCCCTCTCCATCTCCTCCGACGATCCCGCATATCTTATCGAACACAAAGAAGATTGTCGTCACATTCGCAATCTCACGGCCAACTGGACCCTGACGCCACCCCACCTCGAATGGCTCATCCATCTCCCCCACCTGACAGGCTTTGACCTGCGCACAGATGGACAAGAATCGATTGGTGGTTTACGTCATCTGCCACAGCTCACATCACTCAATCTATTCGGCTACAACGAGATAGACGACTATGATATTCTCCCATCCCTCCCTGCGCTCAAGCACCTGAAATTACATGATGTCGGCGTCTATGGCCTGGAAGGTGCTCACTTCTCTTTTCCAAAGCTGGAGACATTGATCACGACCAATGGTCTCGAACCGCTCACATGGATCGACATCGATACACTGGAATCACTCAAAGAGTTCGAGCTTGACATGGATGAGTTGGCGTTCTTTTTAGAAGAAGACGAGGTGGGCACACCAGAAGAGGGAGCACTTGACGAGTATTGGGCGATTCATTGGGAGTTGGCCTCAGGCGTACCAGAGCTGACCTTTTGGGTTCCCATTGAGGAATCATCGCTCCAACAAAAGTGGAGGCGAAAGGCCCCTCCAGGTGTCAAAGTCTGCTTTTACAAAAAAGGTGCATTCGGTCAGCGCATCCCCTTGATGACTTGTCCCCCCAAGTAAGGCTGCTCCAACAAAAAAACCCCCAGGCTCGCTCTTGCCTGAGGGTGAAAGATTGTGAACTCCATCCGACAATCTTTTGTGCCGAAAAGCCTCCACTCTTCAGCTGGACCTCCTGGGTATCCCCAGAACGATGTTTGTTGTTGCCTTACCCTCGTCGACGGCTACCATCCCGTGTTCGTGCAGTGCAAGCACCTCGTTCAGTGTTGCAAGTCAGACCTTCTTCGCAGTCTGCATCAGCTGCACAAGGTTGAAAGCAAAAACCTCTCTCAGTGTTACACTCCGCAGAATTTCCACAATCATCATTAGAAGTGCAAGTCATGCGTTTGCAGACATTTTCTGTGGCATCACATGTTTGGTGAGCGTAACAATCACTGTCTGACTGACAAGAAGTTCGGGTACGTTGTCGTCTCGTTCGGCAGGTCTTTGTCTCAGCATTGCAGCGTTGGTTTTCTCCACAATCATCGCTACTTTCACAAGGTGTACCTCCAGTCGAGGTCGAGACACAGGCACCAGCTTGGCAGGCCAAACCTGCGCCACAATCGGCATCGGAAAAACATTGCCCATTCCCTGGCAAATCCCCACACGCTACAGTCAACGAAACCATCAACATCGCAAACAAACCGAGCAACATTCTCTTCATCATTGTCGTTTTCATATCATTTCCCTCCGCAGATAGGGTGATTCTTATTGTATTTTGAGAGGCAAAGAAACCACAAATGTCGTCTCATGCCGCGTTCGGCTCTCCCTCTTTGCAAATGCTATTCCAACGATAAAAATCCCCATCATTCCATGAAAAATGTGGGCGACACAGCGAAAAAGACGGAGCACCCCTACCCCAAAATGGGCACTGACTATCCTCCCTATTGGAGTGTGAGCTGTGTTATGGTACAGCGTCCATCCAATAGAGTTGGCGTTACTCCACCCACAAGAAAGGTCCTCTTCATGACAGTCACTTTTGAGAGCGTATCATTAAAACGTGAGTTGCTCGACAATCTCAAGAACATTGGTTTCACAGCGATGACACCGATTCAGGCACGCGCACTTCCTCTGACCTTGCAAGGAAAAGACATCATCGCCAAAGCCCAAACAGGCAGTGGAAAGACCGCCGCGTTCGGATTGCACATCCTTCAGCAGCTCCAAGTCAAACGATTCCGCGTGCAATCACTCGTCCTGTGCCCGACACGAGAGCTCTCACAACAAGTCAGCAAAGAACTCCGGACTCTCGCGAGGATGCTTCACAACGTCAAAATCCTCACGCTCACAGGTGGACAAGGTTGGGAGCGTCAATTTCACTCACTTCGTCATGGAGCCCACATCGTCGTAGGTACACCAGGAAGATTACTCGGACACCTCGAAAAGGGAACTTTATCTCTCGAAGACCTCCAACACCTCGTCCTCGATGAAGCCGACAGGATGCTCGACATGGGCTTTGAAGAAGAGGTCAACAAGATCATCTCCCATTGCCCAAAAAAGAGACAGACACTTCTCTTTTCAGCGACGTATCCCAAAGATATCCAGTCGATCAGTGAAGCCCATCAGGTCGATCCCGTTTACATCGAGGCAGAAGAGACAAAGCAACACCAGGACATCGAACAACGTGTCTTTGCAGTCACAGAGGAAACAAGGATCGACATCTTGGAGCAGTTGCTTCTTCACTACCAGCCTTCATCGGCCCTGGTCTTTTGTCAGATGAAACGTCAGGTACACGATCTGGCCATCGCCCTTCAGGAGAGAGGATTTGAGGCGCTGCCCATCCATGGCGACCTTGAGCAATCGGAACGTGAGGAGATGTGGTTACAATTCGCAAACCACTCGTGTCCGCTGTTGATCGCCACAGACGTCGCGGCGCGAGGACTGGATGTTAAAGAGCTCCCACTTGTCGTCAATTACAACATCTCCGAAGATCCAGAGGTTCATGTCCACAGGATTGGCAGGACAGGCCGGGCAGGAAACAAAGGGCTCGCGCTCAGCCTTGTCAGTTCCTCGGAGCTTCGACTGTTGCGAGCCGTCGAAGCGCTAACAGGAGAATCATTGACTGTTGAGCAAGCAGAAAATCTTGAGACAAAAGGGAAGTTACCAGCACAGGGGAGTCACCGCACCATCGTCATCTTTGCAGGAAAGAAACACAAACTTCGTCCAGGTGACATCCTCGGAGCGCTTACAAAAGACGCAGGTTTACCTGGTGCTGATGTCGGAAAAATAGATATCTTTCCGACTCGTTCGTACGTCGCGATTCACAGACGCTCAGTCAAGCAGGCTTACAACCACCTGCGCAAAGGAAAGATGAAGAATCGTCACTACAACGTCAACATCCTCCGCTCTGTGTGAGCTTACGCCTTCTTTTTTTCCCGAACTCGCCGTAACAAACGCAAGAGAAAAAGCACTCCTAGCAAAGCCACCCCGAAGAACAACAAGATTCGCATAACGACCTTGTCCATCAACAGCAAAAGCCACTGAGGGGGTTCATAGTTGGAGACGACAGGTGCTTTGTAATAGACCTTCGCGAACGCCTTATCTGGATCGTTGGCCTCTTTGATCCACCTCTTCTCGTTGGCGACAAGCTCATCGTGCCACAGCTTCGCTTCTCTCAACTCTTTTTTAAAACGATTCTCAACCCAAGATAAGCGGACTTGCTCGTACGACAACTTGTTCAAGACGAGCAATCGAAGGACATCGCCAGCCTGTTTTCTGTAGAGCATCACACGTTCCCCTTTTGACTGATAAGACGCCTGCAAATACGCCCGCGCAGCGAGACGCTTGGAGTCTTCAACAGGCGTTAAAAGGAGCAGCTCAGCGAGCACTTCCAGAAGAATTCGAGAGCGATAATGTCCAAATCGCATCATCCCCAAAATGCCCTTCAGTGCGGCAGCGTGTTCTTTCTGGGAGAGTCGTGTATCTGTTCCTGTCTTTTGCGCAAGGAACCCAACAAATGTCAGGTCTGGATGTGCAGGAGCGTACGGTCTGGTGACGTCGAGCTTGACTTGCTTCTTTGCCTCGTAAAAAAGCGGCAATGGAATCTTACCACCTTTCTGCCGTTGCAGGAGATACTCAACAAGCCATGCCTGATAACGTTCACGGCCAAAGTGCGCGTTGGGATTGATCTTGAGAGCTTTGCGAATGTACACAAGCCCCTTCTTCAATTGTTTATTGTGGATGTAGAATGTCCCAAGATTCGCGTACGTCGTATATAAACCGGGTTTGATCGACTCCTTCTTTAGCATCACCTCGATGGCTCTCTTGGAGTTGCCGATCTTGTCGTACGCCACACCGAGATCATCGTACCATTTCAGAGTCTTGGGAGCACTCCGGAGTTTCTTCTCTCTGTCCTGGATACGCCACTTGTAAAAAGCTTTGGAGTGACGGAGAAATTTGCCAGTGATCACTTCAAGCACACCTGGAAATCTCTGCCGTTCCATCTGTAGAGTGTCGTGATCCCACATACACGCGCTCGCTTCTTTGGTGGGAAACGTAACGAGTAGACTCAAAAACACCAACAAACACGATATGGTTACGTTTGCTCTTTTCATCTCTGATGCCTCCGGATGAGTGTGTCGTTGTTTGCTTTGCCTGTGAGTGAACAAAGACACGCCATTTGTTGGATTGTCAACGAACCCATCGTCATTTGTGACAAAGGGTCAAGGGACATTGCAAAAAAGTTGCATAAACGAAAAAAAAATCCCGCCAAATGGGGCAAAAAATGAACCCAGCTTCAACTGTTTTTCTAAAATCATTTTCGACACTTATGTATGACCTAGCAGAAGAAACAATGCGATCTGTGTGAAAAGTTGGGAAAAAAGGGGGTTGAAAGTCGTGATCTTTGATTGCATGTAGTGTGCCGTAGGTGTTACAACGTCGCAAACACGACATTGTTTGTTGGTGTTGGTTACACGGACCAGCAAAGGAGGTTTTATGTCCCAAGCATATAAAGATCCAGATCCATTAGAGACACGGGAATGGCAAGACGCCGTTGATATGGTGATCGAACGCGAAGGTCACGACCGTGCCACGTGGTTATTAAAGCACGCCATTGAGTCAGCATACGCTGCAGGTGCAGAACTCCCCGATACATCACGTACAACATATCTCAATACAATCCCGGCCCACAGGGAAAAACCATACCCTGGCGACATCGCGCATGAATCGAGAATGCAAGCGCTGATCCGCTGGAACGCGATGGCGATGGTCGTCAAGGCCAACAGAGACCCAGCCAAACCAGGCGGTCACATTGCAAGTTACCAATCCTCTGCGCACCTCTACGAGGTTGGCTTCAACCACTTTTGGCGCGCTCCACAGGGTGATCTTCCAGGTGACATGATCTATTTCCAAGGTCATGCTTCTCCCGGTATTTACGCTCGCGCCTTTGTCGAAGGTCGCCTCACAGAAGAGCAGATGAAGAACTTCCGTCGTGAAACAGACGGACGTGGCCTGTCTTCCTATCCTCACCCCTGGCTGATGCCGGACTTTTGGCAATATCCAACAGTCTCGATGGGGCTCGGACCGATCACAGCGATCTACCAAGCTCGCTTCATGAAGTACCTCGAAAACCGTGGCCTGATCCCCAAATCTGACCGCAAGATCTGGGCCTTTTTGGGTGACGGCGAGATGGACGAGCCTGAAGCACAAGGCGCCATCGGTCTCGCAGCACGCGAGAATCTCGACAACTTGATCTTCGTCGTCAACTGCAACCTCCAACGACTCGATGGTCCCGTACGCGGGAACAGCAACATCGTCCAGGAGCTCGAAGGAAACTTCCGTGGCGCTGGATGGGATGTGATCAAATGTCTGTGGGGTTCGGGTTGGGACAAATTACTCGCCCAAGACACAAAAGGACTGTTGCGCAAACGCTTCAACGAATGTGTTGACGGTGAGTACCAAAACTTCCGGGCCAATCAAGGCGCGTATATCCGCGAACACTTCTTCGGCAAGTATCCAGAGCTGAAGCGCATGGTCGAGCATATGAGCGATGATGAGATCTTCTACGATCTTTTGCGCGGTGGCCACGACAGAAACAAAGTCTACAACGCCTATCTGCAAGCCACACAAAGCGAAGGCAAACCCACACTCATCCTGGCCAAAACGGTCAAGGGTTACGGTATGGGCAAAGCTGGTGAAGGTCTCAACATCACGCACCAGCAAAAAGCCATGGCAAATGAGCAGATGAAGTCCTTCCGCGATCGATTTGATGTCCCTGTCAAAGACGAACAAATTGAAGAGATCCCATTCCTCAAGCCCGATCCAGACAGTGGTGAGAGCAAGTACCTGCACAACCGTCGTCAGGCACTTGGTGGATACATGCCATCTCGCCGCAGCAACGTCGAACAACCTCTGCGATTGTTGCCACTCGACAAATTCAAGCTGATGTTCCAGGACTCCGGCAAACGCGAATTGTCAACCACAATGGCGATCGTCCGTATCCTCTCGACGATTGGACGCGACAAGCACATCGGACCACGCCTCGTCCCGATTATCGCAGACGAAGCGCGTACGTTCGGTATGGAAGGGATGTTCAGACAGCTCGGGATCTACGCACACGAAGGCCAAAAGTATACCCCCATCGATGCGATGGAGATTATGCCTTACCGCGAAGATATCGAAGGACAGATCCTCCAAGAAGGTATCAACGAAGCTGGCTCCATCTCCTCATGGATCGCTGCAGGGACATCTTACAGCAACTACGGCATCCAGATGATCCCCGTCTACCTGTTCTACTCCATGTTCGGATTCCAACGAATTGGTGACCTCGCATGGGCAGCAGGTGACTCTCGCTCAAGAGGATTCTTGATCGGCGGTACATCAGGACGCACAACGCTCAACGGTGAGGGCCTCCAACACCAGGACGGACACAGCCACCTGTTTGCACACGGTATCCCCAACTGTATCTCCTACGACCCGACCTTCCAGTACGAAGTCGCGATCATCTTCTACAACGGTCTCAAACGTATGTACGTCAACCAGGAAGATGTCTACTTCTACATCACAACGATGAACGAAAACTACCACCATCCGGAGATGCCAGAAGGTGTAGAGGACGACATCATCAAAGGGATGTACCGCTTCAGTGAGAGCAAAGTAGAAGGTCCAAAGGTCCAGCTAATGGGAAGTGGCGCGATCCTTCGCGAAGTCATCGAGGCAGGCAAGTTGCTCGAAGAGGACTTTGGTGTCAGCGCTGACATCTGGAGCGTCACGAGCTTCAACGAGCTGAACCGCGATGGCCAAGAGGTCGAGCGCTGGAACAGATTGCATCCAGAAGAGCCCCGACGTTACAGTCACGTCGAACTCTCCCTTAAAGATACAGCTGGCCCTGTCGTCGCATGTACGGATTACATCAAGCTCTACTCCGAGCAAATCCGCGCCTTCGTGCCACGCACATACCACACTCTCGGTACGGACGGCTTTGGTCGTTCAGACAGCAGAAGCAAATTGCGTTCACACTTCGAAGTTGACCGGTATCACGTCGCTTGTACAGCGCTCAAAGCCCTCGCAGACGAAGGAAAAGTCCCTCTCTCGAAGGTCACAGAAGCCATCAGAAAGTACGAGATCGACACTGAAAAACCCGATCCGCGTATTGCATGAACCCATTACCCTACGGAGAGTGACCTATGAGTGTCAAAGAAGTTGTGGTACCCAACATCGGAGATTTTCAGGACGTCGACGTGATCGAAGTGCATATCGCAGTCGGTCAGACGATCCAACCTGAAGATCCACTGATCACCCTCGAAAGTGATAAGGCCTCGATGGACCTTCCCGCTGAGGAATCAGGTGTTGTTAAAGAAATTAAAATGAGTGTTGGCGACCAAGTCAACATCGGTGATGTTATCTTTCTACTCGACGTGGACGACTCACAATCAACGACTTCCTCGAAGGAAAGTGCGCCCACCAAAGAAGAAGAAACCCAAAGCGCTCCTTCACCTGCACCTGCAAAGGAAGAGAGCACACCACAAACATCATCCCCCGCTCCCGAGCCGACGACCAAACCACAGACATCGGACCTTGCGCCTGCGCAGATCGAGCTTCCAAGCTTCCGTGAAGTCCACGCAAGTCCTGGTATCCGCCGCTACGCTCGTGAAAAACATATCGACCTGACCTTGATCCAGGGGACCGGTCGCAAAGGACGGATCACACGAGAGGACGTCGACGAGTTTATCAAACGCGGCGGCAAGAAGGTGGCCAAGAAAGCCACAAAACCCATCGCCACAGGGACAGGTATTCCACCTATCCCGGCGCAGGACTTTACAAAGTTCGGTCCAACAGAGGTGATGGAGCTTGGTCGCATCAAGAAACTCACCGCGCAAGCGATGACCCGCTCCTGGCTCAATATCCCCCACGTCACACACAACGATGAAGCTGACGTCACCGAGCTCGAAGCGTTCAGGAAGTCGTTGAAGAAAGAAGCCGAAAAGAAAGGCGTACGCGTCTCAATTCTCGCCTTTGTGATGAAAGCCCTCATCGCGACCTTGAAAGAATTCCCGACCTTTAACGCATCGCTGTCACCGGACGGCGAGACGCTTATCCTCAAGCAGTACTACCACATCGGTATCGCTGTCGACACCCCCAACGGGCTCGTCGTCCCAAGTATCAAGGACGTCGATCAAAAATCCGTGTATGAGCTGAGCGCAGAGCTCGGTGAGGTGAGCAAAAAGGCTCGTGAAAACAAACTCAAGCTCGCAGACATCCAGGGTGGTACATTCACGATCTCCAGCCTCGGTGGGATCGGCGGGACAACGTTCTCCCCGATCATCAACGCCCCTGAGGTCGCGATTCTTGGGATGACTCGCTCCAAGATGCAGCCTGTCTGGGACGGGACAGAGTTTACGCCGCGCTTGATGCAGCCGCTGTCTCTGTCTTATGACCACAGAGTGATCGATGGCGCCGAAGCTGCTCGATTCTGTCGCCATCTCACGACGATGTTGAGTGACCTTCGACGTGTCCTTCTGTAGACAACCCATCCACTCATACAGGAGCCTATCTCATGAGTACAGAAGTCTATCTACTTCCTGATATCGGCGACTTCCAGGATGTCGACGTCATCGAAGTACACATCGAAGTCGGCCAAACCCTCGACATCGATGATCCGTTGATCACCCTTGAGAACGACAAGGCCTCAATGGACCTTCCCATGACCCAACCTGGTGTGGTCAAAGAAGTCTTTATCTCCGTCGGCGATACAGTCAACGAAGGTGACAAGATCTTCAGCTACGAAGCCACTGGTGACAAAAAAGAAGACGCTCCCAAGGCATCTTCGGAGAAGGCAGAGGCTGCCCCTGAGCGAACAGCACCCTCGCGGATCGAAGTCGGCTCAGTGCCCATCTCGAACACCCCCATTTACGACGGAAAAGTCGACGTTGAAGTCGACGTCGCCGTACTGGGTTCGGGTCCAGGAGGGTACACTGCCGTCTTTAGAGCGTCTGACTTGGGTCTCAAGACTGCCCTGATCGAAAAAGATTCAACCCTCGGTGGTGTCTGCCTTAACGTCGGTTGTATCCCATCAAAAGCCCTCTTGCACGCTGCAAAAGTCATCGAAGAGGCCAAAGAGTTTGCCTCACACGGCATCAAATTTGGTCAACCAGAGATCGACTTAGACTCCCTTCGCGACTGGAAGAACAGCGTCGTGAAAAAGCTCACAGGTGGACTTGATGGCCTCTCCAAGCAACGCAAGGTGCAGGTCGTCAAAGGATACGGGACGTTCCTGGACCCCCATCACATCGAAGTTGACAATGATGGAGAGAAACAGGTCGTCAAATTCCAAAAGTGCATCATCGCAGCAGGCTCCGAGCCTGTGCGTTTGCCTTTTGTCCCAGAAGATCCTCGTATTATTGACTCGACAGGGGCGCTTGAGCTGCGCGACATTCCCAGCCGTATGCTCGTCATCGGCGGCGGAATCATCGGTCTGGAGATGGCGACAGTCTACCACTCACTTGGCAGCAAGCTGACGATCGTCGAAATGCTCGATGGTCTGATGATGGGAGCGGATAGAGATATCGTGCGTCCCTTTATGCGAAGAGTGAAAAACCAATACGAAGACATCCTCCTCGAAACACGTGTGACCAAAGTCGAAGCTCTTGACGAGGGACTACGTGTCACATTCGAAGGCAAGAATGCACCGAAAGAACCACAGCTCTATGATATGATCCTGGTCTCTGTTGGGCGTCGCCCCAACGGCAAAAAGCTCTCAGCGGAAAACGCCGGAGTACAGGTCACAGAGCAAGGATTCATCAAGGTCAACAAGCAAATGTCGACGAATGTCCCCCATATCTTCGCGATTGGAGATATCGTTGGACAACCGATGCTCGCACATAAAGCGAGCCATGAAGGCAAAGTCGCCGCAGAAGTATGTGCAGGTCAAAACGCAGCCTTCGACGCGAAGGTCATCCCAAGTGTCGCCTACACAGATCCAGAGGTCGCGTGGGTTGGTCTGACTGAGACCGAAGCCAAACGCCAACGGAAAAAGGTCGGCAAAGGTGTGTTCCCCTGGGCGGCGTCAGGTCGTTCACTTGCACTCAATCGCAGCGAAGGGATGACCAAGTTGATCTTTGATCCAGAGACGGAGCAGGTCCTCGGTGCGGGGATCGTTGGACCCAATGCAGGCGAGCTGATCGCCGAGATCTCCCTCGCGATCGAGATGGGCGCAGACGCAACGGACATCGGCCTCACCATCCACCCTCACCCCACCCTCTCAGAGACCGTGGCCTTCGCAGCCGAAGCATTTGAGGGTACGATCACTGACCTCTACATGCCCAAACGCAAAAAGTAGAACCCCACAAACACTTCTCTCTTTTATCAAACCAGCTCCTCTTCCTCTCGTATAAGAGTATACCAATGCACTCCTATGTTCAGATGAGGAACGATCGATGAAAACAGTCTCATACAACGAGCACCTCGCGGCGCTCCCATCTTCAGGAAAACATATCGTTGGACAATTCGACAAACATGCGGTTGTGGTGTACCAGGAGTTCAACCGTCAGATCGCCGAACCAGCTCTCCAACATCAAAAGTTTGTCTCGCCTTTCTGCTTCGACCGTCTCAGTTGGATCAAAACCAACTTCATGTGGATGATGTTTCGCTCTGATTGGGGACGCTTCTCAGATTATGTCTTGGCCATCCACATCAAGCGTGGGGCGTTTGAGACGATCTTGCAAAGAGCGGTCCCTGCGAAGTATGACCGTCTTCTCTACACCAAGCCAGCTCAATGGCGAAAAGACCTCAAACAAAGTGACATCCGCTATCAGTGGGATCCAGAACACGATCCATACGGCAAACGCATGCATCGAAAGGCACTTCAGATCGGACTCTCAGGAGAAGCCCTAAGACAGTACGCGACGGAATGGATCGTGGAGATTCGCGACGTGACTTCTTTTGTCCACGCACAACTTCCGGCGGTGAAGGCTTCAGATCACAACAAGCTCCAGGTTCCGCTCGAAAAAGTCTTCACCCCCCAAGAGGATAAAACATCTCAAAAGCTTACACTGTCGACGACTTATAGCTCTCCATTAGGCACCTGACTTCTCCACCTACTACTTTTTTGAAAAAAAAGCTCCTGACTCCGACAAAAGAACGGAAAACAATTGGTCATACCCAACGAAAAGGATTTCGACATGACACAAAAAATAGCCTGGCTCCCCCTCCTGTTTCTCGCGCTCGTCGGTTGTGAACCTCCACCAAGTGTAGGACAAGATGTCAACAGACCTTACGAAGACGGAACAGTCGTCGTCGTGACAGGCGAAGGTCCAACAGGTGTCCTCACAGGCACCGAAAATTGCGCACCGACATCTGCAGGCTGTGTGGGCACCAAAGACCTCGGTGAGATATGCAAGGGCGAGAAAGGTCCCGCCGATGTCCTCTACAAAGATGGCAAGATCATCGCCGAGATTTGTTACCCAGAGAAGACTGGTGAAGGAGGTCAAACGACGCTTGGAAAAGATGAAGCGCCCTCTCTCAGCACCAACCAAGGACGTGTTACGTTCTCCCCCGACGGCGATGGTGAGACCCGAGAAGGTGGCGTGCAAGTGCAAGGAAATGGGAACGTTGTGTACGGAAATGGTGCAGAAAACACCATCATCAAAGGGGATAGTCAGATATCGGGAAACAATAACAAGTTGAGGGGTGTCACAGTGATTGGGGATCTGGGCTTCCAAGGCAACAATGTCACCATCGCCTTGACTGTCGTAGAGGGCAACCTCAACATCACAGGAAACAATGCGATCCTCGCGGATGTAGTGGTCTTAGGAGACCTTACGATCACAGGCTCCAATCACATTTTGATGAGGACATTTGTCTCGGGAAAAGTGAGCGTTGTTGGAGAAAACAATCAATGTGCGGAGACGTTTTATTTTGAGGATGCTGATGAAGATAAGGTGTTGGCAAAAACAGAGGTGGGTGAGGTGTGGACGTGTCAGTAATGTCTATCGATCGACGCCAGCAGCAGCTCTCGCGCGGTCTGTCACCTCTCTGGCGATCGCCCGTGCTTTCTTCGCGCCCATCTGAAGTACATCTTCGACGTAGTCGGGATCTTTCAAGAACTCTTCGCGCTTCTCATGTGCCTCTGCAAAGTGTTCTTTGATCTGTTCCAGTAACGCCTTCTTGGCGTGACCGTAACCAAAGTTACCTCCGATGTAATTCTCTCTCATCTCGGCGATCTGCTCTTCGTTGGCAAACAGTGAGAACAATTCAAAGATCTTACATGTCTCGGGGTCTTTGGGGTCTTCGAGCGTTTTACTATCTGTAACCATCGACATGACCGCTTTCTTCAACGGCTTCCCTTTCATGAAAATAGGGATGGTGTTGCCGTAGCTCTTGGACATCTTTTGGCCGTCAAGACCAGGTACAGGTGTCGGCACACCAAGTTCATATGCAGGAAGTTTGAAGACTTCGGCGTTGTAGGCGTTGTTAAAGGATTGCGCGATATCTCGGGTCATCTCCAAGTGTTGGACTTGGTCACTGCCCACTGGCACAACATCTGAATCGTAGATCAAGATGTCAGCAGCCATCAAGACAGGGTATGTAAACAACCCGGCAGTAGCGGCAATACCTCGCTCCTTCTTCTCTTTGAAGGAGACCGCTCTCTCTAACAAGCCCATCCCGGTCACAGTCAATAGCAGCCAAGTTAGCTCCGCCACCTCTGGAATGTCGGACTGTCGAAACAGTGTCGCACGCTCAGGATCGAGTCCCAACGAGAGATACGTCACAGCCGCTTCAAAAGTGTTCTCACGCAAGAAGTCAGCATCTTTTACAGTCGTCAATGCGTGATAATTCGCAATAAAATAAAACGCATTGTCCTGATTCTCGATGTGCTTGCGAATTGCACCAAAGTAATTCCCCAGGTGCAGTTGACCAGAAGGTTGGATTCCAGAGAGATAACGTTTTGCCTCAGACATTGGTCTACTTTCCTTTAACAGTGGTTTGGGGTGAGTGTACATCAGCGCGCTGTATACAGATCAGTACGGCGGCACACAATCCCAGGTTCGTTGCATCTCCAAAATAAACTCACATAGGTGCATCTTGGAGTGCCAAATCGCGCGGAGTGTACCCTGAAGCCGCCCTGCACTCAAGGTCTTTATCAAAGAATCCGTAAGTTCAGGAACTTGCCCAGGCTCTTCTCACATGTGACATTCTTTGCAACACACTCCATGTATGGTATCCAGTGCATTCGCACACCATCACGGAAACAAGGAGTCCATTGTATGCGTTCAACAACACAAATCTTCCAAACATCTGCGAAACTGCTTCTACTCTTCATCCCCATCATATTGAGTTGGTCCCTCGCGTGTGGACCGACGGAATCAACTTGCACGCGAGACAGTGATTGCAACAGAACACAACACTGTTCCAGTGCGAATCGCTGTGTCACAAACGACGAACACACAGACGACGAAAAAACATCGGGCGAAGAACAAAGCACACAAACAGACGGTGGCAACCATGACGGTCCATGCCAACCCAAAACCTGTGAAGACCAAGGCAAAAACTGCGGACAAGTCGACGATACATGTGGAAAGATCATCGTCTGTGGAGACTGCCCTTCTGGTGAAACGTGTGGCGCCAACAACAAACCCAATGTATGTGGAACAGGGACATGCACACCCAAAACTTGTGAACAGGTCAACGCAGCCTGCGGCGAAGCCGCAGACGGCTGCGGAAAGTTGCTCACATGTGGCGCTTGTCCTGCCGGAAAAGCCTGCAAAAGCAACCAATGTGTCTGTGTCCCCAAGACCTGCAAAGACCTGGGAAAAACGTGTGGAAAAGTCGATGATGGCTGTGGCAACACTTTGGATTGTGGTGTATGTCCCAAATGTGAACCGGACTGTCCTCAAGGATACAACTGCAAAGAGGGTGTCTGCGAAGGCGGAAACCCCAAACAACTCAACTTGAACGTCAAAACCATCGACATCAGCGGTAAAATCACACTCAACGGTCAAACACCTAAGATCGTAGAGTCCGGATGTAGCGCGACGAGTGGCAGCAAACCCGTCATTATCCAATTTAC
Organism: Deltaproteobacteria bacterium; assembly: GCA_002731275.1. Lineage (GTDB taxonomy): Bacteria > Myxococcota_C > UBA6777 > UBA6777 > UBA6777 > UBA6777. The sequence continues at coordinate 8,191 of PCBK01000103.1, read as the reverse complement.
TGAGAAAACATACGGTTATCGATTCTCTATCTACTTAACCTGCAAACAACTCAACACAAGCGGCTTTACTTTCTCCAGCCCTGTTTACCCGGGTGTGTATGATGCAAAAGTCCGAGACCAGTATGGGTACACAAACATTCCCTCTGTCTCACAAATTGTCATCCCAACACTCACACTGAGCGCGAACAAATCGGGTCTTGTCCTCGATGTCAAAACCATCGACATTAACGGCAAGATCACGCTCAACGGTCAAACACCTAAAATCGTAGAGTCCGGATGTAGCGCAACGAGTGGCAGCAAACCTGTCATCATCCAATTCACTGAGAAAACATACGGTTATCGATTTTCTATCTACTTAACCTGCAAACAACTCAACACAAGCGGATTTACCTTCTCAAGCCCCATCTATCCGGGTGTATACGATGCAAAAGTCCGTGATCAGTATGGGTACACAAACATCCCCTCTGTCTCACAGATTGTCATCCCGACAATCACACTGAATACAAACAAATCGGGCATTGTCCTCGATGTCAAAACCATCGACATCAGCGGCAAAATCACGCTTAACGGTCAAACACCTAAAATCGTAGAGTCCGGATGTAGCGCGACGAGCGGCAGCAAACCTGTCATCATCCAATTTACTGAGAAAACATACGGTTATCGATTCTCTATCTACTTAACCTGCAAACAACTCAACACAAGCGGATTCACCTTCTCCAGCCCTGTTTACCCAGGTGTGTATGATGCAAAAGTCCGAGACCAGTATGGGTACACAAACATTCCCTCTGTCTCACAAATTGTCATCCCAACGCTCACACTGAACGCGAACAAATCGGGCATCGTCCTCGATGTCAAAACCATCGACATCAGCGGTAAGATCACACTCAACGGTCAAACACCTAAGATCGTAGAGTCCGGATGTAGCGCGACGAGTGGCAGCAAACCCGTCATCATTCAATTTACTGAGAAAACATACGGTTATCGATTTTCCATCTACTTAACCTGCAAACAACTCAACACAACAGGCTTTACCTTCTCCAGCCCCATTTACCCAGGCGTGTATAAAATGACCGTTCGTGACCAGTATGGGTACACAAACATTCCCTCTGTTGCACAAGTCATCGCAGACAACGTAAAAATACCTTAGTGGTCCTCTCGCCAAAAGGACATACAACATCGAGGTCGGACACAAGGCCCGAATCTACGGAAAAAATGCAACATCATACCCATGCGCTTACTTCGCGAGAGGACCACTTAGGCTACTGCAAGGTAAATGTACAAACATGATGCAACATTTCCCCTGCAGTGAGGGGCTTTGTATTTGACCTATTTGTGGTACGTGATTGGGAAATTGGATGGGGTGGAGTTTGGGTTCAGCTGGGGGGAAGACAGATATCAGAGCGGGTCAAGAAGCGAAATCCGTGGGGGGCTTCGAGGCTGAATCCTGCGCCTCGACCAGGGACAAGGTCAATCGTCAATCGAGTGTGTTTCCACCGCTCCCATTGAAGACCACCAATGTAAAATGGGCATCCTTCAAGCTCACCGAGTAACACATCATTAGGTCCGGTGATAAACTCACCAAGAGGATAGCACATCGGCGCGCTGCCATCGCAACAACCACCAGACTGATGGAACATAATGTCTCCATGCTGTTCCTTGAGCTTGCGGATCATCTCGATGGCTTCAGGCGTCGCTGAGACAAGAGGTTCGTCGCTCATTTAGAAGAATCCCATGGGCTTGGGATCGTAGCTGACGAGCAAGTTTTTGGTTTGTTGGTAGTGGCGGAGCATCATCTTGTGGTTTTCGCGACCAATACCAGACTGCTTGTACCCACCAAACGCCGCGTGTGCAGGGTAGAGGTGGTAGCAGTTGGTCCAAACACGACCGGCTTCGATAGTACGACCTGCTCGGTACGCAGTGTTTGAGTCGCGTGTCCAGACTCCCGCACCCAAACCGTAGAGGGTGTCGTTGGCGATCTGCATTGCGTCTTCGAAGTCATTGAAAGAGGTGACAGACACGACAGGTCCAAAGATCTCTTCTTGGAAAACACGCATCGAGTTTTCACCTGTAAAGATCGTGGGCTTGACGTAATATCCTCCACTGAGGTCGCCACCAAGATCAGCCCGCTCCCCACCTGTTTTGAGGACAGCGCCTTCTTTTTTACCGATGTCGATGTAAGAGAGGATCTTTTCGAGTTGGTCATTACTCGCCTGTGCGCCCATCATTGTTGTGGGATCGAGTGGGTTGCCCATCTTGATCTTCTCAGTTCTTGCGACAGCCGTTTCGAGGAACTCATCGTACATTCCTTTTTGGATGAGTGCACGTGAAGGACATGTACAAACTTCCCCTTGGTTGAGGGCAAACATCGCGAAGCCTTCAAGAGCTTTTTGACGGAAGTCATCATCCTTGGACCAAATGTCATCGAAGAAGACGTTGGGTGACTTCCCACCCAATTCGAGCGTGACAGGTACGAGGTTGTGGGATGCGTACTGCATGATCAAGCGCCCGGTCGTGGTCTCACCTGTGAAGGCGACCTTCGCGACACGTGGGTTTTGTGCGAGGGGTTTCCCTGCTTCAAGACCAAAGCCGTTGACGACGTTGAGGACACCTGGAGGAATGAGATCACCGACGAGCTCAAGCATCAACATGATGGATGCAGGTGTTTGTTCGGCGGGCTTGAGGACAACACAGTTACCTGCAGCGAGCGCAGGCGCGAGCTTCCAAGCGGCCATAAGCAGAGGGAAGTTCCAGGGGATGATCTGGGCGACGACACCAAGAGGTTCGTGGATATGATAAGCAGTAGTATGTTGGTCGATTTCACCAAGAGAACCTTCTTGGGCACGAATCACGGAAGCAAAGTAGCGAAAGTGGTCGATGGTTAAAGGAAGGTCAGCGGCGAGAGTTTCGCGAACGGCTTTTCCGTTGTCCCAAGTCTCAGCGACTGCGAGCTTGGTCAGGTTTTCTTCGAGGCGATCGGCAATTTTATTGAGAACAGCAGCTCTCTCTGTGACAGAAGTCCGTCCCCAAGCTGCCTTCGCACCGTGTGCGGCGTTCAACGCGATCTCGATGTCTTCCTCTGTCGAACGTGCGACCTCGCAAAAAGCTCGCCCAGTGACAGGCGTAATGGCCTCGAAATATTGTCCTTTTGTGGGTTTGACCCACTCTCCTCCGATGAAGTTTTCGTAACGAGATTGAAATTTGACGATCGCGTCTGTGGTATTGGGTGCAGCATAAACCATGGTATGGACTCCTTGTCTCAGACGAGTAGATATTTTGTCCAGTACGATCAAAACATCTAGCTGTCTTCGGATGTGCTTTTGTGGATGTGAAGTTGTGTTCAAAAAGCAAACCTGCCATCCATACGGGGAATCTCACGATACATTGGACCGCGAGGATGGTACATATATGTCGCAAGATTCCCCGTACAGTCGCTCTTCCAAGCTACGTACTGAAGAGCTGGTCACTTTCCACACCCAACCTCACGGACACAAAAGAGTGTGGTAATGTAAGCCAACAACCAGACAGAAAACTCTATCCGGAATGTTGTTGGTGGCATGTCCTCCTATATATCAAGAAGCATACCAGATCACAAAACCTATGCAACATAACTCACAAATATATGATAAGTAGAAACTTTTCAAACCACAAAGTGATCCACTATGTGTTGCGTGTGCGACAGGTGTTGGAGCACCTGTCTGCGACACCTGTTGCATTTTGCGACAGTTTTGAAAAGAAAAGTAGTTTTCAAAAAACAAGGACTTATAAAAAAAACGAAACGAAACGTTGAGTAGGTGTCTCTCAGAAAGTGAGCGGCACAATGTGTTGGGTATGCTTCCACCACAAATTCACCTGTAACGTGCCACATTCCCCCAATCATAAAAGGAGCCAGAGATGGGCAAAGTAATCGATCTCACCAATGAAACATTTGATTCATTTATCAACAGCAACGAGCGTGTCCTCGTGGATTTTTGGGCGGAGTGGTGTGGTCCTTGTAAGGCAATGTCCCCCATCCTCGATCAGCTCGCAGAAGAACAAGATGTGATCAAGGTCGCGAAGCTCAACACAGAGCATTTTCGCGATATCGCGATCAAATACAACATCATGAGTATCCCCAACATGAAGGTCTTCATCAATGGAGAAGTTGTCGAAAACCTCGTAGGTCTTCGCCGTAAACCTCAGTTGATGGAAGATCTCGCGGCGTATCTCGATCCAGACGCGACCTTCTCCACAAGCGTCGAAGAGTTTGGTTTGGCTCCCTTCGATTTCATCGGCATCCCAACGTCAAAGGCCTACAAAACAGAAGATCGCAAGCTCATGATGCTCGAAGTAGAAGGTGAAGGTGGCGGCCGGATGGTCCTCTCCTCTGATAATAAAAGAATGCTCGTGACATACCAACGTCCAGACTGGACCCCTATGGTCGAATGGGTGTGGCTCGACGCGAGCGGAAAAATGACCAATATGGAAGCCCAAATGGAGCCAGGTGGTGCGTCGATCCACTTCAGTAAAAAGACCTTGGCTGGAGACCTCGTCCGCGAGCACATGGAACGCGTCAAGGACGTCAAAACCATCGCACTCGAAGAATGTCAGGTATCAGGCGCAATGTATCAAGTCGCACGTGCAAGCCTCTTACTCACAGAGCACGCTTTTGAACAAGAGCGCCGTAGCCTCGCACAACTTTTCACTGCGATGAAAACAGGTAGGGATCTGGAATAGCCGAAGTCACCCTCCTCACCAAAAAACCTAAGATTCTTTATTGTCCGTTCGTTGCATCATCCTGTAGATCGTACTTCTGGCGACACCTAACTTGCGCGCAGCTGCGGAGACATTCCCCTTGGTCTGCTCAAGCGCACGCTGAAGCGCTGTGAGCTTAGTATCTTCGATCGTTGCAGGCGCAGAATGATGTGTTTTTTGTACAGTAAAAACGTCTGGCAACGCGTCGATAAAATACTGCTCAGTCAACTCAATGTCTGGCATCGCCAAAACGGCAGCACAGTACAACACATGACGCAATTCTCGAACATTTCCAGGCCAATCGTGCTGTGATAATAACGCCATCGCGTCTACCGTCAGGTAAGGCGTGCTCTCCAACGCCAACTCCTCTGCAATCTGACACAACAATCCCCCCACCAACATCTCAACATCTTTGCGCTCTCGGACGGGTGGCATAGAGAGGATGGAGCCCCTGATACGGTAAAACAGGTCGCGCCGAAAGCTCCCCTCCTCCATCAACGCTTCCAGATTCCGACAGGTCGCACATACAAGGCGAACGTCTGCTCTCATCAGCCTCGTCTCGCCGACCCTGTAGAAACTTCCATCTTCTAATAATCGCAACAACATGGCCTGAAACTCAGGAGGCGTCTCTGCGATCTCATCGAGAAACAAAGTCCCACCACTTGCCGCTGCAATATGCCCCTCTTTTCCGGCAGGTGCTGCCCCCGTAAAGGCGTTGGGCGCATACCCAAATAACTCACTCGCCAACAATTGAGGTGATAGTGCAGCGCAATTCAGAGGAACAAAAGGCCCCTCGGATCGAGGACTCGCTTTATGAATGGCGCGTGCAAGTAACTCCTTCCCTGTCCCTGTCTCCGAACACAACAACAAAGGTAACTTTGAACGGGCGAGCCTTGAGGCCTTCTTCAATGTCTCGATCAAAGCAGGATCATCACCGAGCAACGCGGAGAATGTCTCCTCTTCAAGGACAACACCTTCTGGACACCGCCGACCACCTTGTGAGTAGCTCAAAGAAGACATAGGCTCTAACATACACAGCAAAGGACTATTCGGTTCGTCAAAGAGGGTCTCTATCTCAAGACGAAACCGCATAGATGGACCAAACTCGACGATCTCATCGTGATGCAGGTCGCGAAAAGAGAGTCCTCCCAAGATCGTCTGAATAGACGCTCCTCTCATCCCATTGATAGAGTCCATCCCGAGTAAAGCTGGGAAGGTTTTTTGTGCGCGGACGTTCGCCATTTGGATGTGTCCGTCCGGTTGCACCAACAACACAGGACCAGGAAACGTCTCCATCAATCGTTGTAATGCGAGCGTACGAACACGTCCGTGTCTCTGTTGAGAGCGATATCGCAACCACTCTTCAAGTGCTCTGGCGGTTGCGATAATCGACGCCATGACGGCAGGATTGGCGGCCTCTGAAAAAGATGTCGCATCGAGCACACCGAGGAGCTGACCGTGCACATCAAAGATCGGCGCGGCGTAACAAACGATGTTGTGGTTTTGTTGGAGAAAGTGAGCAGGTCCGTGCACTGCGACAGGACACTTTTCCGCGATCACAGTCCCGATCGCGTTGGTCCCTCTGACCTCTTCGCTCCACACAGAACCACGAATGAGTCGAACTTTTTGCGCTTGTGGAGCAAACTCCCCTCCCCCCCACTCCTCCAACACAACACCCTCAGCGTTTGCAAACAGAAGTTTAAAGTGTTGTGTGGATAAAGACTCCGCGAGTGGGAGCAGATGTCCAGGGAGGACACTCATGAGAGGTTCGAGCTCTTGATGGCGCTCTTGGATCAGTTTGGATTGGAGAATGGGCTCGTTTTCCGGGCCTTTTGGATCGACATGTAACGAGAGCGCACGTTGCCAACAACGCACAAGAGCATGTGGGAGTTGAGACAACGAAGTCTCTCCTCCCATAAACGCTTCCCACTGTTGCATCGTCGTTTCATGTAAATCCAAAAATGACATTCACTTCACCTTTCTCACCCAACAGTCCTACTTCTTGGACCACTTCACCATCGACTCGATGGTCGATTTGACAACCGTTTTCGCCCCAGCATCGCCGCCTTTTGTCATGGCTTTCCAGGCCAAAAACCCAACATCTTTGCGAACAGGTGCGGTGCTCAGCGCATAGCCAATGGCACCGTCCATCACAATCCATGCACCGTCGTTATATTGATTGCGAATGGCTTGCTTGGGATTCAGCGCCATCGTCTCGTCTTCGAGCATCTCCCAGTACGCCACTCGGTATCCTTCCATCTCCCCAGCATCCGTCATCAAAAACTCCTGGTGGATCCCTCCAATCACAGGTAACTTGAGACGTTGATAGCAGCGACTTTGGTTCGCATCAAAACGTGCATCTTCAATCGTACGACACTCCTCGACAAAATCGAGATTGCCAACATAGTGATCCAGATCCAACACGCACTTCATAAACGCATCCACATCAAGTCCTGACACGGGCAAAATCCCAAACCCTTCTTTGGTCGGCTTCCCGCCAAAATCCCAACTCTCAAATGTATAGGAGGCAGGGGCTTGTTTGGGCATACGTTTCATCACGCGCTTCAGAAATTCACTCATATCTGGTCTTCCTTTGTCTGGTAAGTGGCAGTTCGCATTGAACATGAACATGACAGAGACTCACGTCAATGTTCACTCATTCGATCATTGTCCACGAAGCACGCCCGTAACGTCAAGCCCCGTAATTTGCCACTAGACATGTCTACACAAAATACAAAGGAACACAAAACGATACACATCACCCTTTGCTTTTGCAGCCCAACAGGCGTATTCTGGGCAAAAGTGAGTGTCCTTCAATCCACCCAAACAGGTCCAGATGATGATCAAACATTACGATATCAACAGCACTGATAACCGGGATGAAGCGCTGATCGCGCGGGCTGTGCAATATGTCAAGAAACCCCTTTGGGCTTACTTTCGACCGATGATACGAGGAACTGAGCACATCCCAGAAGGTGCAGGTCTCTATGTAGGAAACCACAGCGGCGGGATCATGACACCAGACTCATTTTTGTTCGGATGTGAAGTGTTTGAGAAACGAGGTCTCAAAGATCTACCATTTGGACTCACCCACGTGACAGCGATAAAAGCCCCTCTCGTCCACCAAATCATCGTCCCTTTAGGCGCGATCAAAGCGAGCCACCAAAACGCCCACAAACTCTTCCAACAGGGGAAAAAAGTGCTCGTGTATCCAGGTGGAGATATCGATGCCTTGCGACCTTTTCGAGACAAAGACCGCATTATTTTCGAGGAGCGAAGAGGCTATATCCGTCTCGCGCTACGTGAACATGTCCCGATCATCCCTGTCATCTCAGCCGGTTCGCGTCAACGACCTCCCCCCAAAGGGAGAGGCTTGAAAGAGTCTCTATGTTGACCAGCCTGAGTCCTTTTCGGAGGACTACGTTAGGAGCGAATATATAGGCACCCTGAGATGCTTCTC
>PCBK01000102.1 GCA_002731275.1 Deltaproteobacteria bacterium | reverse complement strand
CACAGAAGCCCAAAAAGGCACCTCTGCAGGTCTTCTTGAGCCGTACAGCGCGTCGCATGAGCCTCGATAAACTGAAAGCCACCATCCCCTACTTGTTTGGCGGCATCACCTGGACCGACAGTCGTAATCGTAACATGTTTGACCAGCTCTCTCTGACACTCGGAAAAGCTGACTACATCGAAGTCACAAAGAACAACAACGAAGTCACCAAGTTGTTCATGAAGTTGATGGACGACATGGCGACCAACGTCTGTAAAAAGGTCATCCCAGCAGATGCCAAAAAAGCCGAGAGCGCAAGAGACTTCGCGCGATTTGGTAGTGACGTCAACAAAGCACTTCGCTTCATTCGCCTGAAGTTCCACGGTGTCTTTGTCGCGAGTAACTCGACCGCAGAGATTCAGCAATTGCGCGATCTGTATAACAAAGTGTTGGCGGCCGCGAAGAAAAAAGGACTCAACACTGCTCAGGCAACAGATAAAGCCTGGGAACTCGTTTGTATCGCAACAATCACTTCCCCTGAGTTTTTCATTTACTGAGCAAGAGAGGAGCCTATCATGCAACACAACAGACGTGCTTTTTTGAAGACTTTGGGTCTCGCGACCACAGGCACCATGCTCATGGGACCATGGGATATGCATACTGTGAATGCTGCGACCAAATACCCACGTAACTTCATCTTCTGTTACTTCAACGGTGGGTGGGATCAATTGCTCTCACTCGACCCTCGTAACCCCAAAACCTTCACTGACTCTTCTGCGGACATCAAAAAGTACCAGGTCGAGCTTGGTTACAAGCGACTCGCGACCAAATTCGAAGATGGTTCGACATTGCCTCGCAATATCATTCGCCCCAGCGGATCGAATATTTCTTTCGGTCCTGCGATGGCGCCTTTTGCCAAGCACTACAACCAAAGCTGTGTTGTGCGCGGTGTCATGATGGACACAGTCGCACACGATATTGGTCGTCGTTACTTCGTTACTGGTGAGATGCCTGCGGGACTCGCTGCGAAAGGCTCTTCTTGGGGGACACGCATTGTCGCACAAGAGGGAGAAGGAAACCGCCAGATCCCCAACCTCGTCCTTCGCGTTGAAACATACAACAAAAACTTGCCGACATTCGCGACAGGTTTGAAGGCTACAAGCACCACCGACCTGATCAAGACCCTGCGAAAAGGTCCAGACGCGCTCCCCGCTGAATACCGCAAGCTGCTCGATGACTACCGCATCGCTTCTAAGAACTGTGATCCGACAGTCCTCGATGAAGAGGGGATGATGGCGCTTGTCCAGCAAGCCCAAAAGAAAGCCAAGTCTCTTGTCGACAGTGGGCTCGGTGATTACTTTGACTTCCTCAACAAGAGCAAGCCAGAGATGGTGAAAATCAAAAACCGCTATAACATCGCGTCTTCAACTGATGCAGGTGCACAAGCGGCGTTGGCTTTCCAGTCCATCAAACACGGTCTGGCACAATGTGTCACTATCGAGCTCGCGAGAGGGTTGGATACACACGTCAATAACTGGGCGACAGATCAACCCAATATCCAACAGCGTGGATGGAAAGCCCTCGCGACACTGGTCGATGATCTCAAAAAAGAGAAACACCCCGATCCAACCCTCGCGAACAAAGGAAAAACACTCCTCGATAACACGACGATCATGTGCTTCAGTGAATTTGCTCGTACGCCCAAAATCAACAGCAAAGATGGTCGCGACCACTTCCTGGTCTCCAGTTGTCTGCTTGTCGGTGCTGGCATCCCCCACAACAAAGTCATCGGTAAGACTGCTGATATCGGTATGTCCGCTTACCAAGTGAACCCCAACACTGGCGCGGCTGTGAAAACAGGTGGTGTCTTCCTCAACCCACAAAACATCCTGGCTTCCATCATGACTGGTGCCGGCTATGACTCCAGCGATCTCCGCGAAAAACCCCTCAAAGTCCTCAGTAACGGCAAAGCCTGATTTCTTTCTACCACTCCTCCCACACAACGTCCTCCCCATCTTTGTCAGACATAAAGCCCAACATGACAGGTGATTCAACCATTTTTACCATCAGGTCTATGGTGATCGGTCAGGTGTAAAGCCTGACCTTACGGGAGATGTAAGCCTTTTTGTTTTGCTTTGTGAACTGAAAATATCCAATCATTTGAGTGCTTTTTAAAGGAGTGATGTGTTGATGTTACTTCTTTTTGAAAAAGTTGTTGTTTTTGTGTAATTTTACTGCTACAACAGATTGCAAGTTGTTACACAATATGTGTGTCGTAAAATGTATTTGTAATTTGTTTGTCTGTTGGAAAGAAAGAATATACCACCCCATCGCATCCCAAACGCTTTATGGATGCATCAAAAAGCAGGAGTGTCCAGATGAATATCAATCGTAATCGCTCGGCCTCAAATGTACAGCCTATGAGCCAAACTGCGAGTGATCTGCTTCGTGCTGTTGAGTCCGGTCAGGTCCTCAAGAAGGGCTCTCGCGGCGCTGCGGTGAAGGATTTGCAGAGACTGCTTAACCAAGCAGGCGCAAGCCCCACGTTGACAACTGATGGACAATTTGGTCCAGGGACTGAGCGCGCGTTGAAGTCATTCCAGTCCAAGCAAGGGCTCTCTGCTGATGGTAAATTCGGGCGTCAGACACTCGCAGCACTCCAAAAAGCCCTCGAAGGTGCAAGCACAAACAACACAACAAATCCCACCACAAACTCAGGTTTTGGCACATCGACAAGTCGTCCCGGCTCGTCAAGCCGTCTTGGAAACAACTTGCGACGTGCTGTCGATGGCGGTCAAATCTTGAGAAATGGTTCCAGCGGCGCCGCGGTCAAAGATCTCCAAATGATGTTAAACCGTGCAGGTGCGAGTCCTGCGTTGACAGCAGATGGAAAATTTGGTCCAGGGACTGAGCGCGCGTTGAAGTCATTCCAATCCAAACACGGACTCTCTGTTGATGGTAAATTCGGGCGCCAAACTTTTGCCACACTTGAGCAAGTTCTCTCTGGCAACACCACAACCAACGGTGGTACGACGAACAACACTGGCGGAACGACGACCAACACTGGCGGTACGACGAACAACACGCCTGTAGACAACACGACGACTCCTGGCAGTGTCCCCGCTGGTCTGGGACAGAGCATTGAGAACGCCTTGCACTTTGGTGGTTCCATCAAGCGTGGTTCAGGTGGAGAGAGTGTTGAAGAGTTGCAGAAATTGTTGAACGCAGCGGGCGCTTCACCACAACTTAGTACAGATGGAAAGTTCGGTCCAGGGACTGAGAGAGGTATTCGTCAGTTTCAGGAGAAACATGGTCTGGTCGCAGATGGAAAGTTTGGTGCCAAAACGTGGGCTAAAATGAAATCGGTCTTGGGTGTGAAGGTAGAGGCTCCAAAGAACACCGGACTCGATCACGTCCCTGGTTCAGCACAAAGAGACTCTGTGTACACCGATCATGAGAGGGACTTCCAGCGGGCTGGAATGAACCTGTCCAGAACACAACAAAGCTCAATGGCCAGCTTCAAGAGAAACTGGGCAAACAACAGGCATCGTTATGAGTCTGTGTCTCGTCAGACTGGCATTCCTGCGGAGCTTATCGCGGCGATTCACTGGCGAGAGGCGAGTGGCCGATTTGACCGCTATCTCCACCAGGGTGATCCCCTTGGACGTCCTGCTGTCCACGTACCCCGCAACATTCCAGTCTTCCACAACTGGGAGAAGGCGGCTGTTCATGCGCTGAATATGAAAAAGTCCATTCGCAACCGCTACGCACTGAGCGCCGATAGCCAAGATGTCGCAGCCATGCTTGCGTATGCAGAGCGCTACAATGGTCTGGGATATCACAACAAAGGCCGCATCTCACCCTACGTATACGCCGGCACAACGGTCTACAAAGGTGGGAAGTATGTACGAGATGGTGTGTATGATCCCAACCATAAAGACCAACAGCTTGGTGTTCTTGCCATGTTGAAGGCGATTAGCTGAGCTTGTTGCATTGGAAGAAAGGGGAAAGGGAATCAGGGGAGAGTGTCTTTCCAAACAAACGAATCTTCACTGCCAAGCGCCGAGTAACCAGCTCCACTGATCGGGAAGGTGATATTCTTCGAAAAGTATCCTGCTGAGTAGAGGCTTTGTTGGCTATCTGCGGCGATACCATGCCCACGGCTTGCACCTTGATCTGTCGAGGTCGCTTGCTTGGCTGCCTGCCAAGCCGAAGGGGAGCTTCCGTCCTTGAAGTTCGCGATAAAACTTCTGTCTCCTTCGTCGCCTGCTGTCCCGGCTTTGAGCGTAATACCGTCTGAGAATTTGACTGTTTTGTTGAAGTAGCCTGTGACCGCAATCTCATCGTTTCCGTACAAAACGAGTCCTGTGAATGATGAACTGCCTGTACTCGCGCTGTCATCGTTTTTGGGGGTCATCTTCCATGTAAAAGTCCCTTTGTCCCCGTCGAGCTTGGCGACAAACGCACCGAAAGCGCCTGTTGGCCCGTTGAGATTCAACTTGGAGCTTGCGTTGATACCTAAACCGACACCGCCCTGATAATTTCCAGCCAAAAAGACTTGATCTGTTGAACCTGCCTTGACCGCGATGGTAAGCCCTGTCGCTGTTCCCAGGCTACCTTCTGCCCACTGTACTTCTCCGACATTGTTGAACTTTGCGACAAACAAGTCACTTGAACCGGTGGAGGTCAATTTGACACCATTTTGATCGAAGTTTTCAGAAAAAGAGCCTGTCACATAGATAGAGTCATTGCTCCCGATCGCGACAGCGTGCCCTTCTGAGTCGATGCCAGCGGACTGTGCCCACGATGGACTCCAGTTTGTCGCCATGTCTTTGAGATATTTGGCGAGATAGAGTGAGCGGTTTGTGTTTGCTGGAAGTTTAGACGTTCCGCCAAACTCAACAGCTTCTTTGTGAGAGCCTGTGATGATGATATCACCATTGGAGTTGAAGGCGATACCATTTGCGTAGTCATTTCCAGCGCCTTTGAGTGGAGAGGAGGACCAGATAACACTTCCGTCGCTGGCTTTCACAGTCATCACAAAGATATCTTGGTTGCCTTGGTTTGTGTAGGTGGTGCCTTTGAGTGTGAGCTCTGCTGAGGCAAATGAACCTGTGATTGCGATTGTGTCGTTGGCTTTGTTGATCGCAATGGCTTTGCCTTCGTCCAGGGCATCGCCGCCCCAGGTCTTGACCCAGACAACGTCTCCACCTGCGTTCAGTTTGAGCAAGAAGATATCCTTTGAGGTCTTTCTGCTCTCGATCTTTTGACTGCCAAAGATCCCATTACCGCTGAATGTCCCGACGATATAACTGTTGTTTTTGTCATCCACGACGATGCCATTGGCTTTGCTTGAGCCTTTCTCTCCACTCGATTGGATCGCCCAGTCGCAACCCTTTGCACACTCACAAGCGCCTGTGCCTGTGTTGCAGGTGTACTTTCCAGCGCAGGAAGTGTCATCTGTACAAGCTTTACATGAGCCGGATACGCAGGCTTTATCACAGGGGGTATTGCAGTCACCACAGTGACTCAGCGAGGTCTGGACATCGATGCAGACACCACCACAGTTGAGTGAACCCTTAGAGCAACATTTTCCGTCGACACAATCTTCGGAGGAGCCGCACGCTACACCACACGCACCGCAGTGCTTTGCATCTTTTTTTACGTCGACACAACCGTCTCCTGCGCACGCTGTGAAGCCATTATCACAAGCACACTTTTTGTCCACACATTTGCTCCCTGCGCTACATTTGTTGCCACAGGCGCCGCAATTGTCGTCCGTCGTGAGTGAGAGGCATGCTTGTGTGTCTTTGTCGCCACAACAGGCTACATCTGTGCCTGTGCAGGCAGTGTTACATTTGCCGCAGTGCTTGAGTTTTAGATCAGGTGTCGAGATGCACGTCCCATCACACCGCAAAAAGACACTCTCATCACATGTTCCGCAGTTTCCGTTGACACATGCTTGACCGGCGGAGCATGCTTTTCCGCAAGCACCGCAGTGTTTGGTGTCATTCGCGAGATCGACACAGACGTTATCGCATGTACCAGGTTTTGTTCCTGTACATTCACATGTCCCGCTCACACACTGTTTACCACCTTCACATTTGTTTCCGCATTTTCCGCAGTGTTCGTTGTTTGTCTGAAAGTCAGAGACACATGCACCGTCACAAACGGTTCCGCCGTCGGAGCAGCTTGTCGAGCACTTTCCTGCGTTGCAAACGAGACCAGACTGACACAGCGCCCCACAGCTTCCGCAGTGAGAGGGGTTGCTGTTGAGGTTGACACACTCTTTTGTGTTCGCTTGTGTTCCTGGGCAGGCGGTCTGTTCGGTCGGGCAAACACATCGATTGTCCTGACAAACGAAACCTGTAGCGCACGATAAGCCAGCGGCGTCGTCACATTGGATAGAGACATCGAGGTAGCAAGAGACTACCATGAGAGGGAGGAGAGCGAGTGAGAAAAGGAACCAAAGAATGCGTCTCATACTTGGGCCTCGGGGGAGGTTACAGGTTATCTTTGTTGTGTTCGAATGACATACAGGGTTAGGGTGTATGGTCTATTCGATTCGCCACAGTTCCATCTTATTTTTGCAGGGGAGTCTGTATTCTGGTGCAGGGAATGCAGTCACGAGGCTGTAGATTCCAAAGCCAAGTGAGGCTGTCCCGGCGACTCCACCTGCGAGACCGAGTGTGCGGAAGGTGTTGCCTTGTTCGCCGCGGCTCTTAAACTCTTCAAAGTCGTATGGACGGGCATTTTGTGCGAGTGTGTGTTCGTTGTTTGCCAGGACATTCAGAAAGACACTGCCTGCGCCAAGTACGACACCGGCTGCGATGGTGGTCCAGCCGATGATCTGCTTTCCGGGAGCGGTCTTTTTTCGTTGCTGCCATTGTTGGTGGACTGGATCTCGTTTGAGCGAAAATTTGATGTCCATCGCTTTGTCGCCAGACACTTTCAGGCTACGTGTTGCGGTCAAGTAACAACCCTTTTGGAGCTCGATATTGTAAGTCCCAACATCGATTTTTTGCCGAAAAGGTGTCTTGCCGAGATACCTGCCGTTGATGAAGACGCGCGCGTCACGTGGGACGCTGACGATATTCAGGACGGGAGGTGGTGGGGGATTGGTCATGACCGTCTGTGTTTTGCCCGCCTTGATCTCGATCGTCTTGATGATGGGCTTCATCTTGGGGTAGATGATCTGAAGTTTGTAGGTCCCTTGCGTCAACGTCAGTGCCCAAAATGGTCCGGTGTGTGTCTTCGGCGTGGAGAGTTTGCCTCCAGCCAGAATCATTCGTGTTTGTGGGTGGTTGGCGATAACACTCAGCTGGCCATCTTTTTTGACAGGGGGAAAGAAGATCTTTGTGAGCTTCTGGTTGGGAGCGAGTTTGACCTCTTGTTGTTTTTGGACAGGCGGAGAGAGGGGGTAGGTGAGCTTGATGGTGAAAGACCCTGGTTGGATGCGCAGTGTCCACGTGTTCGCCGTTTTACACTTTTGAAAGAGGTTCCCACTGACGCATATTTTCGCCTGTTTGTGGTTGGCGAGGATGGTCAATGTCGCGAAGCCGACCTTTCGGCGCATATCACTGACGAGTTTGCTGAGCTGTCGAAGCTTGGCGCGGTTGTCGTGGAGTCGTTCTGTGCGATAGACGTTGAACAACTGGATGCCTTTGAGTCTGAGTTTTGTGGCGGCTGGTCCAGATGCCTTCTTGGCGGCCTGACTGTAAAGGACGATCGCGTTCTGCAGCAGCCGTCCTTTTTTGAATCTCGTGGCGGCGCCGAGCTTTCCCGTTCCAAGACTTTTGCCTTCGAGGGCGAAGCAGTCTGCGGCCGGGCCGAGTTGACCACCGCTGTAAAGCTTGTAACAGTTGGCTGCCATTGCTGAGAGCGGCGCAAAGCAAAGCAGACAGACACCAAGCAGGAGCGCGATCAGGTGTCTATTTGCGGAGACAGTAGCTGGCCGGAGGTGCGATGCTGAGGAGACCATTTTTCTCTCTTTTCAATCGGATGGAGTAGGGCTTGCTACGTGCTTTCAGGCGGAGTGCGCAAGCGTGATATTTTCTCGAACGAAATTTGATCCAGATCGACTTGTGATTTTCGATACAATACTCACCGCTGAAGCGGCGATTTCTCTTTTTAAATGACACACGTACTTTTGCCCTTTTTGGGGACACTTTGAGGAAGACTCTTGGGGCGTTTGGATTTTTGAAGCCGCCACTGCGTACACAACGTGCGCCTTTTGGCGTACATTTCCAAGCTCCTTTGTAGATACAATCTCCGAGCTTTGTGTCGCAGGCTTTTCCTGCTTTCTCGAAGGTCTCGTCGACCTTTCCGTCACAGTTATCGTCCTTGCCGTTGCAACTCTCTTGGCCAGGCTTCACTTCGCCTTTGCAGGCTCCAAACTTACCGCCCACACACACACGCACACCAGCTTTACAGGGGCCTTTACACGAGAAGACACCGTTGACCTTTTTGCATCCGACGGCCGCTGTGTAGCAAGGACGTTGGTCTCCGTCGTTGCAGGCTGTCGCGACAGGTGGACGGGGAGGTGGGACTTTGGTTCGTGTCCCTGCATCTTTTGGTGAGGTCGGTTGTTTGGGATAGAACGCAAATCCAAGCCCAGCCAAAGCGATGACGCCTACAAGTCCTACGACTGCAAAGAGCCCACCTTTTTTCTTTGGTGGTTCGTCCTCTGGCGAGCTTTGTTTTGGGCTGGATTTTTTCTTTGGTTCCTCTTCGACCTCGAAGATATCGAGCGGTGCTTCGAGATCTTGTGCCAGAGGTTTGGGGGTGATGGCTTCTTTTGCGCCGTCGAGTCCTTGTTTGAGAGGGACGCCTGTGGGGAGTTTGCTGTTGTCAATAGACGAGTTATTGATCTGTTTGAAGCCGCTGGAGTGACTGCCTGACTGCTCAGATGCCATTTCTTCGATGCTACGAGCGACTTGTCTACGGATTGAGCTTTCGTAAATGGAGCTACCCTTGGGGTAGATGTGGCTGGGCTCAGTGACAGGTAATTCGAGCAGTCGCTGTTGGACTTCGAGTGGTGACATTTTGTCGCTGGCTTGTTGGCCGCTGGTGCTCAAGAGCGTCAGTGAGAGCGCATGGGAGAGGTCCGAGCAGGTGGGGTAGCGTTGGGCTGGATTTTTGGCCAGACACTTCTCCATCATCGCGTCAAATGCAGGGGGAAGTCGGGGGTTCAGGGTCGACGGGCGCGGTGGGATCTCGTGAAAGGTCTTGTAGATGACCATATCATTTTTCCCTGTGTAGGGTAGTCGTCCTGTCGCCATCAGGTAGATCATCACACCGAGTGAGTAGATATCGGAGCGGTGGTCGACGTCTTTGCTGTCCTTCATTTGCTCGGGGGACATGTACTTGACTGTCCCCATGACCATACCAGTCTGTGTATGGCTGTCATCGTCGAGGAGCTTGGCGATCCCAAAGTCCGTGACTTTGGGGATGACTTGTTTTTGCTCGCGGTCGTTGTGGAGCATGATGTTGGGTGGCTTGAGGTCCCTGTGTACGAGGCTTCTTTTGTGGGCGTAGCCGACAGCATCGAGGACTGGAGCCATGAGCAACCAGATGTCACGTAGTGGGAGGGGAAGACCTACACGTTTGAGGAATTGTTTGAGGTTCTCACCGTTGACCCACTCCATCACGATCCCGATGAGACCGTCCTCTTCGATGACGTCGGTGACGCTGACGATGTTGTTGTGTTTGAGTTTAAACTGAATCTTGGCTTCGTTGATAAAGCGCGTGCGGACCTCTTCATCTTGTGCGATATGGGGGAGGAGTATTTTGACCGCCATCACCTCTTCGAGGGTGGTGTGTGTGGCGCTAAAAACCCACGCCATCCCGCCTGCTCCGACTTGCTTGTCAAGGCGGTAGTTGCCTTTGAGCACCTGCCCGATAAAGGCTTCTGCTCCGTATTTGGCCTTGCTTTTGGACATCCCGACTCGTTTCTCCTACGTGTACAATCGTCGTTTATTCAACATCACGTGCAGCATACCAAGAACCGCTTGCAAAACGCAAGAGTCTGACCACTCGTGGCTCCGAGCGTTCTTTTGTACAACCCTTTCAAGATCTGCTTATTGGGAGTTGTCTTGACATATTGCGTCCCTTCATGGTTAAAACCCACGCAGATGATACATATCTGTTTGTGTTGATGTCCAACAAAACTACACATATTTCTGGAGTCATTGATGACACAAAATGATACGATTTTCGGTAAGGTTCTACGTGGTGAGATTCCAAGTGATCGGGTGTGGGAAGATGAGCATTGTATCGCGTTTCGCGATATTAACCCCGCTGCCCCCACACATATCCTTGTGATCCCACGGGATGACATCCCGACGATGAATGACATCGATGAGTCCAATAAGCATATCATCGGTCACATGGTCTTTGTGGCAACACAAGTCGCAAAACAAGAGGGGATCGCGGAGGACGGTTACAGGCTCGTGATCAACTGCAATGAGCGAGGTGGGCAGACTGTCTACCACCTTCATATGCACGTGATAGGGGGCCG
Organism: Deltaproteobacteria bacterium; assembly: GCA_002731275.1. Lineage (GTDB taxonomy): Bacteria > Myxococcota_C > UBA6777 > UBA6777 > UBA6777 > UBA6777. Next base: position 22,142 of record PCBK01000102.1, on the reverse strand, counting down.
TCAATTGAGCTGGCCTCCAGGCTGAGCTTCTGTCTCTGTCAATCACACAGCACATTTTGCCTACATTGAACATATACAAACGGCTTTGCGAAGCAGCAAGCCCGACAACGAACAGACATTTGGAGAGTAGACATGGATGAAATTAAAATTGGAATCATTGGTGGTAGCGGCTTGTACGAAATCGATGGCATGGAGACCCTCGACGAGGTGACTGTGGAGACGCCGTTTGGTATGCCTTCGGACAAGATCATCATCGGCAAGCTCAACGATCGTAAGGTCGCTTTCTTGCCACGTCATGGTCGAGGCCATGTTTACAACCCCACCAACATCCCTGTACGTGCTAACATTTGGGCGCTGAAATCCCTCGGTGTGTTCTGGCTCGTCTCCGTCTCTGCTGTTGGTTCGCTCCGCGAAGAGATCGCACCTCGTGACTTCGTTGTGCCCGATCAGGTGATCGACCGTACACGCCACCGTGTTGACACCTTCTTTACGGATCTCGCCGTACATGTCGGCTTCAGCCACCCCTTCCACCCAATGCTGCGTAAAGTCCTTCTCGATGCGTGCAAACAAGTCGATGTCAAAACACACGACGGTGGGACATACGTGTGTATGGAAGGCCCGCTCTTTAGCACGAAAGCCGAGAGTGAGATGCACCGCTCTTGGGGCGCAAGTCTCATCGGTATGACCGCAATCCCCGAGGCAAAACTCGCGCGCGAAGCTGAGATGTGTTACGCCTCCATCTGTTTGGCCACTGATTACGATGTTTGGTACGAAGAAGATTACGTCGATGTCGGCTCCGTCCTCGACAACGTAAAAGCCAACATCGCCCACGTCAAAGAGGCGCTCAAGTACGCAATCCCCCAGATTCCTTTTGAGAAAGAAGCTGAGTGTGATGCCTCCAACGCCCTCGAATACGCCGTGATGACAAGTCCAGAGCTGATCTCCGAGAAAGCCTGGAATGAGGTTGGGCTCTTCCTCGGCAAATACATGAAACGCGACTAATCGTATCTTTTCGGCCGCTCACTTTTTCTCAGACCGGCCTGTATAGATGGGGACACCAGGAATGGCAGAGACATCAATCAGTCCACATGAGGCCAAACGCCGCAAGACTTCAAACTTTTGGGGGCTGCGTGCCAAGGTCTCATTGGCCTTTCTTCTGCCGGGCCTCTTCGTCCTCCTTGGGGTCGTGTTGTTTGCTGGGATGCGATTACGCGATGGACTTGAGCGCGAGCTCGGTCAACGCCTGATTAGCGTCGCACAAGCCGCGGTCCCACTCCTTCCCACTGAGATCCTCTCCTTCTTTCAGGCCGGTGATAGCTCCTCTCGCAGTTACCGAAGTCTTCGTCGTAAACTCTTGCGTCTTCAGCGCGCGACTGGTGCGAGGCGGATCTACGTCTTCAATCGCAAAAAACGCAGCCTCCTCGATACCAGAATCGTCCCCATCGGCAAAGAGTACTTTCAACTGTCCTTTGACGCCCTTGAGCTGGAACAAGTCTTTGGTGGAAAACCGAAAGCCAGTATCTTGTTTCGCGATCGTTTTGGGGTGGACTATAAGACTGGATTCGCACCGGTATTCGAGACAAAAGGTGGCAAAAAAACTGTCATCGCTGTCGTCGCTGTTGAGGGGAGTGCGTCCTTTTTTTCGATCTTAAAGGACGTGATGCGCTCGCTCTTTGTGATCGCCTTCCTCACCCTCCTGCTCGTGATCGCTGCGATGTTTTTGTTCTCTCGATGGGTTGTCGCGCCTGTCTCCAAACTCGTCACCTCAGCACAAGATATCGGCGCTGGAGAATTGACCAAGCCTGTTCCCTCACTCAGTCGAGATGAGATTGGATTTTTGGCCGAGACGATGGAGGAGATGCGTAAGAATATCCTCGCACGTGACCACCAAATGCAGATGATGCTCTCGGGGATTGCACATGAGGTGCGCAATCCACTCGGTGGTATGGAACTGTTTTCGGGGATCTTGATCGAAGAACTCGCTGGCGACGAAGAGAAACTCTCACACGCAAGACGCATTCAGCGCGAGCTGCGTTACCTCGCAAATGTCGTCAGCAGCTTCCTGGACTTTGCCCGTCCCACAGTCCTCGACATCCAACCCCATGATCTCGAAGATTTCTACTTTGAGTTGCGTATGTTGCTCGCGAGCGACCTCGACAAAAAAGACATCTCTCTCAAAGTCGAGGGAGACCTTCCCAAGACGCTTCATTTTGACAGAAGTCGCCTACAGCAAGCGCTCTTGAATCTCATTCAAAACGCGATCCAGGCTTCTGGGCAAGACACAACCATCTCGATCAAAACGTCTCCACAAGGGGAAGGGCACTTGATCGAGCTTGTCGATCAAGGTCCCGGTATTCCTGCGGATAAGCTCGAAAGAATCTACGAGCCGTTCTTTACGACAAAAGAGAAGGGGACAGGGTTGGGTGTGCCACTGGCCAAGAAATTCATCGAGTCACATGGCGGGACATTTTCTATCCGAAGTGAAGAGGGTGAAGGGACGACCGTCCTCATCTGGCTTCCTGAGACGCCCAAGATCCAAAGAGAGCTCGATCTCAACATCATGATGTAAAAGTTGTGGGGAGGTTCTTTGATGCAAATCAAGCTGATAAAGATTTTTTCGGAATAAAATATATCGAGTTACGTCTATGATTCTGAAACAGAGGTTTCCACAAACCTACGACTTGCCATAGCCCACACTTGATGTGTGTGTTGAAGGAGTACTTCGATGAAAAAAATCGTCTATTCACTTATCTTTTCAACGGGGATGACCCTGTTTGCTGGCCTTGGTGTCGTCGCATTTGGCCTGACTGCAGCGCCAAGCGAAGCAGACGCCTACTGCCGTACATATTACCGTCGCTCGAAACATTGCTACTACCGATTTGGTCGTCGTTACTGTACGTATCGCTCTCGCCGCTATACTTCCTGCCGGCCTCGATGTTCTGTGCGTCGTTTTCGTCGAAAATATTGTCGTTGGGTCCCCGGTCGTAATGTACGTTCACGTCACTGTCGGACCAGACGCTACTATAGACGTGGGTATCGCTACCGCAATCGCCGTTGCTACTACACAACGCGCTATGTCCCCGGATATCGCAAGTGCTCCTACCGTTGGTACTCCAAACGCGTTTGTAACTAAGGCTGCCCACCAAAAGAGCCAAGAAGAACTGTCCCCCATTTCCCCTATCCCACTACTGTGATCGAGATGCGCGATTGCCGAAGGTCGCCTTCAGCTTGATGCGCTTGCCTCCCCGAATGACCACAAGATCAACTTTATCCCCTGCGCGGTAGTGTTTGAGCGCGATCACCATGTCGTACAAGTTGCGCAGAGGGAACTTCCCGATTTGTACGAGGATGTCTCCTCCCTTTACACCTGCTTTGTCTGCTGGACCGCCTGAACGAGCACCTGTTAGCTTTACGCCTACAATACCTCTCGTCCCATAATCCGGAATCGTCCCGAGGTATGCACGCATCCGACCTCTCATCTTTTTGCGTGGTCTTGGGTCCATCACTTTGCGGTACGATGGTTTTGTGCCATCTGCGACCTCTCTCACCACGCCTTGGACCATGTGGATGATCCATGAAATCCCCTGCACATTGAGATATTTGAAGACATCTGTCGGACGGTGGTACTCACTATGGGCGCCTGTAAAGAAGAACAACACAGGGATCTTTCGGGCGTAAAATGATGTGTGGTCAGAGGGACCGTATCCACTTTGTCCAAGACGTAGGCGAAGTCCTGCTTGTCGACCTCTTCGTCGCAGCATCTGCTCAAATCCAGGGGAGGTTCCTGCGCCGTGGACGACGAGTCGCTTTCCTCTCATACGTCCGACCATGTCGAGATTGACCATCGTGACAAATTTGGCTCTGGGGATACGACTGTGCTGGACAAAGTAGGCAGAGCCGAGCAAACCACGCTCCTCCGCAGAGAAGGCGATAAACAACAAACTGCGTTTCGTTGGATGTTTGGCAAAGCCACGAGCCATCGCGATGATCGCCGCTGTTCCCGATGCGTTGTCGTCTGCACCTGGGTGGATCTTACCGTGGTTTCCTGGGAATGAACCTGCGCCACCATACCCGAGGTGGTCGTAATGTGCGCCGATGACGACGTATTCATCTCTGAGCTTGGGGTCTGTTCCTGGAATATACCCCACGACATTGCGGGTCTTCACCTGCTTGTGGATGAGCTGTACTTTTAAAGAGACCGTGTGTTTGAGTGCGTGGCTTTGTGGTTTTCCGTTCTTCTCGATCTTGTTCCAGAGTGAGGCAAACTCATCCTTGCAACCGAGCAGCGCTTTACCGACAGCTCTGCTCACGTGAAGAGCCAGAATCCCGGCGTCAGACAATCCACGACTCATGCGAAGTTTGAGCAGCTTGGGGGCGACCTTCTCTTTCGCGCTTGGTGGGTCGACGATCAGGACAGCTTTGGCTTTGTGTGTTCTGGCGTTGAGCAACTTGTAACGGAAACTCGCGTACAGATCGCGACGTTTGCCAAAGAGAGAGTGCTTCTTTTCCCATTGTGGTGTGTAGCGGAACATCAAAACGATCTTGTCTTTGACATCCACACCTTTGTAGTCATCGTAGCCACTCTTTTCGTCCGTGATACCGTAGCCGACAAAGACCACCTTGCTGCGCAATGTACCACTTGAAGAGAACCCAAATGGCACAAAATCTTTGTTGATCGTCCACTTGGTCAGCTTCTTCTCGATCATGGCTGAGAGGGCGTTGTTTGTGCCCAGTTTGACACCGATGGTCGTCGTGAAAGACTGAAAATAAGAGCCCTTGTCTCCCGCTTTTTTGAGCTTGAGTTGTTTGAATTGGTGTGCGATGTAGTTCGCGGCAACTTCGATGCCGTGGCTTCCTGCGTCGCGGCCTTCAAGCGCCGGGTGGGACAAAAAGTACAGGTCTCTCACCAGCGCCTGACGTGCTGTAGGCGCGGCCATGTAGACTTTTGACTTCTTCTGTTTGCGGTGGCCGTGGAAAGCGTACTGTTTGTGGTGGTGGCCTTTATGTCCCTTGTGATGGTGATAGGAACGCTTCTTGTGATGGTGGTAGGAACGTTTCTTGTGATGGTGATATGAGCGCTTCTTGTGATGGTGTCCTTTGTGGGGCTGTGCGTCTTTTTTGTGAGGGTGTGTTTTATGTCCTTTGTACCCCTTGTGATGGTGGTAGGAACGCTTCTTATGATGGTGATAGGAGCGTTTCTTGTGATGGTGGTATGAACGTTTCTTGTGATGATATGAACGTTTTTTCTTGTGATGGTATGAACGTTTCTTGTGATGATAGGAACGTTTATGTCGTTTGTATCGTTTGTAGTGATGATAGCCACGGTGGCGTTTTTTGACTTTCTTGGGGAAGCGAAGTGCGCGTGATGTTTTGTAGTGTTGAAAGGGGGATTCGCAGCCGTTGGGGAGCGAGAAGGGCATACGGAAGAGTTGGCTTTTGTTGCCGACTCGTTTGGAGACAAAGACGATGTGTTTACCATCTGGCGAGAAGACCGGGAGGACGTCGGCGGAGGCGTGGTGCGTGAGTTTTTTGACGCAGCGGCCATCGACATCGACGACAAAGAGGTCGAAGTTCTTGCGATTGTCGCGGTTGGAGGAGAAGACGAGCCAGCGTCCAGATGGGTGCCAGTAAGGTGCCCAGTTGATGCCAGGTTTGTAGGTGAGCTGTTTGATGTTGTGGAGTCCGTCTTCTTTGAGGTCGGCGATCATGACGTGTGCGTTGCCACGTCGGTCGAAGGAGCGCCACGTAATTTTTTGTCCGTTAGGTGAGAAGAAGGGGCCACCGTCGTTCCCTCTGCGGAAGGTCAGTCGACGTTGGTTCGTCCCATCGGCGTTCATGATGTAGAGCTCTTGATCACCATCACGTCGGGAGCTATAGAGGATTTTTTTGCCGTCAGGTGAGAAGCTACCTTCAGCGTCATATCCAGGGGCGTGTGTGACGCGCTTCTGTGCCTTGTTGTTGAAGTCCGTGACGTAGACTTCGTACGGTTTGTAGATCCACTCGTACTTACGTCTATGGCTACGTTTCTTCTTCTTTTGTTTGGCTTGTTTGGGGACGTATACTTTCGGGTCAAACTTCTTGTATTTATAGGATTCACGGACTTCGTCTTTGGTGGAGGAGTACATGATCAGCTTCTTCGTGGGGTGGAAGAAGCTGCATGTATCGTCGCCATTGTGGTGTGTGACACGCCACTCTTTTTTGGCTGCGAAGTCGTACATGTAGAGCTGAGTGTGTTTGTGTTGTGGTCGACTGTGGGATTGAAAGATCAGTCGTTTGCCATCAGGTGAGAAGTACCCTTCACCGTTGACGCCGACAAATGTAAGTTGTTCGGCTGGTGGGTCTTTATGGGTTTTGTGTGTGGTGGGGTGGGAGGTGGGGCGGCTTGTGGGCATCGCGTTGGCGATGCTCACAAGCGCAAAAAGCATGACACCTACGGCGATTGGAAGATGTCGCCATGTGGATTGGATGTGCATATTGTATCTCTCCTTTCTCTCGTGAATGAGTTCACTGCGATAGTAGAGACGCCATCCTATCAACAGGCGCACATACGTCAATGCCTGTTTGGTTTAGGCTATTCCAAGTCAAAAAGTCGGTTGTCAAAATGACGCACGAAAGAGCTTGTTGCTGAAGCCTCGTGCAGTGTTCTTCGTCGTCGCAGTGGCGATGCCACAGCTCCTTCTCATGCCTTGCCTGAGAACTCCGTCGCCAGCCCTCTTTCGTGCGCTTTTTTCCTTGGAAAAGCCTTACTTTTCCTTTCGCTTTCTGCGCTTCTTGCGTTTTTTTCGTTTACGTCTTCGTTTTCGCCTGCGTTTTTTGGGTTGAGGACGTAGTTCTTTGTTCATGAGTGAACCCGCCTCTTTCATCATTGTGCCGACAGTGACGAGTGTAAATCCCTTCTTCTTGAGCCCTTTGATGATCTCAGGGAGCGCTTTGGCTGTATGGTGACCGCCCTTGTTGATGTGCATGACCACGATGGAACCGTGGCGTGCTTCTTTCAGGACGTGTTTGATCAGGATCTTCTTTGTGAATCGCTTGTCTGGATCGCCAGAGGGGAGGTCTCCGCTGATCGTGATCAGGCCGAGCTTTGAGGCCTCTTTGACGACGCGCTTGTTGTACTCTACGTAAGGGGGGCGAAAGTACCGTGGTACAACGCCCAGGATGGTAAAGATGATCTCCTGTGTCCAACGTAATTCTCGGATAAGACGCTTTTTGGACACTCTCGTGAGATGTCCGTGGACGTAGGCGTGGTTGGCGACTTCGATAAATGAATGGGAGGCCAACCTCTTCGCATCTTTGGGACGATCTTTTACCCACTTGCCACCAAAGAAGATCGTCGCAGGTGTCTTCGTGTTGATGATGATATCCGCGACTTTTTTATCAAAGCGGCTTTTGTAGATGGTCGAACATGCGTCAAAGGTCAGCGCGATCAGCTTCTTTTTTCGCGTGCCGTTGTCGATCGCAAAGGGCAATCCCTTTCCTGGTTTGAGCAGCTTTTTGAGCTTCATCTTTGGTGGTGGAAAACGGCGCTCTTTGTATTTCGGTCGATACCACTTAAAGGCGATGGTTTGAGACTTCTTCAGTTTTCGAGGGAGGGGGCGAGGTGTGGAGCGTTGTCTTGCGATAGGGCGCGGTGTGACGCGCTTTTTCATCAAGGAAGGTCGCGATGTGGTTTGGGCAGGACGTGGTGTTTGTTTTACGAGAGGTGCTTCCTGACAAGCTGTACACAGACACAAAATGAGTGCGAGGATGAGTGGTCTCATGTGTGGGGTTCTTTCTGTTGGGCGTTGTCTATGGTTCTTCTGTACGAATGATTGAGAAGATGTCTTGCTGCCTGTTCTCTTCGGCCTCATCGGGAGTATCTAGGAGATCGTATACCTCCTGGATATAACGAGAGGGTGAACGGGATTGACGTTCTCCATCGAGCTGTCTGTGTTTGACATGACTCAGGTAGAGCTTCGACTTTGTGCGTGTCATGCCCACGTAAAAGAGCCGTCTGTGTTCAGCTTCCTCTTCGGGGGAATCGGAAGGAGGGATAAAAGACTCTTCGCATCCGGGTAAGAAGACCACTGGATACTCGGTCCCTTTGGCGGCGGTCAGGCTTCGAAGAGAGAGACGTGCGGCTGGTTGGATGTAGGGATCCGGATCTTCTTCGAGTAAGAGATGCTGTAAAAAGTCCGAAAAGAAGGGGGTCGCAGCGGCACGTTCATAGAGCAGAATGCGCGTCTCCTTCCCTGGCACCCAACGTTCGTCGAGCATATCCTCCATTTGAGAGAGGTGTTGCTCCAAGAACTCTTTCGCTGAGGCTGTCTGGATACTCGCCCTCATTGAACGGATAAGCTCTCGTAGTTTTTTGGCTTCTTGGGAGAGTTTGGGGCCAAGGGCGAACCACTCTGGGGCATGTGCGAGACAATCATCTGGTGTCAGATGAGGGTGTTGGCTGCGCAAGGCCTGAATTTGTGGGAAGGTCATCGCGCTGAGATGGGGCCACGTGGAAAACAATTCGTACAGGGCGAGCCAATCTCCGTGAGGAGGAGATAAATAACGCAGCAGAGCGAGAAAGAGTCGAAGTTCAGGGAGCTTCTCTGGGATACTGATCGGTTGCGCGATACGGTAGGGGATGCCCTGTCTTTTGAGTTCTTTTTGGATGGGGGGGAGTTGCTGGTTTGATGAATACAAGATCGCGATGTCTGCGAGTGTATAAGAAGTTTCTGTGCTCACCTCGTCTTCGGTGGATGGAGAGATGAGTTGTTGGATCTGTTCGGCGATGTAGCGCGCTTCTGTGTGTTCATCTTCTGTGTGAAGATAGGTAATGTTAGAGAGTCCCGAAAAGATCGATGTTTGGATGATCCTGTGCTGGTTGGATTGAGACGCGATCACTTGTTGGGATATGTCGATGACACATTCGGGAGAACGGTAATTTCGCCACAGTGTGAACCGTCGGGCTGGTCGTCCTGCGAAGGAGAAATCTTGTTCGAAGTGTCGCAAGTATGTGGGGGCGCCGCCTCGAAACCCGAAGATACTTTGATCTGCGTCACCTGCGACGCACAGGTCATTCTCAGGAGATACGAGCAGTCGAAGCAGCCTGTATTGTGCCTCGTTGATGTCTTGGTAATCATCTACGTGGATCGAACGAAAGCGCAGTTGAAGTTGATGACATAAAGAGGGGTCTTGTTCGAGCAATTGGATGGATTGCAGCAAGAGGTCTTCGAGATCGTACAGCTCTTCCTGGTGGAGTGTGCGCTCGTATGCCTGGTAGAGCTTCACAAATTGTTCGTCGTCTTCGTCTTCGAGTTGGTCGGGCAGGAGGCTCTTTTGTTTGTATTTGGATATTTTGTCGAGGTACTGCCGTTGTTGCGTCGAGGACAGTTGATGTTGAGAGAGTTCTCTCATCAGGATCATGCGCTCTGCTTCACCGATCAACCTATAGGCGTACTCTTCGTCCTGGAGGAGATTGAGGCAAAAGCGGTGGAAGGTCCCAATGGTCACCCCTCTATACAATCCAACGAGCTCATCGAGCCGTTCTGCCATTTGTCGTGCGGACTTATTGGTCGACGTGAATGCCAGGATGTGTGTTGGATGGAGTCGCCGGCTGGCCGTGAGATAGGCGATACGTGTCGTGAGAGTATAGGTCTTTCCTGTCCCAGGACCCGACGCGATCAGCATAGGAGACCCCCAATGTTTGACAGGGGCGCGCTGCTCGATGTTGAGTGGAGACAGCAGTTGTTTGGCTGGTGGCAGCACGTACTTCGCGAAGGCCTTGCGTATTTGCCGGGCGTTTCGTTGACTTGGAAAGAGTGGCTTGGAGTCTGTCGATGGAGTCCAGGACTCTTCCTCTGTCTGTGGCGGCTCTGGGATAGGAGATGACGGACTTGGGGGCACAGGAGACGGCTTCTCCGAAGGTGTGGGCGTTGTTTCCTCTGGTGGAGGGAGGGGGAGTGATGTTTGTGGTGGAGGCGTTGGAGGCGTGAAAAGATCGAGCTGCGGGATGTGTGGTGCAGGCGCTGGAGCAGGAGGGGCGAGGAAGTCAAACAACGTCATCTGTCTGGCTGTGTGGGGGATCGCCGAATGGGGGAAGAGGGTTTGCTGTGCCTGCTTGGTCTCATCTTGATGGAAGATCTCGATGAGGCCAGGGCGACCATCAAATCCGGGGGTGATGTGGATATCACCCTGGCGCAATCTCGCGAGCGCTTCTCGAAAGAGTGGAAGTTCGTTGTAGTCGATGTCATCGAGTGAGCGTTCCATGAGCAGTGGAAGCTCTGGGCCATATCGGTAGATCAACTGAAAATAGTGTCGCTGTACTTTCTTGGCTTTTGGGCTGAGCTCGAGTAACTCGGCGAGAAGATCTTCGAGGGGGAGGATATATCGGAAGGGAGGAGCGAGTTGTTCTGCCTGTGTCAGTGTGCGATCAGCTCTCTGCTCTACTTGGTGAAGGACACCGAGTGTGACGGGCTTTTTGCAGGCCGCGCAGATGTATTTCCTGTGAAGGGTCTCTTGTGGTTCGTAACACTCTCTACAAGCTCGATGTCCATCGTAGTAGTATTTTGCGGCGGCTGGGTGGGTCTCGTATGTTCCAAGAAAGTGGTGTCCTGGACCTTCTTTGATCGCGTCGAAGATCGCCTTGTAGGAGAGCGTCGTTTCAAAGCGGTTGACCTTACGACCCAATCGCGATGGAGAGTGAGCATCAGAGGCTGCGACGAGTGTGTACGCATCGAGCGACGAGAGCCTGCGACTCATCAGTGGATCGGCTGATATACCTGAGTCCAACGCGAATATGTGTGTGCTCAAATCTCCAAAGCAATCTTGAATATTGTCAACACCGCCTCGTGGGCTAAAGAGAGAGAACCACGGGCTCCAAATATGGGAGGGGATGAGATAGCTCTGTGGGTGGCTGATGACGTATTCGAGGAGTTGTTGTCCGCTCAGATCGAGCGTTGGGCGACCATCTGCGAACAAATCACCATGTTGTGCGAGCTGTTCACAAAGCTGCGAGGCGATTTCAAAGGAAGGGACAGTGAGGATGCTTTGGATCTTGTGCAACCCGTCTTGGGTGCGGAAGATATTGTTGACTTCGGCGGTCAAAAAGAAACGTGTTGGTGGGACATCTTGGAGAGTCGGATCTTTTTCGAAGAGCGTCGCTTCGATCTCTGGTGTGAGTCTAAAGAGCCCATCTTCCGCTGGGACGAGTTTACTCTGCAGCTCAGCACGCCATGTTGGATGGGTAAAGTCGCCCGTTCCCACAACATGAATCCCCTTGCGACGAGCCCAAATACTCAGGTGTTCGAGATCGAGGTCTCGGCTGGTCGCGCGAGAATGTTTTGAATGTACATGAAGATCAACAAAAAAATACAACCAACGCTCCTGCGGGTGGTTTTGTGTAAGATGCCCTACGTAAAAGGGGTCTTATAAGGAAACACGACCAAGAGTAAAGCAATTCTTTCAAATGGCAATTTTTTCTCACACAAGCTCCTTGGGTGAAAAAAGAATACGGAAGGTGATAAACTCGCGAAGATTATCACTTTCGTTTTCGTGATGACTCCTCGCTTGTGGAGAGCATCTTTTTGATGGCGTCCAATCCTTCATCGTTTCCTTCTCTTTGTATTTGGAGCTGTGTGGCGAGTGGGAGGGTGTGTTGTGCGAGCTTGACGTACAGATCTTTGTGTACAGGACTGACACTCTCTAGCGCCTGTAAGTGTGCAGCTATCGTCGCGTTGTCTGCTCGGGCGAGTGGTCCTGTGAGGGCTTCTGGAAGTCCTCTTCTTTCGATGTTGTGAAGTGCGATCTTCATCAAAGGGAGGAGCAGCGGTAGACCTTCTCCTTGGAGACCGGCGTCTTTGAGCAGTCCTTGTGCGACAGATGCGAGGGTGACGAGGTAATTGGATGCTGTGACGGCTGCTGCGTGGTACAGGGCCTTGTCGACACCCTCAAGCGAAAATGCTTCGCCTCCGAGCAGCTCCACGATAGCCTGTGCTTGCTGAAACGCATCTGGCTCACCATCAATACCAACAGCAATGTCCTCAAAGAGTTGGGCCTTTTGGATGTCTGTGATCGCTTGTAGGGGGTGGAACCCACCAACGGAGAGTGTCCTGTGGGTTTCATGTGAGAGCGTGTCTGAGGACAGCCTCCCCGAACAGTGAAGAAAGATCGTCTTTGCTTTTGTGGACCATTTCTGGAGAAGGCGCGAGAAGGTGTTTTGGATCGCGTCATCTGCCACAGTCAAGAGGACCACATCGGCCTCGTAGAGAGCTTGTGGTGGGTGTGGGCCTGTGGAGGTATGGCAGGGGAGATGTGAAAAGTCTCGGGAACTTCGGTTCCAGATACCTGTTGGGGACCAACCTTGTGTGTACAGAGAGTGGCAAAGTGCGCTGCCGAGACGACCTGCGCCGATGAGCCAAAGTGTAGGGTGTGTGTGCAAGCTTTCTCTCCGGTGTGTTGAGTGAATGTGTGCTTCTTTTGGATGCAAGTTGATGATTGTGAGGTGCGATGTGAAGGGGCTTGTCTTCAAAAAGAAATGTGTGCATGATATGTGATTGGTATCAATGAAAAGGGGTGTCGGTCAAAAAAACTTGCCCGGTGCCTGATGATGTGGAATATTGCCCTGTCTGTTTCCACTCGATTGCAAGTATGTTTGGAGGAATACGTAATGATAAAACAAAATTGGCATATGATCGCGGCGCTTTTGGCCGTTGGAGGTTGGCTCTCTGTTGGACCCATGGTCGCATGTGGTCCCGAGAAGAAAGAGGCAGAGTGCGCGAGTACGCTCGATTGTAGTGACGGTCAAGCCTGTGTCGAGGAAAAATGTGTCGCACGTGGCGAGCTTGGCGATTCTTGTGAAGAAGGCAAAGAGCCAGGATGTGTTGATGGCTTGATCTGCGATAAGAGCGAATGTAAGTCCAAGTGTACGACGGACTTTGACTGTGATAAAGGCGAAGAGTGCAACACCACAACAGGTGCTTGTCAGACCGCCCAAAAAGAAGACGCTGGTCCCGTTGATGAAGGTCCAGGACAGGGCATCGGCGAAGATTGTAACCCCAAAAAGTGCAACTCCGAGTTGACTTGTGTCAAATGGACGGATAACGCGAGTAAGTGCTGGAAAACATGCACCGAAAACAAAGACTGTGCTGATGGTCGTGTGTGTTCAGGTGGGTACTGTGTACCGACCGGAGAAAAGTGTCAGTACGATACACCCGGTGGCAAGCTGACGATCCCCTGTTACACTGGACTTGAGTGTGTTTTGACTGGACCCGTCGAAGGTGTCTGTTCACAAACTTGTACCAAAGACGAAGACTGTCTCACAGGTGAGTCCTGTGTCGAACAAACCAACGGCAAAAAGACCTGTGGAAAAGCAGGCGATAAAGCCGGTCCTGGTCAGGCATGTGGAACCATCGATGGCAAAAAAGTCGATTGTGTTGATGGATACGGATGTGTCGAAAAAGGCCTCGGTAGCACCGACAAAGTTTGTACCAAAACTTGTACCAAGAGTGAAGACTGTCAGTGGCCTAAATTCTGTCAGTCCAACTTCTGTGTCGATGGCAACGTCGGGACTGTGAAGCTCGGTGAAGTATGTAGCACCAAATCTGATGCCACAGAAGCCGAAAAATGCGCCGCAGGTCATTACTGCTTCGTCGTCAAGCAAGGAGAAACGTCAGGTATCTGTTTGCGTGACTGTACAGATGCACGCGCTGACCAATGTCCCACCGGTACAGAGTGTGTCTCGACCACTACGACGATCAAAACTTGCCTGACGAAGTGTACCAAACCCGAAGATTGTTCAGCGCCTACACCAGAGTGTGGTAAGCTGACAAACAACGAGCAAGTTTGTATCCCCAAAGCTCCCTGAGCGGAGAATCATCTATCGATGACTGACATCGAACTTTCCGAATTACTACTTCCTCAGCGAGTCGAACGTATCGAGGAAGTCCTCTCCCATCGCACCCGCCAGTTGACCGTTCTCGTCGAATCCATCCACAAAGGTCATAATGAGAGCGCGATCTTGCGTTCTTGCGATGCCTTTGGTGTGCAAGATGTGCATGTGATCTCGTCTTCTGAGAAGAGATTTCGGCCCAAGCGGAGTATCGCACGTGGCTCGCAAAAGTGGGTGGATATCCATCGGTACCAACACACAAAAGAAGCGATCGAGCAGCTTCGTGCGGATGGATACCAGATCTGGGCGAGTCATCTTGGTGAGGCCTCTGTGCCCCTTCAGTCGTTGGATTTGACAGGGAAAGTTGTCCTGGCATTTGGCAACGAGAAAGAAGGAATCTCGCAGGAGATGGTGGACGCGTGTGATGGTTGCTTCAAGATCCCGATGCTCGGTTTTGCGCAGAGTTTTAATGTCTCTGTCGCTGTCGCGATCTCCCTTTACGAAGCCGTACAGCAACGTGTGGCTGCCTTTGGGAGCAATGGAGATCTGCCAGACGATGAAAAAGATGCTCTCCAAGAACGGTTCATCGAAATGAGTATCCAGCCGCGTATACTCCGTGCCCTACGTGACCAATCCAACACCTCTTCCTCCTAAGACCCTGCCTAAAATGCTCGGACACAATGTCGTGTGATACCAAATAAGATGTTGTGGTTTTGCCGGTTGTGTGATAGACGGGCGGAGTTTATGGCTGCAGAAAAAAAGGCCAGGTAAGGCTTTGGAAGAGCCTGAAGTGATTTGTCTTGTTGAAAGAGGTTCCAAAAATATGAAGTTAGGATCCGGAAAGGGAGTGGCTGTGGCAAAAGCGTCTGAGCTCGTTATATCAGTCGAGAATTTGAAACGACGTTGTAAGCCTTCAAGTCTGCCTGAGAGCGTGATGATTGGGGAAACCGAGGAGCAATTGTTTACACCGCTTGCTCAATCTCGCGCGTTGTCAGCGATCGATTTTGGTTTGAATGTGCAAGGAAAAGGCTACAACATCTTCGTGATGGGACCTGGGGGAGCAGGCAAAACCAGCACTGTCCTCAAACTCTTGAAAGAGAAAGCCGCAGATCTCGCTCGTCCACAAGACATCTTGTTTGTCTACAACTTCAAGGATCCCGATTGTCCTCGTCCTATCCTCGTCCCCAACGGCATGGCGTCGATGATCGAGACGGAGATCGAGCACGCCATTCGTGGACTCGCCAAGTCCATCTTTCGCACGTTGTTCGACGAAGCCTTCACCGAAAAGGCCTCCAAGCTCTCCGAACGTGCTGAAGAGAAAGCTGTCGACGTGTTCTCTCGCATGGAAGAGATCGCCAACAAACACGGTCTCGGTCTGGAGCGCGAAGGGGAACAGTTTCTCGTTGTACCGTTGATCGATGGTGAGCCTATCGAACCCGATGTCTTCGAAGAGTTGTCCTTGGAGCAACAGGAGACGTTGCAGGAGCAGATCTCTGCCTTCCAAAACGAAGCTGCACCCCTGATCAAGGCCCAACGAGAACAAGAGCGCGAACGACAGGAGTCTTTGACTCGTCTCGAACGCTGGGCCATTCAGGGACTCGTCGATACTGTGTTTGAAGCTCTCAAGACGACCCTTCAAGAGACAGGCGAAGAGATCCTCTCTTATATCGACGGTATGCACGAATACCTGATGAATGATTATCGCGAGCTTTTGCTCGATGATAACGAAGAGTCCGCCGAAAATGGCGAAGAAGCGCCGCTCCCGCTCCCATATAGAGTGAATATTCTCAAAGAGTTCAAAGAGGACGGTGTCCCTGTCATCGTCGAGAAGGAACCGACAGCAGAGCATCTTTTTGGTTACCTTGAATACCAGGAAGAATACGGCAGCACTGGGATGGGGGGGCTTGGGACAGACCACATGTTGGTAAGAGCGGGTTCATTGCACCGTGCCAATGGTGGATTCTTGATCTTGCAGGCGTCCGATTTGATCCGCCGTCCACATGTCTGGGACTCACTCAAGCAAGCGCTCAGACACAAAGAGATCCGCATCCATGACGCCACATCTTCCCCTGAAAAACCACGTATTCGTGGGATGATTCGACCTCTTGAGACTCCTCTGCGGCTCAAGATTGTATTGGTCGGTAGTGCTGAGTCCTATTACATGTTGATGCACGAAGACGAAGATTTCTCTCGTGTGTTCAAAGTCAAGGCGGAGTTTGAGACGTGGTTATCTCGCACCACCGCACATGAGAGCGCCTACTGTCACTTTCTCCAAAGACTATGTGAAGAAGAAAACCTGTTGAAGGTCTCCAAGGAAGGTCTCGCCGCGCTCGTCGAAGAATCTTCGCGAGAAGCGGGGTCACAAAATAAGCTCTCAACATCTATCGTCTCAGGCATTGATTTGCTCACAGAGGCTGACTACTGGGCACGCAAAGAAGGACACGACTTTATCGAGCTGGCTGATGTCCAGAAAGCCCTCTCCTTTCGCGATTATCGACATGAGTCTCTAGAACAGACTGTGTTGGAGTCGATCGAGAAGGGCTTTATGATGATCGATACGGACGGTGACGTTGTCGGCCAATTGAATGGTTTGCTCGTGTACATCGCGCTTGATCATCAATTTGGTGTGCCTGCCAAGATCACGGCGCGAACGTATGCAGGTGTCCGTGGTGTGATGAATATCGATCGTGAAGCACAGCTGTCCGGTGAAATCCACGACAAGGGGACGATGATTCTCGTCGGTCTTCTCGGTGGTATCTGTGCACAAGAGCATCCACTGGCTTTTAATGCGAGCATCACATTTGAGCAAAATTACGGTGAAATCGAAGGGGACTCTGCTTCTTGTGCCGAATTCTTTGCCTTGCTGTCGAGTCTCGCTGAGGTTCCCATCCACCAAGGGATCGCCGTGACTGGTTCGATCAACCAACAAGGACTGGTCCAACCCATTGGCGGTGTCAACGAGAAGATCGAAGGGATGTTCAAGATCTGTAAAAAACGCGGCCTGACAGGTCGACAAGGTGTGATCATCCCAGAACCAAACGTCGAACATTTGATGCTGCGTGACGAAGTCATCGAAGCTGTTGAAGCCGGTCAATTCCATATCTGGGCGATCAAGCACGTCTTTGAAGGTATTGAGATCCTGATGAACATTGAAGCTGGTGATCGTGACGATGATGGTGTGTGGACTGAGGGGAGTTTGTTTCAGCTTGTGCAAAAGCGCCTCGACCACTTCTACCAGATCAGCAAAGAGAGCCGTGGGGCCTTGTAATTCTCCCTAGTGGGGCCTCGTGATTCTCCCAAAAAGATCACAAAAAATGTCGGGGATTGTAATTTTGTGTAATTTCTTCGCAACAAGTTGAGAGGGAGACCGATAATCATAGTACGAACCAATCAACAAGCCGAATGTCGGCCTTACGGTATAGAGAGGAAGAGACTATGAAAATCGCACCCAATCAAACCATTTTCGAACAAGCTCGCCAAAACGCACTCTCCCAGCCCAGAATGCAGAACCTCCAAGATATGTCCAATGGGTTCGTCAACGCGCAAGGCACCAGCCGCGTCCTCGATCCAGGTAAAGACGCACAGCTCGCAGCCAGCGCCAGTGCTGCGGCTCCCCAAACCACTTCAACACAATCACTCCAAGAGGCTGCACCAAACATGACGGCCACTGTTCAAGGTGGTGGTTTGGTCAAACGTGGTCAATCAGGCGATCAGGTTCGTGAGCTGCAAACGCTGCTCAATCAAAGTGGTATCAATCCTCCTCTCGAAACAGACGGCGTCTTTGGTCGCCGTACACGCCGCGCGGTCATGGAGTTCCAAGAGCGTACCGGCATTAAAGTTGATGGTCTTGTCGGTCCAGAAACTCTTGGTCAACTCGAAAGAGTTCAATCTGGTCAGATCACACCAGCGACTCCGGCGACACCAGCCAATCCATCAGCACCAGCTAATCCCGCAGATCCTTCAGCTCCTGCCACTCCTGCAGATCCTTCAGCGCCTGCAGCCCCCACAAATCCCGCTGCGGCTGGACAGGTTGGTGATGTCATTGGTTCGGAAAATACGACACCTGAGTTCCGCGCAAAGGTCGCTGAAATTGCCGGTCGTTTGGGCATGGACCCCACTCACTTGATGGCTGTCATGAGCTTCGAAACAGGTGGTTCATTTAGCCCCTCCGAGCGCAACAGAACATCTGGTGCGACAGGTTTGATTCAGTTCATGCCAAGCACGGCGAGAGGACTCGGAACATCGACTTCTGAGCTTGCACAAATGTCCCCCATGCAACAACTCGATTATGTCGAAAAATACCTCGAACCCTACGCCGGTAAAATGAACACTGTCGAAGATGCGTACATGGCTGTTCTCTGGCCCGCTGCAGTTGGTAGAGGACCCTCTCACACATTGTTCCGCCAAGGAACCGCAGCTTACAGACAAAACAGTGGCCTCGACACCAATGGCGACGGCCGCGTCACCGCACAAGAAGCTGCTGCCAAAGTCCGCGCTCGTATCCGCTAAACCCCCTCCCTACCTCCCGACAACACAAACCATCCCCTTTCTTTTTTTGGGCAAGTTTCCACTTGCTATGGACGGGCGAGTTTCCGCTCGCTATAGACGGGCGAGTTGCCACTTGCTATGGACGGGCGAGTTGCCACTCGCTATGGACGGGCGAGTTGCCACTCGCCCTTACATACTGCCGCGCTTCGCTTGGCATTGTGGGTTTGCCACCCACACCCGCCTGGGGTCGTTGCCCCCAGACCCCACGATACTCCGTATCGTCTGTTTTGCGCTCTACGAGCGCTGCTGCCGCGCTCCGCTTGCCTGGATGTTGTGTGGGTTTGCTACTGGCGCGCTCCGCTTGCCTGGATGTTGTGTGGGTGTATCGATGAGGGTGGGGGCTTGGTGGGCAAGGTTTTGGCGTGAGTGCTGGGTGCTTAGCGTTTGACGATCTTCATGGGGAGTCCATTGGTGATGTGAAGCATCCCTTGCATGACAAAGTTGGCTTTGTAGTCGGCAGGTAATTGTGGGTCGAATTGTTTGCCTAAGATCGCGAGGATGATATGTGTTTCGAGGAGGGAGAAGTGGTTGCCAATACAGATCCGTGCGCCTGCCCCGAACGGGTGGTATGCTTGTGAGTGACGTGCCTTGGTGGCTTCAGGTGAGTGACGATCGGGGTCAAAGCGTAGGGGATCTTCCCAAAAGTCAGGGTGTCTGTGTGTGAGGTAGGGGAACAACATCACCATTGTGCCTTTTTCAATGCGATATCCATCGATGACATCATCATCCACGACATCTTTGGCGTAGGCCGGAGCTGGTGAGTAAAGGCGAAGTGTTTCTTTGATCACGCGGAGGGTGTAAGGGAGCTTTTTGAGTGTGTCGAGTGTTGGAGGTTCATCACCGAGGACACTGTCGAGCTCTTCGTGGAGTTTGGCCTTGACCTCTGGGAATGTTGAGAGCGCATACCAAGCATAACTCATTGTACGGGCTGATGTTTCATATCCCGCAAAGAAGTTGGTCAACGCTTCGTCCAAGAGAAGTTCACGAGACATACGTTCGCCGGTCTCGGGATCTTCGAGGGTGATCAACTTGCTGAGAAGATCATCTGGATAATCTGCTTCGTCCATCGCGAGGCGTTCATCAAGAATCCCATTGATATAGTCATGTGTAATCTGACGAGCTTTCCAGTAGGTTTGGTTGCGCTTGGTCGGGAACCAATCTGGAACTTTGAGTACACTTGCCTGGATCGTCCCTGAGTAGCTCACCATCGTCTCCACAGCCTCTTTGATCTGGAGGATATCATCCTCTGACTCTGTGCTGAACACCGCTTTGAGGATGATTGAGGCTGTGATCATGGCCATCTCGTCGAACATCTCGACATCAGGAGCTTCTTTGGCGAGGCGTTCCCAACGAGCGGCGACATCGATCGTATCCCGGAGCATGATGTCCGAGTAATCCTGTACTCCTTTGGGGGTGTAAAAGGGCGCCATCATGCGACGTTGCCGTTTCCAGAGATCGCCGATACTCGTGACGATGCCGTTTCCGATGATGTATTTTCGGACAGGGTCGTAGCTTTCGAGTTTTTCGTAATTCTTGGAGTTTGTCATCGTGATATGGCGGACGTGTTCGGGATGAATAGCGACAACGATCTTCTTGGGACCAACCTGCACTTCGAAGAGATCGCCGTACTCCTTCCAGAAGTCGTGCATGGCGTCGAGGATTCCTTTTTGACCGAGTGCACGGATGTTTTTGAGTCCAAAGAAGTTTTTGGGGCCAGGCAGTGGTTTGACTTTATCTAAAACGATCATGGGATCGCCTCCAAAGTGATTGTGTTCAGGTCTGGACTATTGTGCCAGGATACCTCTGAATAAAAGCTGACAGACTGATTGTGTGAGGACTTCGGCGGATGGTAGCTCCGACTGTTTCCAGTGATCAAACATTCCCATCAACGCGAAGAGCATCGAGACCATGATGGAGGTCGGGATGCTCTCGTCGAACTCGCCTGATTGTTTTCCTTCGTCAAAGAGTGCGGTGATTCGTTGGGTCAGACTTCCGGCTGATGTCTCGTGATTGACACGTTCACGAAAGGAATTTCGGTCCATCCCAATCGATTGGAGCGCGATCAACATTTGTCGACCTTCGATGATCTCCTTGTACGTTTCCAGGAGGAGTCGTTCGAGTCTCTTTTGTGTGGTGGGTTCTTCTTCGAGCACTTGATCGAGAAGCTGCAAAAAAGCGCTAAGTTTCTCCTCGAAGAGGGCGAGGACAAGGTCTTCTTTGCTCGAAAAATGCAGGTACAATGTACCTTTTGAGATGCCTACCTCTCTGGCGATCTCGTCCATCGAGGTGGCTGTGTATCCCTTCTCAAGGAGGATGGTGTTGGCGGACTCCAAAATCAGTTGCTCTCGCTCCGCTCTCTGTCTCTCCTTAAGTGAACGTTTTTGATTGGTTTTGTTGTCTTTTTCTGCGGTCATATTGGTCTCTCTTTGTCGCGTCATGAAAACGCGAACTTCAAAAAATGACTTGCGAGTCAAAAAGTATTCACGTAGTCATTTTTTGTCAATGTTTATCTTGTAGGGGGTTGATAAATATATCTTATTTTAAGTGTTTTATGGTTCAAGTAAGGGGGGATTTGGTGTATACTGTGGACTTCGTTTCATTGAATGTTGGAGGTGCGATTTGGGTATTGATGGAGTCGAGCAGGTTGGTTCTGAGTATGAAGATAATCGTGTGATCTTGTTGTCGTCGCGTGAGGCTGTACGTAAGCGTCCAGGCATGTTTCTTGGGACGACAAGTGCGCGGGGTCTTGAGCAGCTTATTTACGAACTTGTCGCGAATGGGATTGACCAGTATTACAGAGGTGAGGTGACATACGTTTCTGTGGAGTTGAAGGGGGAGGGTTTTGAGATTTGTGACGATGGACCGGGGTTGCCATTTGATGAGGGGAGTGTGGTGCCGGAACGAAGTCTTGCGGAGTATTTCTTGAAGACGATCCATCACTCGGCAACCGCAGATGATCACGCGCCTCACGTTCATCTCGCGTTGCTTGGGGTTGGATTAGCGGTTGTTAACTTTCTCTCGGGGCGTTTTGAGGTGAATTCGTGGAGAGCCGGAAAGCTTTGGAGACAGATCTACGAAGAAGGGGTCGCGCTTACGGCCCCTGAAGTCATAGAGGAGGGTGATGGGCGCGGGACGAAGATCTGGTGTGTTCCCGATCCAAAGATCTTTTCGGCTCAGCCGAGATATGAAGAGGTTCGGTCTATATTGTTTGAGGCTGCCCACGTGTTCTCCGGCGTAAAGTTGATGTTAAATGAAGAGGTGTTTATCGCACCTGGTGGACTGAAGAGTTTGGGGCCGATTCTTCGGGGTTCAATGCGAGGTACTGGTTCTCGGAGTACATATCCACCTTGTCATTTGGAGGGTTGTGTTGATGGTGTCCAGTATGAGTTGGCTGTTTGGTGGGGGGATGACTCTCCAAGGACAATGACAACTCATTCGTGGGTCAATGGGGTGAGAACACTCCATCATGGAAGCCACGTGGATGGTGTGAAAGCCGCGTTGAAGGCAATTGGAACGCGACCCTATTTGTGTTTGGTTCATGTTCTTTTTCACAAGCCAGCCTTCGCAGGACCGACAAAAGACACGCTCTGTGTGCCTTTTGTGAGGACGTTGCTCGAACAGGAATTGACACCACTGGTGAACTACTCGCGCCTAAAGGAGCGAGCTTCCAGTCGCGTGAGCGACCTTCTTTTTTGACGACTCACAGCCATGTGCGCCCACAGCTTCCGCCGTT
>PCBK01000101.1 GCA_002731275.1 Deltaproteobacteria bacterium | reverse complement strand
GATTGTAAGCCATATTTTTTTCTCCTTCGGTTTGATATTTTGAAGGAGCTTGCTTCTTTTCACTTCCTTTTCAAGACGTTCTAGCTCGCCCGGTTACAGTGTGTCCAAATCCTGAACGCACTGGTCAAGATGAAGACACAACATTGGACACCCCTCTCCTTCCAAAACCCCCATCCTTTCCCAAAAGACCCTTCCAAAACAAATCATTATCAAAAAATGAATGGCAAAACAAACACCATCACAGACGTTGGCATTTGGATTGCTCTAGTGCGAGGGCAAGAAACAAAAACAAAACAGGCCAAAGACAAAGCGGCCTCACAACCTCTCACAAGGAGACAAAACAATGTCACAAGTATCCAAAATGGTCACCACTCAAGCCAACAACGCAACAGACCTCAAAATCGCACTCGACACACACAAAAAACGCATTGTTGAGAAAAGCCTCAGCGCACTTGCCCCCAACAACAAATCAAAGAACCCTGTCAAATCCGAACACATCATCAACTTCATTGATGGTATGACACACAGACTCGAAGAAGTCACCGAACAAATGAGCGAAGCTGACCTCCTGCACACTCGCGAAAGTCTCGAAACCAAACAAGCCCGCAGTCGCCGGGACAAAGCCTTCAAAGCAGCCACAAACGGTTACCTCTCGCTCAAACACAGCATGTTGGCCTCGTATGGACCTGACATCGAAGACATCCTCTCCATCGGTGAAAATGTTCCACGCACACCAAGTGATATGTCCAGAAAACTCCACAGCATCATGGACATCATTGATGAAGGCCACGCCACACTCCCAGCACCGCTCAACCCTATGTTTCCTGTGTGGAACCTCAAACAAATCTATGACTTTGTAAAAACCCTCGCCAAAGAACTCGACGACACTCTAAAACTCGTAAGCACCGAATTGCAGGAGGATAAAGGTTCATTGACCCGTAAGTGGGAGTTGATGGAAGAACAACACCTCCTCTACACAAGCCTCGCGAGCATCAGCGAATCCCTCGCCAGAATGGCCGGTGACAGCGAACTCGCCAAGCGACTTCGCCCCCGTATGGCACAAGGTCGTCGCAAGGTCGATGACAACACAGAACCAACCACAAACAACGTCCCACCAACCGAACCAACGACTGAAACCGAGTGAATGATAGGCTCGGGCGACAAACTCTATGTAGACTGCCGCGCTTCGCTTGGCATAACGAATACTACCGGGGATGCAAGGGCATCCCCAAGCGCGGACTCCGTCCTTGCCTCCCCCTCCAGATGACACCTTCGGTGTATTTTGTCCACAAACAGCCCCTAACTCCAGCAGTAGAACCCTATCGCACAGGTCGTTCTGACAAACATTTTTGAAAAATCGGCTTATTTTGAAAACAGAGGGGATTTCGGGACATCCACTGCGCTATCCAAGCAAGCTCGAAGGATGACCGAGCAACTGGTGAGCTATGTTGGCGAACAAAGGAAAAAACAGCATTGCAGATGACCTATGTTTTCAAAACATGGCCCATACCCCTCATTTATGCCTACAATTTCATCAGAACACACACAATTGAAAAGCGCCATTTTGATTTGTTGCAGAACATAGTGGACGGTTGGTGCTCTTCTAGGCTATGATCCTAAAACATAGCTCATCGATCGCCCTCTGATACATCATGTTTTCAAAACATAGCTTCCAAAACAGCTTTTTGATCAGACTTTTTCTATCCAGGCTGGATAAACGCATATAAATGAGCTATGTTCCGTGTGCAGAGAGGAATGTGTACGTTGAGTGGGTTTCTTTTTTGAACATAGCGCATTCATAGCAAGGGAATGTGTCATGTGTGGGAAATATAGGTTATGGGAGGCACTCGAAGGGGGCATGTTCATCAAAGATAGACGACAAAGTGAACAAACGACTCGATGATGCAGGAACATAGCATCCAAGAGCTCAAAGTCTGCCAGTTTACCTTCTTTTTTTCTTACGTTTCTTCTTTTTTTTCTTGGCCCCCGTAGCAATAGATAAAAAAGTATCAAATCGACGATTTAAAATACGATTCGAATAATCACGTTTTTCACGGTTTTGAATTTTTCTCAAGAACTGCATCAAAATGCCTGTAGGAATGGAAAAAATCAGTTTTTTATCGGAAGTCCACATTTTTCTGACATTATGTTTCTCATTTTCAGGAAAACCTTCGAACTCAGAGTTTACAATCAAAAAAACAACAGCGGCATCAAAGATATTATGATGTTCCTTTAAAAGACGAACAACATCGCTACCGATCTCATTATCCAAAACAGGTAAAATTTGGATAGAATTTAAATTGTAATCATTTTCCAAGCGACGCCAAAAGCTATTCTGCGAACCATTCCTTCCAACAATACAACTGACCCCCCTCTCCCCCTCCCCATCTAGACAAAGAGAAACAGGCTCTACAACATCTCCAGAAAATAAAACCTTCACTATTCTTAATATTTTCTTTGTAAATATCCTCTGCGACTTCGAACGAACAGCCTCTGATAAGTCTGCAATAACATCTCCTAGCTGCCGAGTTCGAATATCCTTAGCTTCTTTGCTATCAACTGTTTCGTAATCATCATAAACCTCAAAGATAATGTTCCTTTCACTTTCTTCTTCCCCCTTATTCTGAACATCAAGAGCTCTCCAATAACAAGGATGTATTGCGACTTTCGATGAGTCCGTCTGATTTGCAGATGTCATGCGTGCACCATCATGACGGAAGACAAACCTGTTTCCACGTGAATTTTCAACCCCCAAAAAACCAACACTAAATAATGCAAATAGAACTTTCCGTCCATTTTCCAAAAGAGCAAAGTCACTCTCTCCCTGACGACAATATGAGACGCTTCCAATAGCAGAATCAATAACATCTACGACTTCACCAACGGTTGACACAGCTTTTTGACCTTCAAATAAACTGATAAACAAATCCAACCCAGGAAATACATACAAATACTCTTTCTTTAAATCACTCAATCTGTCAAGAGACACTTGTTTTGCTGTTGATTCAATATCAGACTTAACCAATGAGGTTCTATTTCCTCTTTCAGCTTCGAGATATGCTCGATTTAAAAGAACGAGAATATCTCTCGGCCTGTGTAAAGTCAATCTTAAACAAAAAACAAACCCTTCCCTTCCCTTAAGCTCCCTCGCTGCAAATCGATTCCAAATTTTTGTATTATTTTCAGAACCAAGCTGTAAACGCATTCTTAATCGATTTGTGACAAGATAAAACAAATTATCTTCATTCCAATGTAAACGAATAGTATTCCCTTCGATATGTCGTGATGCATCCTCATCAAAATGTGCAAGTGCTCTAAACATATTATCTCGAAGAAACAATACTCCATGAATATTCGTTTTTCGATCTTCAAATTCAGAAATAGCATTTGCAAGACCACCAATTACAGAATTTGAAGCAATTGAAGTCGGAAGCCAACCTTCATCAAGTCCATCAAACATAAAAACCGCACGTAAACCCTCATTATAGAGAGAATCTCTTACTATGTTCTCAAGCTCTCTCAATCGTACACCAGATGCTATCTTTCCAGGTATCTCTTTAACGCTCGAAACTTCACTAGAAAAATGCTTAATGATATCAGAACACCTTGAAACACTATCATCCATCATCAAAAAACTGAATTCATTCTTGTAGCAAATAAGCTTCTCACAATCCTTTAGCTTCCAATACTGCAAGAGCATTTCTAGGACTTTAAACAGGAGATGGACTGTCCAAGCGACTCCTGCAATAGTACGAAGCATTCTATAGCTAGACTCACCGCTAGCATCTAATGAGGAAATTATATTCATAGCTTCATACTCACGCGGATGTTCCGTGTGGAGCAATACACCTTTCAATTCTGAAAAATAGGATGTAGCCTGTTTAAAAATAGCTGTTTTTCCTGTCCCCCTTCGACCCACTACAAAGTTGATATCATCAGAATCTATAACAGCTCGATACTCTGAAGTTTCAACAAAAGATGTATCCAATAGCTGATCTTTTTCAGCTCTGATTGCACCCAGAAGATTCCCCTGAACTAATCTACGATCCATTGACAAATCTCCTACGAACTTCGACTTTGGACTTTCGAAAGCAAGTATTGAATCAAGGCCATTGTTGAAGTATACATAGCATATTCTCGAAAGTTATCATCTTCGCCTTTTTTTGCATCAGAGAAGTCTGACACAGATTTCACAACAAGCCCATTAATATTAAATAGCTTTGCAGTCCTCATGACTGCATAGCTTTCCATATCAATAGCAAGAACCTTGCGATCCTGGGCTATCGCATCTTCCAACTTACTAGTGTCCTTGACAACATAATCAGACGATGCAATAGGACCCAAATGACATTTAAGCCGATGACCAGGAATCGAATGGCCGTAAAAATAGAGTCCTTCACTTTCTCGTATTTTTTGAACTGCAGAATTACGAATATATGCTTTTAACTCTCGCTCTATTGAATCATGAAGCTCACATTGTCGCATTTCTTGTTTGAGTTTACCATCCTCAAATGAACCAAACTGATAATGAAAGGTATGACTTGCAAATATAACATCTCCAATATTCACACCTCGTTCTTTTCGCCCACCACAAATACCAATCATAGCAATTAAATCCGGATGATAGGAAAGGACCATCCTCGTCGATAGTATCGACGCATCAGTAAGTCCCATATCAGATGCATAAGCTGCACAGATCTGGACATCCTCAAAACCTCCTATTTTAACAGGTAAACCACAATTCAGATAATCATCCTTCCAATCAAACATACTAAGCTTGCTCAGATGCTGCAACTCGTCTTCTAAAGCTGCAACAATCGCCACTTTGAGCATTTTACAATTTTGAGACATGACTCTTGCACTCCCGACCGCTATAGAGTTCGAACCATTCAAATTAATAGTAGAAGCAAAAGAATTCAGGATTTCCACACATTCATCGAGAAGAGAATGAAACTCTTGAATTCTACGCGTCAAGACTCCTTTTTTTTCAAGCAACAATACTTTCCTATGCACCTCTTCATACACCTTTGAAGCCTTCAAAAATTCATTATTTTTATTAAACCACCGCACAAACTTTATCCGAATGCGCTCAAAACCTGCATCATCAAGAATCTTCAGTCCTCTGATTTCGAGAACTTCTTCAACCAACTGCTGTAAATGCTCGCTCATAGTTTAAACCTTTGTACTCATCAAAACGATGACGAAATGAAACATAACAAAGCAGAAATGTCAAGATAAAAATACAAGCATCAAAACAAATGAGGATGTTTCTTCATTGTCCTACGGAAAAAATACAAGAACCTTATTGCTATCACTAATGACCAGACACTTTTGGTATAGGCTCGATGCAAGCGTGAAAAAAACTCTGTCATTGGGTATACTCCAATTTGAAAAAACAACATGGAGATACCCAAATGACAGATTGACAGAAAGTATACACAAAGACACACCAAAAGTTGAAAGAACTTCTCAAAGGCCAGAAACAAGGCCACATTGCGACCCTTGCCATGATGGTTTCCGGCATTGTTCTCGGGAAATCAGGTCATCTCAGCAAGATCGCCGCAGAGGTTCCCCATCCCACCCGCAAAGACGGCATCGAAAAACGCCTTTCTCGCTTTGTAAAGAACGACAATATCGACGTAAAGTCCTACTTCATGCCTTTTGCAAGGCAAATTCTTCAACGATTTCAGGATAGGCCGATGTATTTGTCGATGGATGGCAGCAGCTTCGGAAATGGCTGCATGGCCCTTGTTGTCGAACTTGTGTACAGAAAACGAGCCATTCCGACATGTTGGATTGTCTACAAAGGGAAGAAAGGACATGTTTCGGCCAAAAAGAACATACAAGCCCTTGAGCTGCTGAAAGAAATCATTCCAACCGATTCCGACGTCACATTGCTTGGAGACGGAGAGTTCGACAGCGTAGAACTTCTGGAGTGGATTTGTCAAAACACACATTGGGAGATAGCGATGAAAACGGCCAAAAACGTCCAACTCAAAATTGGAAACGAGTACTTTTCGTTTCAGGATTTTTGTCCACAAAAAGGTAGGCGCATTCTTTTCGAGGACATCGGCTTTACGAAACAAGATCTTGGTCCTCTGAATGCGGTCGTATGGTGGGGAAAAGGCTACAAAGAGCCGATATTTATCGTGACAATGATGAATAAGCTAAATGTGGTTTGCTCGACGTACTCGAAATGATTTTCCATCGAAACGTTTTTTAGTGACCAAAAATCGCGAGGGTTTAGGATAGACAAAAGTCGGATAAAAAGCCCGGAACGTCTTGAACGCCTTTTGTTGGGAGCAAGTCTGGCGTTTTTGTGGATGGTTCATCTCGGCCTCGAAACAATCGAACGCGGAAAGAAGGGGTTGATTAACAGAAGTAATCGCACAGACAAAAGCATATTTCGCCTGGAAATGGATTGGCTGAGGTTTTGTTTGAAGTTTTTTCTACCCCTAACCATCGATTTTACAACGCCCTATGCAAGAAGTGTCCAGTAATGAGTGCTATCATATCATCATTCTCATCAAGTCGCGCAGCCAACAAATCAAGCAACGCCTCATGATGTGCTGGATATCCTTGAAGACCTTCCCACATCGCCTCCACAAACACCTCCAAACAACTCAGCAACACATCCTCTATATCCACCCCATCACGTATATAACCCGCCCTCAACGCCTCTCCTTCATCACCACGCAAAGACACCTCGTAGCGCCTAAGATAAGATACAAAGCCAACCATATACTTCGCCAACCCCTCAACACCCCACGGGCTCTTCAACCATGCGAGCGCCGCGTCCTCGTAAAAAGCCTCAGAAAACCACTTCATCGGTGGATCTGGAAAGAAAATGTCATCGGCAAGCTCTGGTTCAATCGTCTCAAACAGCCCCCACAAAGACAACATCAAACAACTTCGGTAATACTCTGCCTCCTGTGCCACCTGCCGCCAATGCCTACGAATACAATCAAGCACATTGGTCGTTGGTTCGACGCGATACAAGGCGATGAGTGTCATAAGCTCCCACTCATCAAGCACTTCTGCGTCAAACAAAGATGCAGCCTCATACGCAAACAAACCTCTCATCACATCAAGACCCGAAGACCACGACGAAAACAATTGCCCCACAATCGCATCCGTCTCTTCACCATTTGTCGCATACGTCAAAAGCGCACATGCCTGTGCTAACGCCTCATGAGGTCGCCACATCGAAGCTTCAATGGCCCAACTCCATAACCCTGTCCCATCCCACATAGGGAGTTCTTTCGCTATCACCTCGGCCATCCCCTTCGTCATCACACAATACTTCTCTAACACAGCAAGCACACGTCTCACAATGTCATCATCCGAGACACGAAGAGCCTCTAAACACAACGCCTCTTCACCCTCTAAAAGAGAAGCACCAACCCTTCGACCGGTGAACGCCTCCTCCAAGAGTGTCACCCTCTCAGCAAGATCATCAGAAGCGGAAAGACGTTCGGGCAAGATCTCATACGCAGTCGTCTCATAACACCCTCCCTCCGTAAAATACGACAAGACCTCTTTGTCTCTAACATGGACGCAATACATCGCGTGGGGGATACCACGGACATCAGAAGACGCCTCTTCATCCTCCGAAGGATACAAATCAAATGACATCAATTGCACACGCGCAACCAATTTGTCTGCATGTCCAAGACACCACGACTCATCAAAGAGCGCATCGAACGAAGCATCAAAATGCTCTCGAAAGAAACCCTCCCGCCTCTCAGAAGGTAACTCTTGACACAAGATCTGAAAAAAGAAGCTGTGGTGAAAAGGAGAAGGAAGCAATGTGTGTTGTGTCTCCAACCACATCGGCGCAACAAAGATTGTTATGTTGTCATCTTTCACTTCTTCAATCGAAACAGAGTAAAAAGGTGTACTCAACTCGTGAACCCTCCAGGCATAACATCAGCAAGATGTATTCAAGTACGAACCTCTACATGTGTGACCTCTCCATCCTGTAATTCGACAGCGTACCCACGAAGTGTATCCTCACCAGATACGGACAACAAAAGACGCAGATGTCCAGGATGTTGCAGGAACTCAGCATGACATTGAGAGTGAAGTTGCTTAGACAACTCATCCACTGACGAGAAGACAGGGTGACAATACCACATCTTCTCCACGATATTTGGCCACATCACATGAAATCCCTTCATCGTATCTTGGAAAAGTATTCGCTGCTCATTTGAAGGTCCTGCTTCATCGGCAAAAACGCGAAAACGCAGCAGATCGAATGGCCCCCAAGCCAAATAAACTTCACCTAACCAATACCCCATGTGGTAGTGGATATTTCCAAAGACAGGATCTTCAAGTTGGGACGAAAATGCAGAAGCCTTCATCTCCTTTGGTTGCTCAAACTCTCCAGCAGGCAACACACGTATCGTCACCTCATCCCCTTCATGAAGTTCCCGCTCCGCCCACCCCACATGCCGATGCTCTCCCTCATACGTACCAAGACCTCCTACACTAAGCGTACACTCAGGATGCTCCTCTTGACGCTCCACATATGTCACGATATTCGACAACACACCATGACCAAACACACCTGATACACAAACAACTTCACCATTCAACAAGATTTCAAATCTCACAAGAAACCTCCAAACCAAAGGGGCAAGAACAGCTTGACCAAACGCTTTACAACAGTTTACCACCACACTGTACACCAACGTGACATTTGCAAAGACACTCCCCAATACACTGAACCACACTTGAAAATCTCAAGGACAACCAGCCCATCCCAAAAAACTTCCCCCCACTCCGATTGTGTGTATAGCCCCACAGAAAAACCACAGCCTCGAAGAGGCTCAACTGAGGGGGAAGACAAGCGCAGCGCGTCTGGGGGAAATCCATTTCCCCCGATAGTTTAAGCAAAAAACAACGCCACCGGTAGCCCTTCCCAATGTCCAAGCTTCCTTCAAATATCTTTTCGAACAAAAACTGCCTCGGACATCTGTTCCTCAGAGAAGGTGTCTGCAACACCACCAAAGCCTTGTACGATTGTCACTGGTTTGCCAAGCTCATACCCCAATAACGTCTCGCGCTGTGATTGTGTACCACCACCCAACAACAAAAACGCATCACTCACACGCAAAAACACCCCTGATTCATCGCCAAATTGCTTCCCATACGGCAACATATGCTGCATCTTCCCAAGCGCATACCGCAACACACGATCTGGTGCCACGCCCATCGCCCAGATCCCCATCTCTTCGCACAACGCATATGTCACCTGTAACACCCCCAGATTGGTCGCGCCACTCGCAATCACCAAACGGTCGCCATGTTCCTCCTTCCACGATAAAAACTGCTCCCTCAACGCCTCACGCATCGCCCCAACCCATCGCTCCAAGACATCCCCCTGCTTCCCCGAACGCTTCCATGAACCGGCAAATCCCATCACCCCCAACACAAACAACCCCTGCGCCTCCTTGTATGCTACAAAGCCCTGTTCATCCCACAACTGCGCGTCCGTCTTCGCACTCCACGCCTCCATATCCATCACGTACGACTTCACTTTCTTGCGCGCCTTGCGCTTGTCTCTCTTCGTTCCCATCACGTCCTCTCACTTCGTTGCTTCTGTTATCACCGCGTCTTTCTTTGACGCATTGACGAACATCGTAGTTCATGATACAAAAACAATCACTTTTCTGTTGACTTTTTCAACACTTTGACATAAAGTGTGAATCGCATTCGCACTTATCATCAGCAAACAAGTTGTGTGGGGATTTGTCTCCACATAAAGACGCGATGGCGTCACACAAAAGGAGTGGCATATGTACGATTTGGTCATTCGAAACGGTCGAGTTGTCGATGGAACTGGGAGCGCTGCCTTTGAGGCAGACATCGCGATCGAAGGAAACAAGATCGTAGGTGTTGGACAAGACCTCGGCCCCGGTAAGAAAGAGATCGACGCGAAGGGCATGTTGGTCACTCCTGGTTGGGTGGACATGCACACACACTTCGATGGTCAGGTCACGTGGGACCCCTACTTTACGCCCTCTGGCTGGCACGGTGTGACGACCGTCGTCATGGGGAACTGTGGTGTCGGCTTCGCGCCCTGCAAAAAAGAAGACCGTGATTGGCTGATCAACGTCATGGAAGGTGTCGAAGACATCCCCGGTTCAGCCCTCTCAGAAGGTATCAAGTGGGACTGGGAGACCTTCCCCGAATATATGGACGCCCTCGAACGTGAACCCCACGCGATCGACTTCGCCACACAGATCCCACACAGCGCGATCCGTGGTTGGGTCATGGGTCAAGATCGCTCCGAACACGAAGACGCCACCCCCGAAGATATCGAACAAATGCGCGTCATGGTCGAGGAAGCACTCGAAGCAGGAGCCCTCGGCTTCTCCACCTCAAGGACCTCCCTACACAAAACCGCACAAGGTGTCCTCGTCGCCGGTACACACGCCAAAAGTGACGAATTGTTTGGTATCGCACAGGCCCTCAAAAACACGGGCAAAGGTGTCTTCGAATGTGCAAGTGAACACCTCAGTGTCCCCGAAGAGTTCTTGTGGATGAAGGACATGGCCGAAGAGATCAAACGCCCTGTTGTCTTCAACCTCTCCCAAATCGACGACTCCCCACAGCTGTGGAGTCAACTTCTTGAATTACTCGACGACGCCGCGAACAAAGACATCCCTGTTTACGCACAGTGTGCAGGTCGCGCCATCGGTATTGTGATGAGTTGGCAGGCGACAGTTCACCCATTCGTGTCTTGTGAGAGCTGGCTCTCGATGATGCACGATCCATGGGAGAGCCGCAGAGAGAAGCTGCTCGATCCAGAATTCCGTGCCAAACTCCTCGCAGAAGAACCATATGACCTTTGGGAGTTCGCGAACTTCGTCACACGCTCTTATCACAAGATGTTCCCGATGAAAGATGGTTCATCCTACGAGCCCGATCTGTCCGAGAGTGTTGCAGAGAGAGCCAAGAGAGAGAATCGCGATCCACGTGAGCTGGCGATGGAGATGTTGATGGAGAATGACGGGACAGGGATGATGTACTTCCCGCTCTTCAACTACTCTGACAACAGCCTCGATGCGCTGCGCACTATGCACATGCACCACCGCACACGGATGGGACTCAGCGATGGTGGCGCACACTGTGGCGCGATTTGTGACGCGGGGATGCCGACCTTCATGTTGACGCACTGGACCCGTGACCGTAAGCGCGGCGAGACCATGCCCCTCGAATACGTCATCATGAGACAGACCAAACAAACTGCTGAGTTCTATGGGATGAAAGACCGTGGTGTGCTCGCACCCGGCTATCTTGCAGACGTCAATATCATCGACTACGACAACCTCAACATCGGATCCCCCAAAGTCGTCTATGATCTGCCCGCAGGTGGACGTCGCCTGCTTCAACGTGCGACTGGATACAAATACACAATTAAGAGCGGGACGGTCATCTTCGAAGATGGTGAAGCGACCGGTGAAATGCCTGGTACACTCATTCGCGGTGAGCAACCCTCCCCTGAATGAGCCCCCAAACGCCCCTCTCCCTCTCCCCACATCTCCCAACTTCCTCCAAACATCCTCTAAGACTTGCTGCCTCGGACGATATACTGATTGGGAAGAGTCTCTTTCATGATGGTTGTTTTGAGACCAGCGGCCTTCAGTTCTTTGACGACCAGCTCAGGCGAGAGACGATGTTTCTTGCTGGGACCATGTTTGGAGTCTTTTGTAAAGTCGATGACATATACCGCTCCATTTTTACGAAGTGCAGCGTGAAGTTTCTTCGAATACGCGACGCGTTTGGGGATATGGTGCCAAGTGTTCACGATAATGATGCGGTCGATGCTGCCATCCTTCAGATCGGGCGTATCGCCAGGGATCTTTCGTGCGACGACGTTCTTCCAGCCGGCTTTTTTGATACGGTCTTGCATGTGTTTGACCATATGTTTGTTGACATCGAGTCCGTACACCATCCCTTTACCGCTGAGACCTTTGATCAGATGAGGAAGAAAATACCCTGTCCCTGCGCCGATGTCAGCGACATGCATTCCGGGCTTTAGCTCCAACAATCGAACAACCTCTTGGGGCTTTTGCCATGCGTTCCTTTTGGGGTTATCAAACATCTTGGCGAACTTCTTTGTGTCGCTGAAATCGTGTGTCATCCCACTGTGATGATGGGGACCATAGTGATGTTTTTTATCCTTTTTACAACCAGTGAGTGCCAATGTGCAGGCCATCGCAATCAACCAAAATCCGTGTTTCATCTGTATCTCCTTGTAAATGTACAAAAGCCTGAAATCCACGTGTCCCCCAAAAGGACACATTCCATCAGAAACTATATAGAGGCGCATCATAGGGTCAAAGGCGCAAAAAAGAAATATGTGGGGATACGCGAATGCTGATCCGGCATATCGCGGGGGCTTTGAGGGTAGGTCTTTAGACCTGCCCAATTCTGAACGATGCGAGGCCGAAGGCATCGCGTACATTATCCATAGGCCCAGGTTTTAACCTGGGTGCACTGCCATTTGTATCCTGACAACCGCCCATATGTGATTGTATTTGTTTGGCGTGTCTTGGTGAATGGTTTTCGAGAGGAGGGACCAATTAACCGATATATACGAAGGTTTAGGTCGGACACAAGGCCCGACCCTACTGACATCCGTCCGATATACACGAAGATTTGGCGATACATGGGGCAAACGATATACACGGGGGATTCTTGAATACTGATCCGGCGGACGTTGCACTTGCGTCCAAGGCAAGCGCCCTCATCGGGCTGATTTGCCCCGTACGCTTTGCAACATACGCCTCAACAAACTCACCACCCTGTCGCTTCGCGACTTCCCTCCTCTCAAACCTTTCGAGAGGAGGGACCAATTAACCGATATACACGGGAGATTCTAGATTTCTGTTCCGGTGGACGTTGCACTTGTGTCTCCGCAAACTCCCCTGATTCCACCATTTCATCCCCTTCTTGTAGGCGGATATAGCAAGGCCATATCCTTGGAAAGCTCGGTTGCTTGCGAGCTTGCAGTGGGTTTTTTGCGTCTTCACTTGCAATCATCCACCTCAACAAACTCACCACCCTGAGCCTTCGGCTCTTCCCTCCTCTCAAACCT
>PCBK01000100.1 GCA_002731275.1 Deltaproteobacteria bacterium | reverse complement strand
GTTCATGGGCAAGTGTTGCGAAGAATCGAGCATCAGGGGATTGTGAAAACTCAACGATGATGTCATTTGGCAAATACATACTGACATTCGAGCTTTCAGGATGATTCATCGATTTGACTTCGAGGAAATCGACGTTTTGTGCAACTTGTTGGTCTCGGAATTTGTAAATCCAATATCGGAGGGTGGCGACATTTATGTCGTATTGCTCGGCGAAGTCACTTTGCGTAAGGCCAGAGACTTCGAATTGTTCGATGATTCGTCGCCAGTGTTCGGAACGATTGTAAGCTATATTTTTTTCTCCTTCGATCTGATCTTTTGAAGGAGCTTGCTTCTTTTCACTACCTTTTCAAGACGTTCTAGCTCGCCCGGTTACATAAGAACCTGGAATTCATCCAAAACGTCCATCTATTTTTTGATTTGACTTTTAATCATTTTGAAAACTTCAATAACAGATTTCTTATCTAGTACCTTCCCATTTTTTACGAATGTAACCTTGCGTAAAAGCTCAGGTCTACTCATAATTTGTAAGAACTCCCAATTCGTTGCGTTTTGGCCAGGGAATCCTTTTACTGTTCTCCCCAATTTTTCACCATGTAGCAAAGCTTGCCCCATACTAAACCCTGACAAATCAAAATAAATTCGTTTAGCATTTTTTGAAGCTTCAAAAAATGCTTTTGCAAATCTAATTAGACCTACATTTCCAGCATCAATCTTTGTCAGACCTGAGCTTTGCCATGCTTGATACGCTTTGCCTCCTGTCATTTTTGCAAATTCAGCCAACTTTGATTCTAACCCCAAAGCAATATCAACATGTCCTCTAGCACTTCTCACACGCCTTACAAAAGGCCAAATATTCTTAAAGCTATGAACAGAATGATTTATTTGTGGAGATAATTGAATCCATTTTAAAGCAATTTTCTGAGCAGATCTACTTCGATGCGCTAAGTATGCATATCTAGCACCTGCAACGATAACAGGCCCAAAACGTACCCCCAACCTCAACACAAGTAAGATTGCAGGTAGAGGTATTTTCCCCTTCAAGTCCACGAAGTTTACAGGATCATTTCGTGAATAAGAATTCAGATTCAAAATCTGTGGATCGAGTAACGCGCTTTCAGGAGGATAAAATAGATACTTATCAGAACTTATCCACTGAGAAGAAATAGGATCATAGTAACGCTTTCCAAAATAGTAAAGACCTGTAGAAGAATCTTTTTCCTTGTCTGAGAATCCTCTTTTAGAAATAGAACTTTGAGAAGTATTGTACTCATCACCAAATGGATAATAAAACCTCTCTTGCAATATTGTACCATGACGATCTGTCATTAACTTTGTACTTTCTCGAACATCTTTATGAAAAATTCTTTGTATTTCACCTATTCCCAAAATGGAAGCAATTCTTTTCCCTGAAGCAAAAACGTATGAGGTAAACAAACCGCTAGAGATATCAAGTTCAACAAGATTGTTCAAATACAAAGTTTGCTTTGTTGTTGATTGCAAATAGTCATTCACTAACTTGTATGTACGACGGCCTGTTGCATCGTACTCAAATGTTGTCGCTTTCGTCAATCCACCTGACACAAGATCAACACTTTCAACCGATCGCAGATAGTTATCGTGATCAAATGTGTAAAGTGTCCTAATAGAACCGGATGGACCATTTTCATCTCTTCGACTTAAATTACCATTATGATCGTAGAAGTAATCGTATTGCACACCGGCATTTGCCTCAACAACACTTGTTGCTGCATGTGGTCCATGAAACCCACTGATGGGTTGTCCTCCGTAAGAATAGTGATAGAGCTTATTTGTATCCACATAGTTTTTTTCCAGCAGGTTACCTATCGGAGAATAACTGTAGTAACGCTCAAAGCCAACGCTAGAAGGTGTACCATTCTGAGTCTCGCCTGCATGCAAACTGGTCAGACGATATAAATCATCATAACCATATAAAGCAACGATACCATGTTTTTTGTCTTCATACTTTGATAGATGAATTGTATTCGTATATTCATAGTTCAAATCCAACAAAACATTGGAGTTTGTGTAGTCATCTGTTTTAATTTGAGTTATGCGATTACGAGAGTCATATCCGTAGGTTGTCCGATAATTAAAATTGGTTGCATCATCAGAAGCTCTCGAAACAATTTTTCCTTCCTCATCGTACACAAAGTTTGCAAATGAAGGTTGATTTTGACCATTTACAATTCGATATACTTTTGATAACCGACCAGAAGCATTGTAATCGTAACCAATGGTCAAGAAACCAGTACCTTGAGGATACTTTATCAAAGAAATCGGACCAAAATCTTTGTATTGATACTCAAACGAGTAGGATGTGTTTGTTTTGTTCGAATGTATCGTTTTCTTCGAAAGTCGCCCAAGAAGATCGTATTCAAAATGAGTATCACCTGATATATCCGACACCATCGTCATTTTACCAATAGAATTGGATATATTGGGATCATCATAGTTGTAAAGAATATTCTGTTGATTCGTACCATTAATAGGCTGAGATATATATCTTTTTTCGATGAGACGATTTAATGAATCGTAGATCAACTCAATTTCAATTCCACGATTGTCAAGAGTACGAACCAAATTACCATTTTTATCATAAAAGTAATCATATTGATCCGTTGATGAACTCGAAGATGATTGATGATTCACTGAAATACGACGAATCAACCGATCAAGCCAATCATACTCAAACGAAACATAATGACCTTCAGTATCCAAGGTTGCAATCAAGCGTCCCCATCGATCATATGTATATGTAGTTATATACGTAGAACCTTGATTGTATTCCTTAACGGAAGAGATTTTACCCAAGACATTGTAGAATACATCTTTATGTTTTCCGTTTTCATCTGTCATTCTTTTCCAAAGAGGAAAGTACTCTATCTTTGAAAGGCTACCATCTGGATGGACTTTTTTAATCAAGCGACCTAGTCCGTCGTATTCAAATGACGTTCCTAGATTCCCTGTTAAATGATGGGTATATCCAGAAGATGAACTGAGGTATCCTTTAGATACTCTGATTAACTCATCGACATTGTTATATTGAAGATCCGTGACTGAAAAACTTGTTCCCCCTGATACATTTGAATATGTTGAACGCTTTTGAATAGGTTTCCCCGAGCCATTAAAGTAAATGCGATTTACAATTATGCCAGAGGATACATCTCCAAATACTCGATATATTCTTTCTTCAAAAGACATATTAGCATCGTCATATGACCAAGTTTTTGCTGTTTTGAAGGTATAATTTGAAGCGTTACTGTCAAATACTTTAACAGAAGATGAAATCTTTCGTCCAAAAAGATCGTATTCTGTTAAAGATTCTTGATTGGGATTTGGCCCCGACGAAGTCGTGGCTACTCCTAAACCATAATCATAACCAAAAGTTACCTTATGACCCATAGAATTTTCTATTTCTGAGACATACAAGTAGAAATTCGAGTCAAAAACAATCTTTTTTTCATTTCCATTTGCGTCTATCGATTTCGTTAACAATCCCTTGTCAAATGGGCAAGATATTGACGAACAATTATCATATTTTTTTTCATTCGCAACAACATTTTGACAGGATGCATCCTCGCAAATCTCTGTTCGAGTCAAATTTCCTTTTGAAATATACATCAAGTCACTATGATTATAATCATGATAAAATTTCGTTATCCCAGAAACCGATCCATTACAAAGAGCGTTATCATATTCTGTAACTTTTGCTAATGCAAAATTGTAAATGTCACTTTGTCCAGTGTACTGTAATGGATGATTAATACTCTTATATACGTACTCAACACAAAAAGGATACGATGATTGATGTTTTTTTCGAATCAAATTACCATTATTGTCGTATTCGTAAAAAACGTTACTTACAACCACAGAGTTTTGCGCTTGGTGCTCTGCAATCTCAGTTGTCTGCATTTCTGTATAAAAATACATAACCTTAGGAGTTGTATTGTAGATGGTTTTTGAACCTATCTGATATGTAACTTTTCGAAAATACGATTGCTTTCCCATATCCTTTACTGTTTCAGATAGCAATAACCCTTGTGAATACTCTCCTTGAGCAAAAACCCTTGTTGTTTGAAGATTCTTAGGATTTGTAATCACAACAGTTCCAAAACCACGACTGTCTCTATTTACACCATCATACTTAGGATCTGAATACTGATATGTCGTTACTCCTGTAACAGGAGTAGAAGAACCACTTTTGTCATCGATTGTCTTAATTGAAGACACAACATCAAAGGGAAATGGTATCTGGGCAGGAGGAACACTTTGCGAATTTTGAGCGTCAGAATTGTAATGTGTAGATTTTTTGTAAACAATTTCGATTTTGAAACCGTTGCTAAAATCAATTTTTTTCATTTTAAAAGTAGGTGAGTATACACCTTTTACAACTTTCCACTCCCAAAATCCCTCTGAGTTTTTTTCTCGAAAAATAAAATCAGGTCTACCATCTCCATCCAAATCCTTGAACAAATACTGACTGGACTCATTATGACTCATATCACCTACTAAAGGAGGACTTTGAGTATAGTCAGTATACTCAGTATCTCTTAGCTTCACAGTTCCGTTATGGACTTGCCAATCAATCACTGTCGGTGAAATGCCACCGATCCCTTTACCAAACTGAACCCTCAATTTATCATAAGGACCATTTGGTTCTGCAAGTTTTCGAACAAAGTCAAGTTGTCCATCACCATCAACATCAACAATTTGAGCAACTCTTCTGTGCTTTGCACTGTTACCTAATCCAATTCCAATTTCAGAACTGGTCGAAAAGTTCCCAATATTTTCAGACAAACTAACAAAACTCTTTCCATTGTTATAGCGAATAGTCACAGAGCCGGTGCTATCCCTCACAAGACGATCTGGAAGTCCATCACCATTGAAGTCAAGCATATCAGTGTACATATTTGAAGCTGTAAAGAAAGAAACAGGAGCTGAAGGTCCTGAACTTAAGGGGTTTTTACTACTTGAAAGAGAAATAGACTCGCCACAAATCAAAGTATTTGTAAGCAGTCCCGTTGTGCAAGGATTTGTAGCTGGAAAAATCAATGGGCTTATTTCATAGCCAGTTAAAGTTCCCTTAAAAACCAATATATCTCTAGATGTGGAAGATTGAAGAGCATAAATTTTATCGGGAAGTCCATCACCGTTAAAATCTGTCAAATGTCTATTTTGAACAGAGTATACTCCAAAATTTAAGTGTTTAGATAGATGTGACGCCAAAGGACTTGAGGAATATGATTGTGGTATTTGAGGGGTTGTAACATAGGAAACACATGGATCAAAGCCTGCTCCATTATTTCGACACCAACGCGACCAAGTAACATAGTCTGGTCGACCATCACCATCAAAGTCAATCATGTTTTCAGTAACTGTAGACTCTCCAGGAGCAGCATACGGAGCATACGTTTTTCTTATCGATTTTGAACAACTTGAACATTTTTCATAATTTGTTGAACCTGTAAAAGGCCAATCAACTGCAACCTGAAAAGATCCATTTGATTTTTGAAACCTAACCTTCCATGTTATAGCATTTACTGGTGGCCAAATGCTATTTGGTTCACTTACAGAAATCGGATGTGGAACAATTCCATCAGCCTGCACATAATCCAAAAGGCCATCACCATTCATATCCAAGAAGTCTCTTAAAACATATTTATCATCGTTGTGTATGTATGTGCGAGTAAGCTTCTGAGAAATCAAGTTTGTGTAATTAAATGACTCACTACCGTTAAAAATGATTTTCTCTGGAGTCAAATAATTAAGAGCATTTCCATAATATGAAAACTTCACAGCTGGTTTTGTGATTGTATTGATTCCATCTTGTGAAATAGCCTCTTCTTGTACTTCAGAAATAACAGCATCTCCACTTGAATTTTGAATCCCACTCACAAGTGACAAAGATGAGTAAGTTATTTTTAACCGCCTACGTTCTTTAAATGAAAGTGTGTTGGGAATTTTCACTAGAAATGAAATTGAATTCAATTTTTTCCCATTTTTAACAACCCTCTCACCTGAACGATAGTCGACGTAAGTATTTCCTAGGTTGTTAACCATATCGTAACGTATCTTATAAAAATGGAACAGCGTTTTCATTCCATAGCTGGATTCATGACCACCATAAAAAACTTCATGCAAATACAACTTGTTCAGATAAAAAATATACTCATAATCTATAACATTTCCATTTTTGTCTGATTCTTTATTAACACACCATCGAAAAACCCCCAATGAATTTAATTCACGAGAGTTCGCTGTTCCTCCAAGTGTAATTGAAGCCCCATTCTTTTTAAACACAGTCCATGAATTACTACTTTCTTTATAAACATATCGATAGAAAAGACTCTCATTTTTAGCTCTATATTCATAGGTAGAAGTTCCTTCAGTTGGAACATTTACTAACTCTAGATTTAAACCAGGAGAAGAGAAAATAAAAGTGTCTGAATTGACAGAACCAACCGGTGAATAAGAAGGGCGTCCTTTTTTTGTACTTCTCAAAATACAAGTCATAGGAACACTCCATCCTCTCGCAGGAAAACCAACTCTAGCTTGACTGTTATAAAAAATGCCAGCTATTGGTGTCATTCCATTACGCCCTTTGTAAACGGGTAAATGAATTGCATAGTTAAATCCACCAGTATGCCCATCAACATTATATGTTGATTTATAATCAAATCTCGATGTTTTTGAACTTTTCTTCGCTCCGACATCGGTACTTGTCGATTTCATATGAGCACTATTGGTTTGAGAGTTTGCTTGTCCTTCACCAAAAAATTCAAAGAAACAAAAGAAAAGAAGAAGGCATGTTTTTTTCATGGTAAAACCTCTTTTTACAAAAATTCAAAGAAAGTCTATCTATATTAATATAAATAGACTTTTAAAGGCATGGTAATTAACATTATTTGAGGGAACCTTAAATCGTATGATATACTTATACGGTGTTCGGTGAGTTTTGTCTAGTATTTTTATTTTAGTTGATATTTTTTTGTCTTCAGTGTATATACATAAAAAAAGGATTTATCATTATGAACAAATTTTCTGTTTTTATCCACATAGCCCTTTTCTCTTCATTTACAATGACACTTTACTCTTGCAGCACCTATATAGTCCTATCACACTGTACAAATACAAATTGCTCAGAAAAAAATCATCTTCCCAACGATGGTGGACAAAGTAATGAGCACATTCCATCAACTATCGAAAAAAATATGCATAAAGAAAAATGCATACCAAGAAAGTTACTATATACTCTAGAGTCAAACAAAAAGGATTTATCAAATTGGGCTCGATACAAAGTAACATCAAATCTATCAAGAGTATCGAGGGATGGTTTCTTTGCAACAATCTACGGATCCGGTAAACTACGATTTTGGAATATTGCAAGTACACCTAAATTAATTTTTGATATACAAGCACATACACCTGATGAGCAATCAACAGTTATTCGTGCCCCTTTTAAAACAATTTCATATAGCAAAAATGGAAAGTTCATCGCAACGGGAACAGAAAACCTCAAGATCAAGATATGGACAAACAATGGAAAACAACATTATGAAATTAATGAACATAAAGATACAATAACCGCAACTCAATTTAGTCCAGATTCAAAATATCTTGTGTCTGCATCAAAAGATCACCGCGTTCTTCTTTGGGATCTTAAAAATAAATCATTTAAGCAAATTAATTTTTTTCCAAAAAGCTACTCTTATGGTGTCACATTTTCACCTGATGGTAAACATTTGGGAATAGCGCCACATGTAGGTACAAGCCTTCCAAAAAGGGCAGATTATCACTCTATCAAACTTTTTAATCTTCAAAAAAATAGCATAGTTAAACAATATGAAGGTTATGGTGATACCATATTTAGGATCTCTTTTAGTTCAGATGGTAGAAAAATTGCCGCGGGAACTATAGATGGAGCTGTTTATGTTTGGGATGTTCATTCAGGTCAGAAAATCAACTCTTTGAAAGGACACAAAATCGCAGTTCGAGACGTTGCATTCTCTCCTGACGGAGAATATATAGCAAGTGCTTCTATCGACAAAACTGTAAAGATATGGAAACTTTCAACAAGTGAAAAAGTTGCGGAACTGAAACATCCACTAGACTGGTTATCTCGTATTCAATACTTTGATCAAGGAAGAAAAATTGTTGTTGCAGGTCACATGACGTACATATGGGGATGCAACTAAGTTCTTTTTGTCCCCGTTTTATTTATGAATAAATCTCTTTAAATTTTCTTTGTGAATTATCAAATTGCTTTTTTTCTCCATTGTTTCATAGAATCTTTTCACAAATATACTTTCCCTTTCTCTCTGTAAAAGACTTCTTGCCCTCATTCTTTGCTTCTCAAAAGACATTTGTTTGTATGGTAACTTCATAGTTAACTTTACTAACAAAACATTTCGATTACACAAGAAAGGTGTTGAAACATCGCCCACCTTGTTTAGTTTGAATAACTTCTTCGCAATACAATTGCGAAAGGTTTCATACTTCCCTTTACTTGCCCTGGGATGAGATACAAATCCTATATCTCCGTTGTTAAATTTACTAAAAGAATGTGAAGAATATCTTCTCGCAAGAATTCCAAATGATTTACCAAGCATCTTCATTTTTCTTATTTTTAATGCTTGTTCTTTGCAATCGGTTTTTTTTGTACATAAAATTTGGATGATCGAAGCACGACGCTTTTCAAAGCGTGTGAATAAATTTATGTTTTTCTTATAAAAATCATAAATTTCTTTATTTGTTGGAACTCTTTTTTTGATCTGATTATGAAGTTTCTCTCTCAAAAATAATCGAACAATTTCTCTCTCCATTACTCGAATTACAGATGCTCTTGAACTATAATCCTCTTCCATTGCTGATTTCAAAACCATTTTATTACGAATATACCTTTTAAAAAGTCTTTTTTTTAATTTTGATCCAAGTTTCCTCTTTCTCTTATGAATCGTTTTTACCCAATCCCGGAAATCTCGCTCTGTGAACTTTTCGTCTTCTAAAGAGAAAAGAATTTCACCTTTGTCTTCATTTCGAAAGGATGTTTTGTTTCTTTTTCCAGTTTCTTGTCCTTCACAAGAAACAAAAACAAAACATGAGAATGCAGTTAGCAGAAAAAAATATTTATACATAGTTTCGCCTTTTTATTTATGAAAATAATTCACATGGTTAAAAAAATAATCGTTGATAATTCTCCCCCTGCCACGCCAAGTACTCAAAGAGACGATTTTACCTTCTCATTGAGTACTTGCAACTTTTCTATCAAACTCGGAATATGCTGCTCCAATTCTTTGAGTTTTTGCTCTTTTTCTTTCTCATCAAGCTCATCCAAATCAATGTCAGCAAACTTACAATCCAATTCGCTGATAAAGTGGACAGCTTTTTTAACTCCCAGTCGAAGTAGCTGTCCTCCGCTTTTCTTCTCC
Organism: Deltaproteobacteria bacterium; assembly: GCA_002731275.1. Lineage (GTDB taxonomy): Bacteria > Myxococcota_C > UBA6777 > UBA6777 > UBA6777 > UBA6777. Next base: position 2,226 of record PCBK01000100.1, on the reverse strand, counting down.
TTGCCAAGAGCCGAATCAACAAGTTTCTTGGCACTCTTTGCTGTCAACTTTTCGATGTTTATCTTCTTGGCAACTTCGATCTGCTTCTCTACCCTCTCTTCCTCGTCTTCGATTTTCTGGAGACGGATGATCTCTCTGGCCTGTCTTCCATTAATCAGGCCAGCCTCAATCATATCCTGAACCTCCTCAGGGAGATCAAGAAAACGAATCTTCAAACTAATTGAACCTTGCTTGTAACCAAGACGCTTGCCAAGTTCTTCTTGACTTACTCCCAAATGCTCAAGAAGTTTCTTGAAGGTTCTTCCCTCTTCTATCGGCGTTAAATTTTCACGACGAACATTCTCAAACAAAGCCAGCTCGATGAGAGTTCTCCCATCATTCTCAATTGCCCGAAGTGTTTTCTTCGATGGAAGATTCGCACGGATTTTTTTGTAATTGAGTTCTTTGTGTGCTTGGAAACGCCTCTCTCCAGAAATCAGAAGATATGTCCCATCTCCATTGTCTGTCACAAGTATCGGATGAAGGAGTCCAACTTCTTTGATGCTTTCTCTCAGTTTCTTTGTGCTTCCCCGTTTATTGATCTTCTCTCTGTCACGAGGCTGGTGATCTCCAAGAGTGATCTTATCCAAATCAATCTCAAGTTCGTGGAAGCTTGATGTGCTTGGCTTTGGGACTTCAACTACAACATTCTTTCCTTCCATTTGGATGACGTTGGAGTTTTTCTTTGTGATGTTTTCTGATTTTTTCTTTGATTTCTTTGCGGACATGATGCCCCCTTCTTTGTGAATGTTGTTCTTTGGAATTATTGCCCGGGCAATAATTTTGACTCTTTCATCACATTTGATTTTTTAATCATATTCCAAAGAAAAAGCCAAAGGTCAAGCATTTTCTTTGTGACAAATTCGATGTTGTCTCCGTAAAGTATCTTTCGGATCCGAAATGACCGGATTCAACGTAGCCTCACTTTTTTCGAAAATCCTACATCTCAAAAGATTGCCCTACCCAGACCAAAGGCTTTCTTTGGAATTATTGCCCGGGCAATAATTTTGATTTGGAAAAATAATCATGTAATCTGTTGTTTTTAAATTCATTTTTTTGCAAAAAACATCATAGTTTACATAACATGTAATCATACAAAATACTTTCATTTTTGCTGCAGAGAATACATACAATTGACAGGTAAGTGTTTGAAAAATAAAGAAATACATGAATTTTTTCGCCTATCGTTATTCACTCTCATTATCATGCTTTCCTCCAAAGAAAATATCATGGATGGTGTAAAGACGACGATAATCCGAATCCTTGTGAACTTTTTATTCAAGACTTCCAAGGTTTTTATCCAATAGCTTCCCTATCTTCAAATCTCGCCTCACAAGATCCAAGCCAAGGGAAACAACGGATGAACGTTTCCTTTCATCTGAGGATATTTCTTTCCCAAGGTTTTCCGATGGTTTGTGAATGTCCTGCTTTACTAGCAAGGGTATTTCAGTAGCTGGGAAAACTTCTTGAGATTTTGGAATTGAATCACTCTGCTCAGACAGAGCCCTTTTTAAATCTATAAGAGAGACCCCCTTTTGAGGTGATTCAATTTGCTCAACATCACACCTAAAACCCTGTTCCTCTTCTATTTTCCCAGATCGCATTTTGAAGACGTCAACAGCCCCCTTCATGCTCCTTTTTTCTCCAGGCCACCTCTCGCCAAGATGCATTTTTGAGCTTCCGAGCTGCATCCCAGCTCGCTCCTCTTGATGTCCTTCACCCTCTCCCTCGATCCCAATCGGTGTCTCTGCAAGCTCCTCAAGAGAGAGCTGACATTCCATCACACGAACTCTCTCTTCCAGCTCTGTCTCGATCTCATTCGATCCAAACGCGTCAGCTCTCATAATCTCTTCATCGATCAGTCTGTCTTCACTGAAGGCATACCCTGGAAGTGATCTCACAAAGTGATCTTGCATCGAGTGATCTTGTTTGATGTGATCTCGCAAAATGATCTCGTCATCTGATCTTGTGCTCTGACATCCAGACAAGAGCTCTTCACACTCTTCTTCCAAAACGACCTCTGATGGTCCCTGCTCTTCCTGCTTGCTCTGTACCTCTTCGTTGTGTTCTTCTTGCTTCTCTTCTTCCTGCTTCTCGTCTCCTCCATCGTCGTGACCACCGCCATCATCGTCAGGATCAGGTGTCGGTGTGAACGTGATCCCAAACTCATCGAGCAGCTCCTTCGTC
>PCBK01000099.1 GCA_002731275.1 Deltaproteobacteria bacterium | reverse complement strand
GCTTGAGAGGAGGGATGTCACGAAGTGACAGGGTGGTGAGTTTGTTGAGGCATATGTTGCAAGTGAAGACGCAAAAAACCCACGAAGAAAGAATCACCCCCTCAGTCCGAGCTGTCGCTCGTCCAGCTCCCCCTACACGACTTGCGCTCCGCTCCTGTCGGCAAGGGGAGCGATACATATCAAAGGATATATCGCGATGTAAAAGAGAATTCCGTGTATATCGGATGGATGTCAGTAGGTTCAGGCCTTGTGTCCGACTAAAACTGTCGAGAATATCGGTAGAGTAGTCCCTCCTCTCGAAAGGCTTGAGAGGAGGGAAGAGCCGAAGGCTCAGGGTAGTGAGTTTGTTGAGGCATATGTTGCAAAGCGTACGAAGCAAATAAGCCCGATGAGGGCGCTTGCTTTGGACGCAAGTGCAACGTCTGCCGGATCAGCATTCAAGAATCTCCCGTATATATCGGTTGGTTGGTCCCTCCTCTCGAAAGGCTTGAGAGGAGGGATGTCGCGGAGCGACAGGGTGGTGAGTTTGTTGAGGCATATGTTGCAAAGCGCACGAAGCAAATCAGCTATGAAGAGAAGCCTCTCCAAGAAGAGTTTTGTAGGTGGTAAAGTCCCAACCCCGCAGGGGTTCAAATGCGGTCCAGCGCGCTGCGCTGGTGCAACATCCGCCGGATCAGATAGTCTTAGCGACGGCGGGAACGATCGGAGTTGGAGTTTTGACCTCCAGGTTGAATCACCAATCGGCGGAAGATACCTTCTCCGTCGGAGAACGTATTGATTTGATTTTCATCAGCCAACGCAGTGTGGATCTCACGTCGTTGTTGGGAGTTCAGGGCATCGATCAAGATCGATTTTCCGAGTCCTTGCATACGCATCGCAAGATCAGCCGCGATGGTTGCCAATCCACTCAACTCTTCGGTCTCTTGTGAAGCTTCAGTCTCTTGGGACTCTTCAATCAAGGAGAAGCGATTCTCACCTTCGAAATGGTAAGAGTCGACTTTACCAAGGATGTATGTGATGGATTGGAAAAGTTCACGTCGCTCAGGTGCGGAGACATCGGAGAAGTCAGCATCAGCGATCGAAAGGTACTGACGATCTTTGCGGACATCTGCGAGCGAAACGGAAGCATTGTCATCGAAGAAGTGAAGCAATCTCTCAGCGAGACGGCGACCGTGTTCGAGGGCGATGCTGTTGTCAAGCTCAAAAGCCTCTTCTTCAACTTCGACTTCGTCAACTTCAACTTCTTCGACCACTTCTTCTTTTTTGGCTTTGCTGCGGCTTTTCTTTGCGGTCTCTTTTTTGGGCGCTTTGCGTGTGCTTTTCTTGGGTGTTTCTTCCTGCTCTTCAGACTTTTTTGTCTTTTTGGACGAGCGGGTCGATTTTTTAGGCGCCTTTTCCTTAACCTCTTCGTCTTTCTTGGACGTTGCGGTTTTCTTGGCCGGAGCTTTTTTCGCCGGAGCTTTTTTCGCCGGAGCTTTCTTGGTCGAAGCTTTCTTGACTGGAGCTTTCTTGGTCCGAGTTTTCTTGGGGGCTTGGGTCGATGAAAACTCCAAAATAATCTGATCAGCCTCATCGCGAGGCAACGAGTTTTGGATGCTTTTGACCTCGTAGCCCATCTCCTGGAGCTTGGTGAGGAGCTCTTTACTGTTGGTATCGAGCTCTTTTGCGATCTGGTAGATTCGAACTTTTTCAGCCATGGTGAGGGCTCCTTTGTAGACAGGTCAACTTTGAACGATCGGTGGGAACTACTTGCTTTGTGCTTTTTGTTGTTCCATGGCGTCTTTCATACGCTCCATCCAACGACTTTTCTTCTTTGGTTTTGCATCGTCATCATCAGGTGTATTGTAAATGTGCCATTGATGCAAGACGCTGAGGATGGTGTTGACGAAAATGTACAGCGTCAAACCAGCAGGCAAGAAGAACATAAAGAACGTAAACATCGCGGGCATCATGACGCTCATGATCTTCTGTTGCATGGGGTCCATACCGGTCTGTGGAGTCAAGCGCTGTTGCAAGAACATCGACGCACCGAGCATCACAGGCAAGATGTAGAATGGATCTCTTGAGGAAAGATCCATGATCCAGCCAGGGATAAAGGGTGCCTGGTACAGCTCAACAGAGTAGAACAAGGTGTTATAAAGCGCCAACCAGATGGGCATCTGCACGAGCATTGGCAAACAACCTGCGAGTGGGTTGATCCCCTCCTTCATATAGAGGTTCATCGTCTCGCGTTGGATGCTCTCTTTGTCATCTCCGTATTTTTCCTTCAACTTGTCCAGCTCAGGCTTGAGCTTTTGCATGTTCTTCATCGACTTCATGCTGGTCTTGGTCAAAGGATATGTGATCAACTTGATCAGGAGCGTCAACAGGATGATCGCGATCCCCCAGTTGGCGAGGCTGATGGTGCCGAGCAAGCTGTAGAAGAATTGAAGCAACCAGAGCATGGGGCGACACAAGAAAGCGAAGATCCCAAAATCAATGGTAGATTCGAGCTTGATCGTTTTGTCTGCTTTGCTCAAACGGTTGTAGTATTTGGGCCCAGCGTAGCCTGTGTAGTGGAAAGCAAAGGTTGCGCCTGTCGCGAGCTTGGTACCCTTGTTGCGGATGTCGAGATTGACGTAGCCATTTTTGCGGTGAGAGAACTTGCACGTCCCAACACCATCTTTTGCGTTCCAGTGGGGTGCAATCGCGGTGATAAAGTAGCGACGATCAACAGCCGCGTAACGCGCTCCGACACCATAAGGTTTGGACTTTGCGAGCTCGTTGAAGTTGTAGCGAGCAGGACGGCTATCTTGCTTCACCTTACACAAGAGCTGGTAGACGTCAGGTACAGAGAACCAACCGCCGGCTTTCAGAGTCTTGGGATCTTTATAGTCGTGAAGACCCAGGCTCACCTGTGTATTGACCTCACTCGATGTGCGGTTTGTGATGAGGTAGTCTACGCGAAACGCGTAACGTTTTTTCTCGAACGTGTAGGTCTTCTCGATCTCGATGTACCCACCTTTTTTGGAGCGGAGACGACCGGTAAACTTGACCTTCGCTGGTGACTTCGCGACCAGCTCGACTTTGTCGTAGTTGATGTAGTCGTGTTTGACGAATTGACCGTCGAGAAAACGCTCGGAGAAAGGTTTCAGTGTCTCTTTTCCGTGTTGGTCAAAGAGATCCAGGCGTGGTTTTTTCTTGGCCTTGGATTTTGGCTCGTAGAATGTCTTCATCAAAAGACTGGAGAGCACACCACCTCGGTTGTTCAGGGTCGCTTTGTAGAGTGGATCATCGAACGAAACAGTCTTGAGTGGCACTGTTTTTTGTGCGGCGATTTTCTTCGGCGCGGCTCTTCGCGTCGCAGCGGCGACACGTGGAGTAGTGCGTGTTGTCGCCATGCTCGCAGGTTGCGAAGCCGCTGCCATGCTCGTGGGGCGTGATGAGGGTGCGTTCTTTGCAGTCTTCACACCTCGGACTTTCGAATGTTTGGTTGCCTTCACGCGCTTTCCAGGTGGGACAACACGTCGTGTCAGCGTTCCTTTTTTGAGACGTTTTTTGGGAGGTGGTGCAAAGACGTATGCCCACCCCAACATGATGGCAAAACTCAAGACAAAAAACGAGATCAAGCGTTGTGTTTCCATGATGAGCGACAAGCTCTCCTTTGTTCGGGTGACCCCTATATAAGGGGAAGATGAAAGCGTAGACACAAGAATCAAGTGGAGGGCCGGCTCTCGCAGCCCCCACCATAGAACACATGGTGATCAAAATTCAATCCCATATGCCGAGAAATGCTTACAAACAGAGTAAAAATGTGCCCTTGTATCCGCCTTCTTAGGGGACAGGATCATCGCCTCCAGGATGAAGAGGATGACATCGTGCGATACGCAGCGCAGCGAGCCATCCTCCTTCACGCCATCCATGCCGAGTGATCGCCTGCTTTGCGTACTCTGAACATGTGGGATGATAGCGACAAGCGGGAGGGGTATTGGGAGAGATGTAATGTTGATAAAACCAGATGCAAGCGAGCATCCATCGCTTTAACATACCTTACTCCTTCCCTTCTTTCTCGCTTGTTTTCGGAGCTGAAGGGTGGGATTGTGGATGAGTTGCTTTTTGAGCTTGGGTGAGTTTGCGCACGAGGAGCGCGATCGCTCGATCGATCGCTTCCTGATCGAGTGTAAGAGGCAGCCCTTTTTTGGCGATCAACACCACATCAAAGGGTAACTCTTCGGGCAACAGCAGCCGACGTAGCGCGTCTCGAATCAGACGACGCAGACGGTTGCGAAACACAGCACGCCCGACCTTTTTGCTTGTCGTGATCCCAACCCGCCCAACATCTCTCTCTGCAGGTAACACGCACACCAACAAAGGTCCACAATGAATGCGTTTGCCTTTGTTTTGCACCCGCAAAAATTCACGACGGTACAACAATCTCCTGGATTTGGGGAAAGTATATCGGCGTTTGGGGGGAGGTGATGAGTGTTGTGAAGCAGACACGGGGTTGTTGATTACTTTTTGTAAACGGAGGGAGTCAATTGTTTGCGTCCACGACGACGGCGACGCTTGATAACATCTTGACCACCTTTGGTGCTCATACGTTTACGGAATCCATGTGTGCGCGCACGCTTGATATTGCTAGGTTGAAAAGTCCGTTTCATGACTTACCTCTTTTGAAAATATTTTTTATTGTTCTTCTTGATTCTTTATTCTCTAGTTTTGACGCATAGATACGTTCAAATCTGAGCCTGGATACACAATCCTGGGATGTGGAACATAAAGCAGAAATCACAAGTTGTCAACCATTTCTCGCAATCCCTGCACCAACCAAGCGAAAGTCGCGGTCTTCATGAACAGCTTTTGCCCAAGGCAACACCCAAATATGACAGGCAGAATCACTCGACTCTATCACCTGTAGTCTCTGCCCCCTCCTGCTCACCAGCGCTCGCATCCGGTAGGTGCTCCTGACCACAGGACTTCAGGACCTCCTGGCCAGGAGGTCGACAGATCCCTTCGACACAGGAAAAGTCCGCACCACACCATTGCGCAGGCGTACACGGCCGACACTCAAGATCGGCAGGGGTCACCACACAAGCGGCCCATACCATACCACCGATCAATACGATGGGCGGGATCCAACACCACTCTGCTCTCATCCATCCACCTAACAGCGTTCATCTCGTTATGATCTTTCACTGGACAGTGAGTATTGTAGTTGGCTTTGCCGAAGACACCACTTTTTTTTGGCGCTCGTGAAAAAATGTCGTCGTATGTTTGACCTCTCCAGGACCCATATCAACCTGCAAGGCCTGCGAAACGTGCAACATAAACCCCGTAAACAAAAAAACCCCCGAGGTACCGAAGAGCACGTTCGCAAGTAGCGCACGATCTTTTGCTTGCTTGTCGAGCAACAAGTACATCTCCGTCCCCAAAGGCGTCAAAGGCTGACGATTCCTCTGCAGCTCATCAAGAACCGACAAACCACCTGACACACAAGCCGCTCCGAGCGTTAAAACGCCCGATCCCATGACCAACCACGCGACCAACTTGATCGCTTTTCGATCGGGGATCTTGGGTCGGACAACTTTCGCTCGGCTTCTTATGTTTGGAGGGACCAGATCCCGAAGATCCGGTTTTTTTTGCGTCTTCTCTTGCTTACATAAGCGCACAAAGTTTTGGGACAGTCCTTTGAATCTGTTTTGGATTTGTGGAGATAGATCGAGCACCGGAGGGAGCTGAATACAGGGATCGAGGAGCAAAGCCTTTACAAATGATGTGGAGCTCTTCTGTGTGCGCAGCAAGTTGGCTTCGATCACACCCAAAAACAGAAAGAGCGTCGCACGCTGTGGTTTGGTGAGGGAGGTCAGGCGTTTTTTTTGCGCCAGGAAATACGCCTCTGCTTCTTCCCATCGTGATTGTTGACAGAGCTTTACCCCCTTCGCAAAAGGGGCGCGCTTTTTTTGAGGTGGTTTCTTTTGTGGAGAACGACGCTCAGGGGGCGCAACACGATCTCTGATGGGAGGGAGCTTTGAAGAGACCTTGCGAAGATGAGGGGTCGTTGTACAAGCCTGTACGCTGAGCATCACACACAAAAGCGCGAGCCAATGTCGACCTTTTTGCTTGCACCAGCCTAACCTCATTTGACAACCGTATACTGCCGACGTTGTGGGATGCCATCACTCGGCGAAAAGACCACGTATGGCAAACGACCTCACTTTTCTTGGGATGAGGCGAAGTGCTCGGTAAAGAACTCCCCTGCTTTGTACGAGCTCCGGACAAGAGGTCCAGAGGGCACAAAGGAGAAGCCCTTTTGCTTGCCAATCTCCGCGAGCTCTTCGAAACGTGCTGGTGTGATAAACTCTGCAACAGGGAGGTGTTTTTTGGTAGGACGTAGATACTGTCCAAACGTCAGAATCTGGACACCTACTTCGAGCAGATCGTCCATCGTCTCCATGATCTCGTCATGTGTTTCGCCGAGCCCAAGCATCAAAGACGTCTTGGTGACGATCTTATCATCTGCTTCCTTCGCCCAGCGTAAGACGTTTATGCTCTGATCGTAATCGCAGCGAGGATCACGGACCGTCTTGGTCAATCGACGAACGGTCTCAACGTTGTGCGCGAAGACTGTCGGTTTCGCTGCCACGATCGCCTCAACCGCTTCTCTCTTGCCACGGAAGTCTGGCGTCAACACCTCAACGCGGATCGGCTTGCTCGACTGTTCATAGATTTGACGGATCGTCTCAGCGAAGTGACCAGCACCATCGTCAGGTAGATCATCGCGATCCACAGAGGTCAACACGACGTAGTCCAGCGCCATCTCATTGACTGACTCAGCGACATTACGCGGTTCATTTGGATCAAGTGGGATACCCGTCTTGCGCGTCTTGACAGCACAAAAACGGCATCCACGGGTGCAAGTGTCACCCATGATCATGAACGTCGCAGTCCCACCGGACCAACATGTACCGAGATTGGGACAACGGGCCTCTTCACAAACTGTATATAGTTCTCGCTCACGGAGCATCTTTTTGATCGGGGCGTAAGAGTCGCCTTCTGGCAACCGGGAGCGCAACCACTCAGGCTTACGAACAACTGCTCGTCTCGACTTTTTAGTGGTCTCTTTATCATCTGTACGTTTTTGGAGCATCTTCTCTTGCCTCCTCAACACCTTGAATATGCCACACCCAACATGGGCACGGCAAAGGGAGATCACAACCCGCGACTCCCTGACGAAGATGGCCCTTCATAGCACAGAACATCCAAAAACAAAATGTCACCCAAGCAGTCCCTTCTCTCAAGGGGGCAACAAAAGAGACCAAAAGCACGGTGGTGTTAAGCATTAACAGAATAGAAGAGTCTTCCAAGCACAAAAAAGTACCGTCACCTCCTTGCGAGAAAATGAGTGGTTCCATACAATCAAATGGATAGGAAACAGTTTTGGACCACGCGGAGGTCAGTACGATCATGCAATTTGAAGTTCAAGTGCCCCAACAAAACAACCCACAACAAGTACAAACGCTCGTCGTCGAAGCGCCCAACTGGCTGTTCGCTTTGCGCGATAGCCTCAAGCAGCTCGGCGAAGAGCCACAAGTTCGCAATATCATGTGCGATATCAAAAGCGAACACTCGATCCGCGTAACAGACGCCACAACAGGTCGAATCTACGAGATCAATCAGGTAACCGCCTCCGCAGCGCAGCCCGTCGCTGCCCCTGCAGCCGCTCCGATGAGCAATATGAACATGCCTACAGGTGGAAAAACAGAAGCATTTATCCCACCAGTAGGATTCTTTGAGTCGATGGCAGCGCAACAAAACCAGGCCAACCAAGTCTCGACAGCTCCTTCGGAGCCTGCGGCATCTGCTCCTATCCAGGTCGATACACCTGCACCGCTTAACGAAGGTGGTGGGCACACGATCGAGACCCAATCCGTCACAGAAGACAACGTCGGGCTCCCTGTCGCAGTCGCCCCTCCCGCAGCGGAAAGAATCGAAGAGGCCGCCCCTAAAGATACACTCCCGAAAGAAGAGCCTGTCGCCTCCTTCAAAGATCCTGAGCTCCAAACATTTTCCAATGTCGGTTCACAAAACGAGATCGGAAGCAACACAGAGCCGATCCCTGAAGGCGCGCTTCCCCCCATGCCCCCAATGGAGGAGTCCTTGCCTCCCACGGCCGCACCAACTCCACAACCTGTCGCAGCACCAGCACCTCAGCCTGGTGCAGCCCCCGCGCCCGCACCAGAGCCAGTCGCAATGCCCGTCCCTGCGCCTGCCCCTGTACCAGCGCCCCAGCCCGTTGCAGCCCCAGCGCCCCAGCCTGTCGCAGCTCCTGCCCCACAACCTGTTGCGACACCGACTCCAGCTCCTGCACAGTCTTCAAGCTCCGCCATCTCACTCTCTGATCTCGCATCAGGTGGGGAGAAAAGTGCACGTTACTCCCCAGGGATGACAACGGAGATCCTCGCGGATGCGTTCATGAGAGCGATGGAGATTTACGATTACGGTGAAGATCGTCACGCAGCGATGCAATTTGTGCTCGACCTTGCCCTCAACAACGTAGGCGCAACAGGCGGTAGTGTCTTGCTTACGGACATCAACAGCCCCAACCAAGAGTTGTGGTTTGAGGTCGCTTCCGGCCCCAAAGCAGACGAGATTGTGAACTTCCGTATCCCTATGGGACAAGGCATCGTCGGTTTTTGTGCACAAGAAGGTGTCAGCCTGTTGATCGCAGAAGTCCAACAAGACCCCCGCTTTGCCAATGACATCATGAAACGCATTGGCCTGCTCCCAGGCTCCATGTTGTGTGTCGCGATCCAACACCAAAAACGAGTCTTGGGTGCCATCCAACTCTTCAATAACGCAGGCGATCGCCCCTTCACACAAGGTGAACTGAGTATCGTCAATTACCTCGCGCACACAGCAGGCGAATATCTGATCAGCCTTGTATAATGTTCACACATCTTCCAGCTGATAGAGCCAGAGGCGCATTCCACGGTGCCATGATAGGGCACATTTTTGGCACGGCGCTCACCAAGCACACCGTCACGCTCTCAGCCTTATCAGATGCGCTCACTCCTGACAGTATCGCCCTACCCTCATTCCCATTGACACCTGACGTACGGTTTTATCAATCTTTTTTTGCAAAGAGGCCAACAGCACCGCTCTCAACAGAGGAGTTATTGCCACTCTTTTTGCAAGCATATGATGAAGGTCCAGAGGAGATCGGTGGGCAAACCAACGCCGTCCTCCAACGCGTCAAACAAGGAACGTCACCGCATATCGCAGCGCGACAAGTCTGGGAAGAAGGTGGACAACAGCTCGCGGGGAGTGGTGGCGTCAAAAGAGCGCTCCCTGCGCTCATCTTCGCAACGCAGCCAAATGTGATGGAAGAACAGACGCGACGGTTGTGTGAATTCACACACGTCGATCCGAGGAGTGTTGGTGCGGCCTTGTTCTTCGTGAGGTTTCTTCGTGCGTTACTTTTTGAACGTTGGACACATCCAAACCATACGACGCCATTGTTGATCTCCCTCGCCCCAACACTAGAGCCAGCTCTTCGCGTGGCCCATATGCTGCCACCAGACACGTTATCCAACAGTGGATACGCAGTCACGGCGATGCAGACGTCATATCGACACTTTACACAAACGGATGATTTTGCCTCTTGTTTGCTCACGACATATGCACAAGGAGGAGATCAAGGTACACTTGGACTTCTTGCAGGCGCGTTTGCAGGTGCAAAGTACGGACAAACTCAGCTCCCCGTGGCCTGGACCACCGCAGTGCCCTTCTCGATGACAAGCTGAACCCTCGATATAATCGAAGGAAGAAACGTTATCCATTTTTTTGTGTAATTTATTTCCTTTTTGCACTCAATTTCACCATAATTAAGTCAAATTATAGCTTAATTAAGCATAAATTTTGTCCCTACAAGGTGGAAATCATGGTCTTTTTACAAAAAAACACAAAACTTTTCGGACCAGGATTTTGCCAGACAGGGTATCGTTAGAGTATGTATCCTTTTTCTCTTGAATGAATTGTATGTAGTGGTTGTTCATCTATTTTTGTATGAGGTTGTGGTATGCGCGTCAAAAATCATCTGAAGAAAGTACGCGAAGAGCGGATGATGAGCAAAGCGGAGTTGGCGCGACGAGCCGGGTTGTCCGTATTAACAATCGATCGAATTGAACGAGGAGAGCGCTGTCGTCACTCAACCAAGCGAAAGATCCTCGAAGCGCTTGGGATCAGCATCTTCGATCGCGATCTCGTCTTCCCCATCGACGCCGAGAGAGAAGCCGAACAAAACACAAGCCCCCCCAAAGAATCCCCGGACACATCAGCTCCTTCTCAAGAAGACACTGAGCGAAGTGACTCTTAATCACTCGCTCTCGTCGCTCGTTTGCTGAGCAGGCGAAGGCCCCTTCTTTAACCACATCAAGATCTCGATGTTCCCTTTGGGTCCATGTACAGGACAATCGATCCTTCCTTGTTCCACAAGTCCCCACTCCATCGCCTCATCACGCACACCATCTGCACAGGCTTGACGGACCTTGTCGTCCTTCACGACGCCCCCCTTTGTCGCGCCTCTGCCTGCCTCAAATTGGGGTTTTACGAGCAGCAACAGATCTCCACCTTCACGTAAAAAAGGCAACGACGGACCGATGATCAACCGCAGCGATATAAAGGATACATCTGCGACCATCAGATCAAAAAACGCGCCCTCCTCAAGCTGCAAGATCTCGCGGGTCAGGTAACGTGCGTTGGTTCGCTCAAGAGAGAGCACTCTCGGTTCTTGGCGTAGCTTGTTGTGGAGCTGGCCATATCCAACGTCCACAGCGGTCACGTGATCACAACCGTGTTGCAGAAGACAATCTGTGAATCCACCAGTAGAGGCGCCGACATCGAGCGCTTTGGTGTCTTTGATCTGGACATCGAACGCTTCAAGCGCAGCTTCGAGTTTCAACCCACCTCGTGAGACGTATTTCATGGGTGGAGCTTTGAGTCGGATCGAGACATCAGGAAAAAACATCGTGCCGGCCTTATCCACACGATGCTCTCCAACGATTACCTTTCCAGCAAGGATCAAGGCCTTGGCTTTCTCACGGCTCTCCACAAGACCCCGTGAAACCAGTAACTTATCAAGACGTTGTTTCTTTGCTTTCGTATTTGTCGCCATTATGTTTTTTGCACCTATCGTAAAAAAAGACAACGAACCCTTTGACCACACAGCACGTCAAACACTATAATGGATGATGATAAAAGATGTCACCCGGAAACGGACAGGTGGCAAGCTCGTAAGGAAACTGAACCTGAAAACTCACTAAAGAACCGTGAATATGAGCGATTACGAAGATAAAACTGACCTGGAGCTCGTCGAAGCGTGCCGACAAGATGGAGACCAAGCTGCATTTGGTGCTCTGATCAAACGATACGAACGACCTCTTTATAACTTCATCCTCCGAATGGTCTCCTCTCCCTCTGAAGCAGAAGAACTTTTCCAAGAAACATTCCTTCGCATTTACCAGAATCTTCCAAGCTTCCGAGGTGGTGCTTCCTTTTCACCGTGGGCCTATCGCATCGCGCACAACATCTGTATCGACTCGCTGCGAAGTCCACGCAAACGGATATTTGTATCACTAGAGGCGGAGACACAATCCACACAACAAACACTTGAGGATCGCCTCGAAGGCACCTCACCCAATCCCGAGGATGAACTGTATCGCAGGGAGCTTGGCGAGAGTATCGCCGAAGCCGTGGAGCAATTACCTCCAAAGCTGCGTTCCGTCTTCGTACTCTATCAATACCAACATCTTCCGTACGAGCAGATCGCCACGACCCTTGAGATCCCTCTCGGCACCGTCAAATCACGGATGCACGCTGCACTTAAGCAGCTCAGTCACCAGCTTCGCCATCTCGCGATGCCTGGCACTGAGATCAAAAGAGGCAAAAAATGAACAAAAGGGAAACAATGAGGCCCTCTCGCTCGTATGACACAGTGAAGGATTCATTGCACGATGATTTCTACCCTTTCAAAAAAAGAGATCATGTTTCAACAAATCCAACCGTCGGCTACACGCGCGACGGACAACGTGGCGACTGATGCCACTTTTGATTGCCAATTGAGCAAAGCCTTAACCATTCCACTACAGGAGAACAGTACAATGGCCTGCGTACACGACCAAGACTTGATGCTTGCACATCTCTATGACCTTCTTTCAGAAGAAAAAAGTCGAGAACTTTTAAAAGACATCGAAGAATCTGAAGCTTCTCAACAGACGATGAAACAAGCTCAAACGAAGCAGGCTCTCCTCCAGGGCTGGCAAGACAGCCCCGCTCCCACAGGACTCGCCGAACGTACCATGGCACGCATTTTACGCAGTACAGAGTCCATCTCCACAGGCATCACAGCAGAGATCGAAAGACCAGAGCAGGCCCTCTAGCGTTCTCTCGCTCCCCTCTCCCTCCCTTCCTCTACTGACTCACTCGACAACAGGTGCAGCAAGTCGCTCAGCCGTAACAGGCGTACCGATCAATGGTTTGGCATATGCACAGAACGCTTCTGTGACGTTATTACCACGTTCATTGATCCACTCTTCGGGCATGTACTTGGTCTTGCCACCGATCTTCTCGATCTCGGTCTCAAGGAAGTACTCAATCGCATAATCACCCACTCTGCGCATACACACAGAGCCGCTGCTGTCCCCATGACAGGCAAACTGCACCGCACGCTCACCGACACATCGCGCTTCTTCTTGATCGACGTCTGACGCACAACCAACAAAAGAACGTTGCAGATATCCAAATGTATCCCCACGAACACGACCGACGTTCAAGTTATCACGGATCAACGCGACGAGCGTATCCGCGAGCGCACCACCGCCGAGCTGTGGATGACCAAAAGGATCGCGAGGGACTTCTTCACCACGGTGCTCGTAGATCGAAAGGATCATCGGCTTGTGCTTTCCGTTGTCGTCCATCTCACTCCAAATCCCTTCGCTCACTGCGATAACACAGCGACCAATACGGTTGTAAACCTCTTTGACGTCTTCAACGAAGGACTCGACACTAAATTGGCGCTCAGGAAGGTAGATCAGGTGAGGTCCGTCATCTTCGTAGCGTCTCGCGAACGCCGAAGAGGCTGTGAGAAAACCAGCCGAACGGCCCATGACAACACCAAGATAGATGCCAGGGATCGAGCGGTTATCGAGATTCACACCAGCGAACGCCTGCGCCACAAACTTCGCCGCAGAGCCAAAGCCAGGTGTGTGATCCGTGACGGTTAAGTCGTTGTCGATGGTTTTGGGGATATGAATGCAACGCAACTCGTAGCCTGTCTGCTTGGATTTGTCGTTGATGATACGTACAGTCTCGGAAGAGTCGTTTCCGCCGATGTAAAAAAAGTACCGAATGTTGCGATCACGCATGACCTCAAACATCTTCTCACAGTATGCGTCGTCAGGCTTATCGCGTGTCGACCCCAGCGCAGCAGAAGGTGTCTTGGCAACAGCCTCAAGGTTCGCTGTCGTCGCCTGACGAAGATCGACAAACTGCGCATCCCGGATCCCTCGGACACCGTGCAACGCACCGTAGATTTCGCCGATCTCAGGGGAACGACGAGCTTCCAAAATCGCGCCAACCAAGCTCTGGTTGATCACGGCTGTCGGCCCACCACCCTGCGCTATCACCATGTTTCCTTTCAATTGCGACATCCATTCTCTCCTTCTTTCATCAATCGTTCAGAATGTAGGAATACCTGTGTCTTTCGTCATGAGAGAGCCCTTGCATACAAAATGCTCTCGATGACACCGAATATTTTCATAAATGAAACCTTTGACGTCGTGACGAATCAAAACCTAAGCCTTGCCTTCTGTGACCGTCGTGTGCATCATTTCGGGTGGTGTCAGTTACGGACAAAAAGTTTGCCTTTTAGGTGGCAAACAAGATATCACGTATATAAGGCAAGAGGAAGTCCCTCTGGCATCCAAGCCAAACAAGCCGAAAGACAACATAGCATGTGACAACCAACACATACCACGCCATTTGCATCAAAACAATCTCACAAGGTTGAAAAGCGACAAATCGTTTTTGATGTCAACGCAAAAGGTGTTGTACCGCAACGGCTCCGAGACTCGTTGCCCCCTACAACAAGGGAGACTTGTTTTGACCCATCATCGGCCTCCATCACGCATCACCGGCGCTGTGTCACGCACACCCGGTCAATATCGCACTCTCTTTGGCACATACTTCTCCAATGATCGTACACAACGTGTTGAATGCACCACGTTCCTCTCTGAGGATGCGAAAATACTGCAAGCCGCTACGGAGCCACTCAAATACCTTTTCCCACATAGAGATTGGGATCACTGGGGTATTGAGCTCGTCGAGGGACATGAGTATCTCTGCGAAGTCCTCCCACAAGAACAGACGATCGTCATCGAGCGCCACGGAGCAGGTGAGCTCGCGCTCCTCTCATGGGACGTCTTTGGTGCCTTCTTTCGCTTCATCCTCGAAGATGAATACGAAGCCTACCTCCAAGAAGACGACGCACAACGCTTCGCCCTCTACGCACAGTTATGTTGGTTTCAGCAGGAGAGCAGCGACTGGCAATACGAAATGCTCGCCAGTCTCGCCCTTCCAGGGATGGACCAACGCGACCTCGCAGGACTTCTGTGGTCTTTACTCCCACCACAACGAGCTTCGCGCTTTGGTGTACTCCTCCGCGATCAGGCACTGCCTCGACAACCTCTCCAGGACACCACAACCCCCACAGAGAACTGTTGGCAACAAGCCAACGCCTATCTCCAACGTCCTCCCTCGTCCAATATCCCCACTCCAGCAGCGCCACAACAACCACAACCATCGACGTCACTGCCTATCCAGCAGATCGAAAAACTCAGACAACTCTTCTCCGTCTGCTCTTTGCTCTCATGGGACGCTTTTTGTAGCCCACTTCCTGGCCTACTTGCCCGATACATCCACGAAACAGAGGCGGACAGCAGCAGCACAGAGCGACGCCTCAGCTTGTTTCGCGTGTGCGCTGAACAAGCCATCTCCAAAGATCAACTCCAACTCTCCCCACACAACTGGCCCTACCTCTCTCTGTCTGTGCTCAACGCACAACGCCATCCACGTATCCATCAAGCGCTCATCCAATACCAAAGCCACATCACAAAATATCCAACAACACAGCTTTGGTCCATTCAGGATGATGACGACAAACTCGATCAACTCGCCCTTCACAACCAACTTGGAGAACAAGATGATCGCTTCTTTCGACAAGCGACACATCTCCAGGCGATCTGGCGAGATATCCTCCACCGCTCAGCATCCCAAGAATGGGCCGCAAAACTACTCTTTGACGCGATCGAACTGCTCATCTCCTCTATACAAGAAAAACCCGAGCTCTTCTTCGCCGCTGTGACGTGGAGTCAAGACAGCGAATCATCCAACAAGGCGTTCCACACCCCCATCCACAACCTGCGCGAGCTGCTTTGGGTACTCTCACAAGCACCACAAAGTGCGCTTACGTTGCTCTATCCACGGGCATCTGAAGATACTACACAGGCTCAAAAAGCTTGGCCACTCACCCACAAACATCTGCGTCGCTTTTTGCACCTCGCCCCCACGGCCCTGCAAAAACATCTCGATCAAGTTGAAGAAGAACACCAACAACAGCCACAAGAAGAAGACATCCTCGAACATATCGAGTTCGAATCAGATCGTGAGATCCCACAACAAGATCTCAAAGGGCGTATCATCCCTCTGCTGTCTCGTCCCGAGATGCTTCAACACCGTTGGATCAACATCGAAGACACCGTCTCTTTACGGATCATCCACCTCGATCGACACCTTCATAAAAGTAGCGGAAAGATCCGAGAGCAACGATTTTTCAGTAGCTTTTTATTCTTCTTCAAAACGGAGCAAGATCGTCACGAAGGTGGGTGGAGTGAGCTCGCGCTGTGGATCGACAAAGATCTCGACCTCGGTAAGCTCGCAAACAAGCGCAGTCTCTCTCCCACAATACGGGGTCTCCTCCTCGAAGACGGTATCTGGGAACGCACTTATCGATACCAATTCTTGACGATGGATCAGCTCCTCAAAAAGCTCCAACCAGGGCACAAAGAGTGGAAGAGCCTTCTTCGTCTGCTCTGCCGAGAATATCGTCCGCTCTACGAAAAACGTGTCAGAGAGCTGCTCGATTATCAGTTCTATACAACACGTGGGCGTTTGCTCGGAAAGAAAGCCCTACGTGGTAAAGTCACAGATGAGAACACGCACCCTCTCTTGCGTCTCTCCATCGACGAATACGAAGCCGTCAAAGAGGATCTCGTCACGCGGATCATCGATCATGGGCTTGAAGCCTTCAAGCTCATGCAATCACAAGATGATCGTAACTGGCACCATGCTCACCAAACGATCGCACAAACTGTTCGACACATCTCCTTGTTGCTTCACCTACCTCCAGGAGGCTTCTTTATCAAGCCCACTGAGTTGGAAAAAGGAGATTGTAGAAGCTGGAGTTGGGAGATCCTGCAGCAATGGAGTGAACACCCCGATGAGTTCTACCATGTCCCCCCAACACCTCAACTCTGGATAGATGAAAAGGTCGAGCTTGTCGAACGACTGGAGCGTATTCACCCAGCAGGTTCCGTTCGATTCGTCCACTTCTTGCTCAACCAGCTCTCCCCACAGGATCGGTTGGTCAAGATCTTGCAACCTCTACAATCCGATGAAAATGAGCCCTTTCAATTTTCATCTTTGAGTTCATCCACCCCCTTACAAAAGCAGAAGGTCTTTACGCCCTTCCTCAAAAGTCAGGACGGAGAGCTCACCAACCCAACTTTCTTGTACGTACTCAGTCACCTGTCCAAACATGTCCTGCGAGAGACCATCGATCGGCACCCCGAACAGCTCGATGCGCTCAAGAAAGCCCGACAACTCCTACGTGAATTGGACGAAGAGGATCAGAGCATTTCTCAATTTTGTGAGCATGTCGATGAAATCGTATCATCGCGTACCAAGAAACCATCCCAAACCAAAGAGAAAGTCACTCAGTCCCCAGACCTTCAAGATCAAAGCCCCTCCTCGTAAGCCCCAGCGTAACGTTCCTCTGTCACAACACGTCTACATCTCACGTCATCACCCAAGACTCCAACACATACGACAAATTCGATGAAATACAACACACGACTGCTTGCACTCTTTGTGCTGTTCACGCTCCTCTACCAGGGTTGCTTTATCGCGAGCTACGAACCCCCCTCCCTACCTTACGAAGGCTCTGGGACATGGCTTGTCAACGCAGAGCAAGCGCTCTCTCTCCTCAAAGAAGGCGCGATCCTACTCGACGCACGTGCAGAGGATGATTGGAAGCGAGAGCACGTCCAGCGAGCGCAGTGGGTGACGTGGCAACAATTCTCACGCCCAGATGCTCCTGACAATGGCAAGCTGCTCGCAGACGATAAGCTCCTCACGGAGAAGATTCAGGCGTTGGGGATCAAGTCATCGACACCTGTGCTGGTCGTAGGAGACCCGATCGGAGGCTGGGGAGAGGATGGTAGAATTTCTTGGATGCTTCGAACACTAGGTCACACAAAGGCTTACTGGGTTGATGGTGGTTCCGATGCGATGAAGGCCGCAGGTGCGAATATGACGACGGGCACATTCTCTCCAAGTAAGGGGGACTTTGTCGTCAAGCGCGTCGCGACGTGGGATATCCAGAAGGAAGAGATCAAGTCGTTGCTCACACAGAACGCCTTCTTGGGTGGAAAAATAAGCCTGATCGACACACGTGAGCAACGGGAGTTTGAAGGCTCAACACCTTACGGAGAGAGTCGAGGAGGTCACGTCCCAGGTGCCATTCAGCTCCACTACAAAGAGCTCTTGGCCGCCAACGGACAACTGCTGCAAAAAGAGACGCTGCTTGACCTGCTCAAGACCAAGGGATTGGAACCGGACAAACCTGTGATCGCATACTGTACAGGTGGGATTCGTTCGGGATGGTTTGTCACTGTGTTGTTGGATTTGGGGTTCAAGAAGGTACAAAATTACGCAGGGTCAATGTGGGAGTGGGCAGCGGCTTCGGAGAAAGAGTACCCTTTGGTCTCGACACCTTGATGCTGCTTTAAAAGGTTGGGGGTGTTCTTCTTTGAGGGGTTCTTAAGAGCCAATCCGGAAGCCATCAGGGAGGACAGTTTTTCGTGGGATAATCACGAGTCCATCGTGGACAAAGAACAGCCCGTGATCTCCATCTTCGAGATCATGACTGCCTTCGATGATGACATTTTTTCCGATCCTCACGTCTTTATCGACAATACAACGTTTCAGGATGCTTCCTTCTCCGATCCCCATTGCGGGTTGATCGGAGGGTGCTTCATCATTGACAAATCGCGTGTTCCCAAAGAGCACAACATCTTCCATCTCGACATTCTTTTGAATGACAGCGCGCAATCCGATCACGGAGTGTTTCAGGTGACAATTTTCACCGATGTCGACCCCCTCTGCGATCAGTGTGCGATCGAGCTTTCCTTTGCGGATCTTGGCGGGAGGCAAGGAGCGCACACGTGTGTAAAAGGGTGAGTGATCCGGAAAGAAATCGAACTCTGGGATCGGCGCACACATCTCCAAGTTCGCCTGATAGTATGAACGAATCGTCCCAATGTCTCGCCAATATCCATCAAAAGGATAGGCGTACATGCGTTTGTTCCCGAGAGCGTTTGGCAGGATCTCCTTACCAAAATCATTGGCAGACGAGCCTTCGAGGAGCTCTTCAAGGACATCCAGATCGAAGACATAGATCCCCATAGAGGCGAGATAGGGTCGCTCTGGTGGGATCTGGATCCCTGCAAACTCGCCTTCGACACGCAGTGATTGCAAGATCTCTGGATCTTTTGGTTTTTCAACAAAGCGCACGATCTCAAGATCACGATCAACCTGTAGAATCCCAAAACCCGTTGCATCTTCGGGTGGCACGAGCAGGACAGCGACGCTGATATCGGCCTGTCGTTCTTCGTGGAAACGCAACAATTTGCGGTAGTCCATGCGGTAGAGGTGATCTCCACTGAGGATCAGCGCCTGCTTAAAACCTCTACGACGTGCGACACGCAGGATATACCAAAGATTTTGCCTGACAGCGTCTGCTGTTCCCTGATACCACTCGTCATTCTCATCCGTCACAGTTGCCGCGAGGACCTCTACAAATCCGTTGAGGAAGTTGGGCATGGGGAATGAGCGCGAGACGTGTTGGTTGAGTGAGCCTGAGTTAAATTGAGTGAGGATAAACGTATGATATATTTCGGAGTTCAAACAGTTTGAGATAGGAATATCGATCAGACGAAATTTTCCACCGATGGGGACTGCGGGTTTCGAACGATCTTGGGTCAAAGGGAATAGACGTGTTCCTGCGCCTCCTCCTAGAATGATCGAAATGGGGCGTTGGAAACTTTGCATCCGATTTCTCCTCATACAGTAGAGCCCGGTGGATCAGAGGGGACATCCCAGCATCAAAAAACTCTGGATCAAACCGTGGCTCCTTGCTCATGAATCACCACAACGATTCTACATTTGACGCATACCATACAAAAAACCGATACCGCTGACAACGGGTTCAGACACAAGTTTCATTTGGGTTTTGCGTTTTGGGGTGAGTCAGGCTACAATGGCTTTCCAAAGAATGATTCACCATACAGCCAAATCACAAACAAACAAACAACAACCTACTGTTGATATACCTGTATAGTATGGGAGTGAGAAAAGCGATGAGCGATGACAAAAATATGATCGACTTCAGCAACTACGATGGAGATTACCAGGCGGGTGAGCTGCTCAACGAAGACGGTGAGACTGTAGATCTCGATGAGTTGAAGAGCGCAGAAGAGCCACAAAAGACCCCAATGCTCGTGCGCCTCGTTATCCTGCTCGTGTTGAGTATGGTCGTTGCCATCACCTACTACGTCGTGGAAAACACACCACCTCCAACCCACGTCGCCAAGCGCAAAAAACCCAGAAAAGTCGACGCGGTCTTCGAAAAGACCCTCAAACGACTCGATCAAACCCGCAACAAAGAGTTCAAACCTCTCTTTCAGTGCTGGGGCGACCTCGCAGGCTTGATCGCCCGCAAAGGCAAACTCTCACAAGAGAAACTCACGGACTACTGTCCTCCCATCAAAGCAGGTGACTTCAGCGCACAAGCCAAATGCCAGGATGGTTGCAAAAAGATCATCCTCGCCACATGCAAAGGCGATAAGTGCACAGATGTCCCAGAGGTCGCTTACTTCGACTTTGTGTACCTCCATCTCCTTCGCTACGCACGTGGTTACAATGAATTGTTTGCCCACCAACGTCTCTACGACAAGGCACTTGAGAAGCTGAAAGATCTCAAGCGGGAACAAAGAGCAAACAACAAAAAAGCACCTGAGACGCCTAAGATGAAGGCACTCAAAGAAAAAATGAAGACACAACGCACCCACATGGACGCGTTGCTCACAGGCAAAGGTGTCAGTCGCGATGCACACGATATGCCCTACTTCTCTGTGGATGGGCAAAAAGTCATCGAGCAAACCGTTGCACACGCAAAATCCCTGCTCAAAGCACCCAAAGCCGAAGAAGCTCCCAAAAAGAAAAAACGCCGTCGCCGTCGCCGTCGTCGCCGACGTAAAAAGAAAAAGGCACAAGCCAAAACCTATTGGGGTGGTGTGATCAAAGCGTCGGGTAAATGGCCAGTCGCTGCAAGCTCCATCTCCGCATATCGCCCCATCGGACGATACTACCGCCTCGAAGACAAAGCAGACCGTATTGGACAGGTTCCTTACTCCAACGCTGCGATCCACTTCTGGCTGTACAACTTCATCTCACCAGAGATCTCCAAATGTGCCCAAAAAAGCGACTCAAAGCTCACGCTCAAAGTCAAAGGCAGCATCTCCACTGAGAGCGGAAACCCCATCCCTGGCACATTTAACTTCACTGGTACAGAAGACACTAAAGTAAAATCTTGTGTCGAAAAGTACCTCAAACGACTCGCCTTCCGTGGATTCCCCACAAGCGAAGAAGACAAACAAGCCAACATCACATTCGACATCAAACTCACCCCCTGACACCTACCTGCTCCACCCCCCCTAGCATCCTGCTCCAAGGGCACGATGTTATCGTGCCGACACAATCCCCACTCCGATTGATAAAATCCTCAGACTGGATACGAACACAACCCACACATGAACGGTGTGTAGGATACGCGCACAACCACGTATGAGCGGTGTGTAGGATACGAACACAACCACATATGAATGGTGTTCAGGATACAAATGGCTGTGCACCCAGGTTAAAACCTGGGCCTATAGAGAGGGTACGCGATGCCTACGGCCTCGCATCGTTCAGAATTGGGCAGGTCTAAAGACCCGCCCCCAAAACCACACAACGTCCGCCAGTTCCCCCTGCTGTCCAATTTTGTAGGCAAGGGGAGCGATACAAGACCCCTATCAGTCCGAACAAACGATCGTCCTGCTCCCCCTATTTGACCTGCGCTTTGCTTCATTGGCAAGGGGAGCGATGCAAAAGAGGGAACAGGCCCCCCTCAGCCTCCCTTGCGGTTGGCAGTTCCCCCTGCTGTTCAACTACGTTGGCAAGGGGAGCGATGCAAGAACGCCATCAGACGGGCTTCGCCCGCCAGCTCTCCCTGTGTGACCAGCGCTTTGCTTTGGTTGACAAGAGGAGCGATGCAAGACCCCCTCAGTCCGACCTCCGGTCGTCCAGCTCCCCCTGCGATTCAACTTCGTTGGCAAGGGGAGCGATGCGTATCAAACGATATATCGCGATACAAACGAAAAATACGTGTATATCGGATGAATCTCAGTAGGGGCGGGCCTTGTGTCCGACCTAAATCCTCGTATATATCGGTTGGTTGGTCCCTCCTCTTGAAAGGCTTGAGAGGAGGGATGTCACGAAGTGACAGGGTGGAGAGTTTGTTGAGGTGGATGATTGCAAGTGAAGACGCAAAAAACCCACTG
>PCBK01000098.1 GCA_002731275.1 Deltaproteobacteria bacterium | reverse complement strand
TGGGTTTTTTGCGTCTTCACTTGCAATCATCCGCCTCAACAAACTCTCCACCCTGAGCCTTCGGCTCTTCCCTCCTCTCAAGCCTTTCGAGAGGAGGGATTATTTCACCGATATATACGGATTTTAGCTTGATAACTTATCCGGCGGACGTTGCACTTGCGTCCAAAGCAAGCGCCCTCATCGGGCTTATTTGCTTCGTGCGCTTTGCAACATACGCCTCAACAAACTCACCACCCTGAGCCTCCGGCTCTTCCCTCCTCTCAAACCTTTCGAGAGGAGGGATTATTTGCCCGATATACACGAATATTTAGTTTGTCTCGTGATATACGGTTTGATATGTATCGCTCCCCTTGTCGACTGAAGCAAAGCGTAGGTCATACAGGGGGAATTGGCGGGGCGAAGCCCGTCTGAGAGGGTTCTTTTCACGCTCACAGAGAAGGGGAAAAGTTGAAGGTCCGGGAGGGCTGAGAAGATTGCGCTGAGGTGGGACTTTGAGTCCCACCACATTCCTAAGCAATGCTCGCCTTGAGGCGAGCGTACCCTCTCTATAGCACCGGGTTTTAACCCGGTGTTTCCAACCAACCAAACCAACGTGTTTATCGTTTGATTGGTCCCCCTTCCTCTTCCAGAGGATGGAGAGGAAGGGGGAAGAGCCTAAGGCTCAGGGGGATGGAGAGGTTTGTTGAAGGGGTGGTTGCAAAGTGGACTCGCAAATGACAACCGCATATATTGCCTGAGCATTCGAGCGTTAGGAGGATATCGCTTGCGACATACGTATTCCCGTGAGGGATTGTAGCGTATATTCGGGTGCACTTTGCGAAGACACAAGTGCAACTGCCCCTGGATCAGAAATCTAGTTTCCCCCGTGTATACGGTATAAGCCTCCCCTTTCCTCTTCCGAAGGTCGGAGAGGAAGGGGGAAGAGCCGGCAGGCTCAGGGGGATGGAGAGGTTTGTTGAAGGGGTGGTTGCAAAGTGGCCTCGCAAATGACAACCGCATATGTTGCCTGAGTAATCGAGCGTTAGGAGGATACTGCTCGCAGTATCCGTATTCCCGTGAGGGATTGTAGCGTATATTCGGGTGCATTTTGCGAAGACACAAGTGCAACTGCGCCTGGATCAGAAATCTAGTTTCCCCTGTGTATACGGTATAAGCCTCCCCCTTTCTTCTTCCGAAGGTCGGAGAGGAAGGGGGAAGAGCCGAAGGCTCAGGGGGATGGAGAGGTTTGTTGAGGGGGTGGTTGCAAAGTGAATGAAGCAAATGACAACCGCATATGTTATCCGAGCAATCGAGCGTTAGGAGGATGTCGCTTGCGACATACGTATGATCATCAGGGATGACAACCGTACATTCGGGTGCACTTTGCGAAGACACAAGTGCAACTGCCCCTGGATCAAATAGGAGAATTATCGCCAGGTTGGAGGTGTCGGCTTAGGCTTTTTGGTCACAGGATACCAATTCCAGGTCGTCTGATGGATGAAACGAGGACCAAAAGGCCCACTATTTCCGAGACTTCGACCAAGGGGATATCTCTTCATCACACGACCCAAACCAGCCGCGAGACTTCCGGTCAAGCCAGACGCGAAGGACTCCTTGCGACCCCAACGACCTGTAAATTGAACCCACTTGACAAAACCATCATGAAGCTGCCGAAAACAACATGGATCAGTATGTTTGTTCCCTTGTACATCACACAAACGTACCCCAATCTTGGAGCGTGATTGAAGACAGATGTTATGGATAGGAACCAATTGTTTGAGCCAACGTCGGGCTTTTTTCAATGAAGGTTGAGAGGGCTGGAATAGAGAGGAAGTAGGTGTCCCAGACGGGAGCTGTTGATCAGGTAGAATTTTCCACGGAAAAGCAGCATGCCAAATAGGAGGCTTTGAAGGCAAAATACTCAACGCTTGCTGTACATTGACGTGGGGAACAGGCTCCCAAGTCCGGTAAATACGTCCGCCACCACGATGATGCTCCTGAAGAAATGCCCCACGTTTACGCTTCGTACAAATGCGCTTTACCCAAGGACGCATCTCAAAGGGAAAACTCTTGAGCATCTCCGCGCTTCCGGGCTTGTGGTAAAGAGCATGACCACCAGCTCCCATATACGCGATGGGATGAGTCTCACGAAAGGTCACCTCGGAAGGTTTGACAATCGTTGTCTTGTAATGACCGTAAAACCCCATTTTTTCGATGGCGGCTTTGTAGGAGGCTTTGTCACTTGCTTGCTCGAACTTGTTGGCGTCCAACACAACAACCATCCCTTCATGCTCTCCTTCGTGTTGATTACAAGCCTCATTGAAAGCGAGATGAACGAAGTATTGGATGATAAAAAATCGTTTGGTTTTCCACTTTTGACAACGGAACCAACGCTTTTTAACACAGACATTTTGTTGGATGGAGTAAGCGCGAAAATTCACCTCAGGGATCGTTCCACGCTCACCTTTTTTGAGCAAGTTCAGTGTTTTGGGCTTGTGATCATCGAGCTGCAGATACAAACTCGTCGAAGCAGGTTGGTAGACGACGTTGTTTTTGCGTTCCTTGGTCGTGCGAAACAAAGAAAAGTTGTACTGACACCGACCAAACAACGAGAAGCGTACACGATCATGGAGCAACAACAGCGCACCTGGCCCGATACGATATGTGTGTTTTCGCTTAAGTCGCAGTCCACAACGACGGACAGAAGCACGTAGGGTCGAGTGTTTCAAGAAGTGAGCAATCGACGAGATACCATACTTTTCAATCGAATCCTGGTGAATCTCGGGCGCATAAATACGCGCGAGTCGCAGACGCTTTTTGGCGTCGAGGATCGGAGTCGCATGGGCTACAAGAGGATGCGCAAAAAGGAAGAGGACAAGGAGAGACAATCGAGTGGAAAAAGACAAGATCTCAGGAGCTTTCTGCCACGACTTGATTACGGCCCCCGCGTTTCGCACGGTATAATCTTTCGTCGGCTGTTTGGACGAGTTCAGCGGCCGATTGGAACTGTTCGGAACTCACAGTCGCCACACCGACACTGATCGTGAGTTTGAGAGGGACATGGCCTTCAACAGGCACTTCAAGTCTTTCGATCATGGAGCGGATACGTTCACCGAGGATCGCGGCTTGTGTAGGCATGATCCCTCGGGCCAGCACAACAAACTCTTCACCACCGTAACGTGCAACAATGTCTTCTTCGCGGATCGCGTTCCAGATGGTTTGGGAGACACGACGTAGCACCTCGTCACCTGCAGGGTGACCATAGTTGTCGTTGATCGATTTAAAGTGATCGATATCCATTAAGAGGATCGAGAGAGGTGTATTGTGCCGGATGGCAAAGCTGAACTCTGTGTTAAGTCGCTCGTCGAAGAATTTACGGTTGTAGACTTGTGTAAGTCCATCGAGGACAGCGCTTTCGTAGAGGCGTCTTTGGAAGAGTTCTTCGAGCTCGTCGTGAAGAGAGAATTTGAGGATTGTACTTCGTCCAAGTTGGATACGATCACCGTCTTGAAGGCGACAGCTTTGGATCTTTTGTCCGTTGACGAAGGTCCCGTTTGTACTGCGAAGATCACACAACATGACTGTCCCATCGGGAAGTCTGTTGATTTGAGCATGTTCACGGGAGATATCGTTGTCGGCGAGAGAGAGTTCACAGTCTGCACCACGGCCGAGTAAGACTTGATCTTGCTCGATGCGAAACATCTGCCCGGTGAAGTGTCCAGCGATCACGAGCAAGTACACTCGGTCTTTTTTGGCAATCTTTTCACGAAGATCTTGAGGAATGGTCGTGATGACTGTCTCTTCACGACCGTCATCATCTCCACCATGCTCACCGGCATCACGCGAGTTATAATCGGCAGGTGAGCTTGGTTCGTGTTCCCAATTTTTGGGGTCGCTGTTGTTGGATTGTGTCATAGAACTCTAAATATTCGAGATAAATCAGCGTGTGGCTGATGTGTACATTGCACATTTTCCAAGGAAAATGCGCAGCGATTGATGAAGTGAGAACTTCATCAGCTTCTCTCGGATCTTTTCCGTGTCATGTTGGAATATAGTATGGTTGACAACATACCACAAGAGATCCAACCAAACAAATCGCTCTCAAAAGGAGATTCTTTGGTTTCTGAATTGACGAAAGTGAAAGGCATTGTATAACACACAGGCGCGCTTGCAAAGAAATGATCAAGCGAAAGTGAAAATACCACTTTTCACAATGTCAAATTTCAATCATACTACCACACACAAAGCACAGAGATCAATCGCCTCAAGATCGTAACATTGAGACGGTAGGTCAATGTGATTGGGTTTGCCAGCCCTCCCTAAATTGAAACACTCTTGATGAGTGTGTAGTAAGGCAGTTGGATGCTTGTGTCGCTCAAAAAACGAAACGAGACATCAACCTGCCATGTTCCTATCTGACAAAGGAGTCGAGTGAATGCAAAAAATTCTGGTGACAGGTGCGTTGGGACAGATCGGTGTTGAATTAATCGACGCCCTTCGGAAAACGTACGGCAAGAACCATGTCATCGCATCTGATCTTCGAGCTGACGCAGAGAACGCATATGGACCTTACGAACAACTCGATGTGCTCGACACACAAAAGCTCACAGAGGTGATCAAAGAGCACAAGATCACGAGGATCTACCACCTCGCAGCCCTACTCTCAGCGGTCGGAGAACACCACCCTCTCAAGGCTTGGGATGTCAACATGACAGGGACACTCAACGTCTACGAAGCTGCAAGACACCACGGTGTAGAGAGCGTATTTGTCCCCAGCTCTATCGGCGCATTTGGTGCATCCACTCCTCTCGATCAAACCCCTCAAGACACGATCCAACGACCGAGCACGATGTACGGCATCACAAAAGTCGCAGGGGAGCTGCTTGGTGACTACTACGCCAATAAATTTGGATTGGATTGTCGCGGTTTGCGCTTTCCCGGCTTGATCAGCTATCTCGCCCCTCCGGGAGGTGGCACAACGGACTACGCCGTTGAGATCTTCCACTATGCGGTCAAAGGTCAGCCCTACACTTGCTACCTCCGACCAGATACATCTCTTGATATGATGTACATGCCCGATGCATTACAAGCTTGTATTCAATTGATGGAAGCCCCCGCAGATCAACTTATCCATCGCAACGCCTTCAATGTTACCGCGATGCAATTTACTCCAGAGCAGCTCACCGCAGAGATTCAAAAACACGTCCCAGATTTTACGATCAACTACGAAGTCGATCCCATCCGACAAAGTATCGCCGACTCTTGGCCAAACTCGATGGATGACAGCGCCGCAAGGCAAGAATGGGGTTGGTCCCCTGAATACGATCTATCCAAAATGGTCGCAGAGATGCTCAAACACCTTCGTTGAGCACACCAGCACATCACTTCACCCCCCTACCTGTTGCACTCCCACTTTGTCAGTTTTTTGACTTCTACCCAAACGATCCCTTTATGTAAATAGACACTCGTCCTCCAAAGTGCATCACACATTCGCGACTTTGGAGACACATCTCCCAACATCAGGGATTTGATGGTAATGGCTTCACCAGCAACCATAACAGGTAATCTTATGCAACGATCTATCATACTCCTACTTTTTGCATTCGCCTTCTCCATATCGCCACAATATGCCCAGGCAGGACGTGAGATATGTGGTGTTGATCTTTCAAAGAGTCGGCGTTGTTGGAAAGAACTTCGACGCCTGCGCAAAGCATGTCAAGACAACCCAACGATCGCTGGACAACGTTACACAACACAACGACCCAACCTGCTCCAGGCAAAAAGAGCTTATAGCCGACTTCGGCGAATCAATCGACGCACTTGGATCAAAAGTCTTTGTGGTGTCGCACTCTACTCCCCTCCTCGTTCATTTTGTGGCGCCAAAGGAGTAGAGGTCGCAGTCCGTTGCATCAGCCAACACATCAGCACAAGTCCTGCACCTCCAGTCATCCGACAAACACAAAAAACAGCCGCAGTCACAAAGCAGGCTCCAAAGCCAAGACAACAACTCGCAGCCATCGCAAAACAACCAGCACCACGCGCTCCTTCGGGAATCCTCAGAGAGCGCCCAAAACACACACAACCTTCCCCCAAAGTAGGACAGGTCCAAACACAAGGCTCCTCCTGGTCCTTCTACCTGCAACTGTTGACCTTCCTCCTCGTTGGGTTCCTGCTCTATCGCATGAGAGAGCACAAAAGCAGCCGTAAACCATGGGAACAACACGAAGAGTGGGAACAGCGCCCGCTTACATGGGAAGGTCCTGCATTTGATCAGGACAAAGACCTGCGCGATCTCGAGTCCTTCCAATTTGTGCTCAACGACGCATTCGAAGCCTTTGAGAAAAAATGGGCCGCACACTGGACCCCTCCCGTCCGTAAATCGATGGCACAACTGCAAGAGTCTGCCGACCAGATGTTCGAATACTACTGCATCCTGGCCAAACAAATTGTGCAACATTCCTCCGAAGTCTCCATCACACACATCCACAAACAACTGCTCAACGCCAACGAGAAGCTCTCGTGGATCTTCCGCTCCCACAGAGAACCAAATGCTTCTTCCTTTATCGAACAGTTCCAAGAGGACTCCCTCAGCCAACTGACAGCCCTCCTCGACACTTCAGGCTACATCGATCTTGAGCAGATGATCCAACACATGATGGCCTCAGGACGATTCAGCCTCGAAGACTATCTCACGAGCAAAACCGAAGATCAGGCGCGTTTGTTCTTTGAAGGTGAACCCCTCCAAAAATTCGAAGATATCCAGGGCGAGTTTTTGCACCATCTTGAGCGCTTGTACCAATCCAATTTGCGTGCCGCAAAAGACGTGATCAACATGCCTACAGAGGTCTCCAAAGATGAACAAGAGCGTTTGTACTTCGAGAACTTCATCCTCGTGTACTTGATGGATTGGATGCCCAAACAGCTCCAACAGATCACGCAGCAATCCAACCCCTCACGAGTCGGAGCGCTCGTCGATCAACTCATCGTGTTCACAGAGCAACAGCTCGAAAAAGCACAGCTCGAACTCTTCCCAAGCATCGATCCCAACATACAAGAGAGCCTTCTTGGGCGCGTTCTGCACCTGAAACAAGCAGGTATCCGACACAAAAAAGACCAGACCATCATCCTCCGCGAACCACACCCATCGCTTGTTCCCTCAGAACAAGAAGATCTGTTTGGTGATGAAGACGCAGTCAGTACAGAGGTCCACGTCTCTCCAGGCGCGTCCTTTGAGCAAAAAGGCGTCGTCAGCAATCTCGATGCGTTTGAGTTTGAATCAGAGCTCTCCGGTGCCTTCGATGCGCTCAGCGCAAGTTTGGACGCGACAGCAGGACAAGGTCCCATCTCTTCAGGCGTGACCGCCGGCTTCGAGACGTTTGGGATCGATGAAGAGGACGCTTCAAACACAGCGGTCCACCCATCCCCTTCTTCTGAGGAGATTCTCGGAACAAGCACACCACGTCAGGAGACACTTCCTGTCGCAAAGGCTCCTGCGATCTCACACCCAGACAGTGATGCACCAGAAAACGAGATGAGCACGCTCGACGAAGAAGGACTTGCTCCCCTGCACACAACACAATCCTTCGTCCCCTCTTCGAGACTCCCTGCAAAAGTAACCAGCGAGTACGCAAAAGACGAGCACCACTCCGCCTCCAAAGCCCGCTCCTCAGAGAAAAATAGTTGACACTCCCCCTCCAATTCGCGTAAATCCTCCAGATACATCAATTTCCAAAGAAGCACCGCAAGGGCTGAGAAAGTCACTCTCTCCCATGTTGGCGACTTCTGACACAACGTGCGCCTACGCTTGCCATGTATGAAGATGTTGGTGCCACGAGCTGATCACCTGTACGCTCGCAAAATGGAGTCCCCATGAGCCAAAAAAAACCTCTCAAGATAGACAAAATCCAGGGCCCAGAAGACGGCGTTGTCGAGCTATTCATCAATCAACAAGAGGACTGGGAGTCCAACCCCTTGCTCTTCAAAGAGATTCGTGAACGCATCGCACGCTACAAGAAATATACCCAAGGCGCCGGATTTCAGAAGAAATACCCCAATTGCACCGGGCAAATTGTCATCGCGACCTCCCACATGCCTCCTGCCGAAATCTACGAGATGCTCACACAAGATGATGTCGAGATCCGCGTTGCTCCCACCAAAAAAGCCGCTCCCAAACCAGCCCCTGCCCCGAAGCCAGCTCCTGCCCCAAAGAAAAAACCTCTCAAGATAGACAAAATCCAGGGCCCAGAAGACGGCGTTGTCGAGCTGTTCATCAATCAGCAAGAGGACTGGGAGTCCAACCCCTTGCTCTTCAAAGAGATTCGTGAACGTATCGCGGGCTACCAAAAGTACATCAAAGGTGCCGGATTCCAAAAGAAATACCCAGGGTCCACCGGACAAATTGTCATCGCGACCTCCCACATGCCCCCTGCCGAAATCTACGAGATGCTGACGCAGGATGATGTTGAAATCCGCGTCACTCCCATCAAAAAAACCGCCGCAGCACCCAAGAAACCTGCAGCACCAAAGAAGCCCGCAGCACCAAAGAAGCCCGCAGCCCCCAAAAAAGTCGCAGCCCCCAAAGCACCTGCACCCAAACAAAGCACGCCTCCAGCCCCAAGACAACTCGAAAGTTGGGAGCAAGAGGACTATGACGATGACCTTCCAGTCTCCAGTGGTGGCGGAAGTACACCCATGATGATCGTGTACGGGATCCTCGCAGGTCTCTCTGTTGTCGCGTCACTGTACGGTGCGATGGGTTTCCTCGCCGGTCCGCCTAAGACACCGATCGCCAGATCCCTCGATGCATCACAGATCTCTGCCACACAGATCAAAGACCAGACATACGCGACAATCTCGATGAAGCCCAACAGGGATACATTCATCCCCGTCCCCATCCAAAACAAGAAAGACGGCAAGATCGAATACTACATGCTGTTTGGCGCATTGAAAGGCAAAAGTCTCCTTGTGTTCGCGCCTCAAGGAAAAAGTGACATCATCCAAGAGATCAAAAAAGTCCAAACAGATCCCTCGGACTCTTCGAGCATGAAGACCAAAGTCATCTACAAAGAGGACGTGCGAAGAGGGAAAAATGAGAACCCCAAAAAGCGGACATACACAGGGACACTGGAAAAAGCACAACGTCGTCCAGGCGGCCCCCTTGAGATCGTCTTGCCAGACAACAACAGAGATATCAACAAGACATACGGCCCCATGCGGGTCCAATTTCCTATGGACACCATGATCCTCCTCGTTGGACAAACCCCCAAACCCCCTTCAAAACAAGGCGCCATGTTCATCATGCTCGGTGGGTTTCTTGGCTTGTTGATCTTCGGTGGACTCTTCTTCTCAGCCCAACAAGCAGCCAAACGTGCCTTCTAGGAGCTCTCTTTTGGCATAAATTTTTCCAGTCCTGCTTGTATCCACACTCCCCTCTCTGTGCAAATCATCCTTCTCTCCACAAGAATTTTTCCCTTATAACTTGAAAAGATACAAACACATCGCGTGTTTATTCAGAGAACTCGAAGAAAACGAAGGATTCGACTGCCACACAAGAGTCATACGGAATTTGGTGCGAAATACATACCATCAAGAAAAGAGCCTTTTGGGTTAAAAGGTTACGGGACAATGAGCACCAGGCTCTTTGACAAACCTATCTCGGTGTGAAAAAGTGGGTGGGATAGGAGAGAAAAGCATGCCAAATCATAAAGGGCAAGGCAACATTCAAAAGATGAATCGCCCACATCAACATCATCCTTCACACCGCATACAGCAACGACGAGAGAGTCCACCGCCTCCCACCCATGAACACACATCGGGAGGGCACCCGGCCAATTCGCCGCTCGCGTTGTCACGCAAACCAACCCCTGAAGAGCGCGAAAGTGAGTTGCTCTACGGAAATTGCCATATCTGTGAGTGGAAAGGCTACATCACTTACCCCACCAATGAGTTCGCAGGAGTGCGACACTGCGATTGTCAGGAAGAGATCTGCCCCGTTTGTGATGGGGAAGGTGGATTTGAAGTGAAGCTCCCGAGTGGAAACCGCGCCTGGAAAGTCTGTGGTTGTCAAACCCTCGAACGAAAGATGGAGCTTTACCGAAACGCAAAGATCCCCTCACGCTTTGCAGATAAAACACTCGACGCCTTCGCACCAAACCACAAAACACAAGCACAAGCTCGTGCCCACCTCTACCAACTCTACAGGAACCCAGCGACCCACCGAGCGTTTAAGCCCGGAGACAAAGGTGTCGTCTTAATGGGACCTCCAGGTGTTGGAAAAACCCACTTGATGGTTGGCTTTTTGCGCCATGTATTGCTTGAGCGTGGTATCCCTTGCCGCTTCCAGGACTTTGGAGTCTTGCTCGCGGAGCTGCGTAGCTCTTACACAAATGGTCTCTCTGAGATGGAGATCTTGAGAGGACTGATCAATGTCGATGTTCTTTTAATCGACGATCTGGGTAAAGGCCGAAACTCCAAGTGGGAGTCCGGCATTATCGATACTTTGATCTCCTGCCGATACAACACCAAGCGCACAACGCTGATCACAACCAACTACACACAAGAACTCGAAACAACTCTGCGAGAGCGGTACCGAGGGCGTGGTAGCACAGAGGGAGAAGAACTCCTGATGCGTGATACACTCGCCGACCGTGTAGGTGAACGTGTCTATTCTCGTTTGCGTGAGATGTGCGATTTCTTCTTCATCAGCGGTGTCGATTACCGCCAACGTTAAGACTCTCCCCTCTCCCTGCTTCCCCCAAATATCAAAGACGTCTGCTTTCTCGGACCTTAAAAGGTTTGACCACGTGTCTGCGCGTTGAAACGAAGTGTAATGGTTGGTTCAAAACGGAAGGCAACAGGACCGCTACCAACGGCACTGTTTTCATCGTTGGGGTTGATCGGGAACAGACCTTGGTACACGTAGAATTTGAGACCAAGTGCAACACTCAGCGCGCTTGAGAGCGCCATCGAGATGCTGTTGGTCCAGGTAAAGTCGTGGATGATACCGCTCTTATTGGGATCGCCGACGATACCTGTTGCGAGGTATTCTGCTTTGGCCTCGTAGGCAAAGGTCGTGCTACCGAGTGTCAAAAACTGCCAGGATTGTAGCTCGAAGTCAGCGGAGAAACCAAAGTTAAACTCCGTTCGGACGACTTGGGCAGTGTTCTCATTTTGTTTTTTGTACTCAAGCGCAAACTCTCGACGTCCTGCGGCACCAACACGAAAGCTCAGGTAGTCGTTGATTTTAAAGCTCAATCCGGCTTTTGCGCGCACCTCAAAGTGACGAAAGCGCTCCGTCGCGAGCCCCAACTTGAAGAAGTCTTCATCTTTATCAATATCAGGACGAGAGCCCCGTGTCATCTCCGTTTCGAGCAGCGCTTCGACAAAGGGGCTTGTGTAGTACCACTCATGACGACCGGGAAACACAGTCTCGAAATACCGAAAGCGATATTCTGATCTGATCGTCACGAGGTCGTTGTTTTCCTGGAAGACACTTTGACCGATACGTCCTCCATTTTCAGTGGTCCACTGTGCACTCTGGTCGACGTCGTAGCCGACAGACAGTTCGTTCTTCCACAAGTGCATACGTGTCTCAGCTTGAAAGCGCGCAGTGATCGAAAAGTTCATCTGGAATTTTTGGTAAAAACCACCAGAGAGAGTGTCTTTTTGGGTATAAAATGTCCCGATATTGATGGGGTCGATAAAGATGGCGGCCAATCCGATCGAAGCTTCGATCGCCGCTTTGGCCGCGATGCGATCTGCGAGATTCACAAAGTTCCCGTTGTAGGGGATTTCTGACTTTGTAAAGGGTTTGGGGGGAGGAAGCTTCACACCTTTTTTCGGTTCACCAGTCTCAGGGTCGATCGGCGCTTTAGGCTTGGGAGGCATCGACTCTTTGTGAAGCTTGCGGTAACGGTCTCTCGCAAAGTGGTGCAACATCATCCGGCGCAACATAGGCGCTGAACCATCGGTATATTTAAGGAGAATACGCTTTTTCTTGGGGACCGTGATCCAACCACTCGACTCTTTGGCAACGTAGGAGATTGTGGTGACCCAGTAGGTTCCAGCGTCGTCAATCGCTCGACCGTTGATAGTCGTCCCGTTGGGACCGTTCTCAACGCCAGCAAAGTGAAGGGCCTTGCGGCTGTTTGGCTTGTTAACATCCCAATAGCTGTCGAGCAGACCGCTAATATCAGAACCTTTGAGGGGGACGATCTCGATGGTGCTTCCTTTGGTAAAGGGCAACGCTCTGTAAAGGTCGTCTTTCGTAATGTACCCTTTGAGTGGGAAGGGAGCCTTTCGAACAGCGCCGGTGTTGATGAAGGCGATCTCAGTCTTCGTCTTTTTGCGGATCAGGTTGAGGATGTAATCCATAAACTGCTTGCGAGACATCCCCTTCTTGTTACGGATGCGTCCATTACCGATAGGATTACCCCAGCGCTTACAATAACTCGACTCCCACTTCACAAGCTCGCGACGAAGCTCTGGTTCGTACTGCTTTTTATGAAGAGGGATAGAGTCCGCACGGAAAGAAATCACCTTGGACTTGGCACCTGACGTTTTGCGGACGACAAGGTCGACACGTCCCAGCATCCGTCCATACTTTGCGCTACCGACGATGTGCACACCTCGGCCTTGCTTATCAAATGTACTCAACGCCTGTGTCTTGGTCGCAGGTTTGTAGGTGTTTGGATCGGTGTATCGGAGGCGAAGGTCATTGGTGATGATCAGGTCAATACCAGCAGTGGAGTTGGCAAGTTCTTGTGACTTCTTTCCAATGTGAGAGAGCACGATGACGACGTCGACATTCAGCTCATCACGCAGTTTGGGGACAAGCTCGCCGACAACGGAGGAAGGGTCCCCAAACGTGACGCCTTTGACGGCGGTCCTTGCGACTTTCTTCTGCAACTCATTGGGTACGACGTGGAACACCCCAACTTTGACCCCACCCCGTTGAAAGATGAAGTACTTGGTCTCTTTCGCACCATCGCGGTTGACAAACTTTTTGAGCGCGTGGTCTTTTGGAGCCTTTTCGAGGTTCGCAGCAGAAAACATTAGCCCCTTGAGTCGAGCTTGCATCAAGAAGTCATGTAGTTTTTTGGGTGGGACGGAGAACTCGTGGTTGCCGATCCCGATCAGGTTGTACCCAAAGCGTTCGAACACATCGGCGACAAAATCAACTCCCGCGAGTCCTTCAAATTCGAGCAGAAAGCGCGCCGCGAGTCCTGTGGCCAAGTTATCACCGGTGTTAAACAACAAGGGTGGAGGGAGTTGCTGTTTTTGCACGACATCTTTTCGCACACGGTTGACCTGGTACAAGAGGTTCGCGAAATCGATGTCCGCAGGTTTCATGGTCCCGCCAGGGACACCAGGACGTTTGCAGCGAAAGTCTCGAAGCGCACCGTACAAGTCGGTGGTATAGAGGACTGTTAGCTTTACGTCCTTTTTGGTCGTCGCTTGTGTGTCGGTCCAAAAAGCACCAAGTTGAATAAACGATAAAACCGCAACAGTAAATGTTACAACAAAAAATCGTTTGAATTGCCCAGACAACATGCCTCTACACCTCTTCAACAGCTCACTGTAGAAATAACTGAGATAATGGTACGATTGAAACGGCATAGTGCCAAGGAAGCCGATCTTTGTCAATCACACAAATACGCATGACAAGTCGCTTAGAAGAGATTGTCCCCAATGCCCCAAGTGTACACTCAACCCAAAGAGAAGCTCACCACCCTGTTAACCCATACTCTTTCATTTTCCGCCACAATGTTGTCCGGTGCATACCAAGTATCTCGGCGGCCTTTCCTTTCTTTCCGTTTGCAGATGCCAGGGCACGCACGAGCAACTCTCGCTCTGACGTGGGCCAAGGTTCACTTGATTCCGCAAACGCGTCATCCTGCAGCTCAGGTGTGGCTTGGGGGAAAATGTGCTGGGCACGCCGACGTGATTCTCGGAATTCAGGAGGAAGAAGGTCGATCGTGAGGACATCTCCACTCCCAACAACAGAGACGTACTCCATCACGTTTTGCAACTCCCTGACATTACCGGTCCACTGGTAATCCATCAATGACTGCATGGCCTTTGGGTGAATGCGCTTAAATTTGTGTCGCCCAGAATCCCCCAAACGCAACAAAAATGTGGACGCGAGCAGCTCGATGTCCTCGCGTCTTTCTCGCAACGCAGGGATCCACATCGGGACGACGCGCAAGCGAAACATCAGGTCCTCTCGAAAGGCCCCGTCTGTCACGGCCTGACGAAGACTTTGGTGTGTGGCTGAGATCACGCGCACGTTGGCATGCTTTGGATGTGAACCCCCAACAGGCACGTATGTCCTCTCCTGGAGGACGCGGAGCAATTTAGCTTGGAGATCTTTGGGTAATTCGGCAATCTCATCGAGAAAAATGGTCCCACCTTCGGCGCGCTCAAACAGCCCGACACGTTCACGAATCGCACCAGTAAAAGCTCCTTTGACGTGACCAAAGAGTTCACTCTCCAGCAATGTCGGACTCAAGGCCGCACAGTTGACGGCGACAAAAGGCGCATCTTCTCGTTTACTGAGTTGGTGAATCGCACGCGCGATCCCCTCCTTCCCCGTCCCACTTTCCCCTCTTACGAGCACCGTGACGTCAGTCTGTGCAGCGCGCGAGACGATCTCAAACAACTCCTTCATCTTTTGTGAGCGGGTCCACAAACCGTAAAACTCAATTGCGTCGGGGTATTCATGAGGTGCGCGGAGGTAAAAACCCTCAGACGATGCGTAGGAGATAGGGACAGGATCGAAACGTACGAGGTAAAGTTGGGGTTGTGCCTCGGGGATACCTTTTGTGTGAATACAGAACGCCATCCTCTCACCAGAGAGCATGGTAAATTGAGAGCGTTCCCCCTTCCAATCACGTGATGTCAACGGACCAGCAGGAAACACACCGTGCTCTTCGATCGCGATATTTTGCCCTTCGATCTCAAGGACACCACCGATCAGATCACGTGCCCCATCGGAGACACCGAGGTAGCTACCGTCATTACGTAGCACAAGAAAAGGAACACCACCCGCAAGTTGCGTCACCCCTTGTATCAGCTGCTCGATATTGACGGAAAGATTCTGCATACACACACTCCCATTCGTGCTGTCCGTTTGACCATGACGACATACCACCTAGCCTTCCAAGGTCAGGTGATTGTATTTCCTTGCCATTTTGAGTTGGAACTTGTGAAGACCTTCAGGCCTTATACCGAATCGTCCTCAGCGCCGTCTGTTTTTGCTGAAGAGTCAGCGCCACTCTCTCGACGTTTGCGATACCATCGTATCACAAAAAATGCAACCACGACCAAGGCAACCACAAAAATCGCGACTGAGCTACGTCGCACCCACGTGATCACCAACTCCAAGCGCTCTGCATGAGCGTATCCAAGCCAAAACATCAATCCAGTTGAGAGCGTAAGCGCACACAGATCGACAAGTACAAAATGGAAGTAACGAACTTTACTCGTCGCAGCCGTCAAAAACAAACCATTTCGTACACCAAAGGGGATAAATCGACCGAAAAAAAGAGTCATCATACCATACTTTTTGAAGTATGAATCCAACACTTCTCGCCTCTCAGGAGGAAGTATTTTCGCAAAGAAAGCTGTCTTGAGTAGAGGAGGCCCAAAAAACTTTCCGATGGTAAACACCAGACTATCCCCTACAAACGTCCCCAAAAAGATCGCCAAGTACATGTACATCGTGTAGGTATGGTCGCCATACATCGCCGCCATGTAACCACCTGTGATGACGACCAGGTCCTCTGATACCGGTGCATTTAACCCACCAAGCACCAATAACGTAAACACCAAGATGTAGCCTTGCGCGGCATGCGCCAACAAGAATTCTTGCATATTGACCTATCCACACAACGCGTCCAGCCCAAGAAGAGCAATATGACTCACCATCTCTTCCGAGACAAACACGTATAATTTGTTACTTTTGAGGGAGCTCGGTACAAAGAACTCCCCCACCTTATCACAACCTCATATACAACAAAACCCTGATGAGTGCGAGGAATCCACACTCCTCATATCACAGACACAGGGAGCAGGTGACACGCTCCTTGCCAAGGTCGCAGGATGTAAGGCGACTGCAAAGAAAAAGCATACAGGAAAAAGACACGCACGCTTTTTTGCGTCCAACGGCCTTAGACCTTTGCCAACACATTAAGAAAGATGTATGCTTATGCGAGTCTTCGCAAGATCACCTGCAAAAACCTCGTACCACAAACAAGGTGTGACGTGTCTCTCGAACAAAAAATCCAACTCGTCCTCGCACAACCTGGTTCGATCAACCACCGCGCATCTCTCGCAGTAGAGATGGAACGGCTGAATATGCTCGATGCTGAACTCGTTTGGCTCGCGGCGGTCAAACTGGCAGCCTCAAGAGGTGATTTTTTCAACAGCTTTACGCTCACAAGGATGCACTTACCCGAAGAACGCCAACAGGAGATGTTGCTCCATCTCGCGTCGTTATTTGCGAAAGATCGAACGCCGAACACGCCAGAAGAGCGTGTCCCTCCCTTCTCCCCTCCTCCAACCCTGCCCAAAAACCCACAAGAATTACGAAGACTCGCGATCAAAGTCGGGACCACGACCGCAGGGATGGGAAAACCCTGGGAGACAACTTTTCCTACACTGCCGATCTTTGGCGCGCTTCACCAGAGAGCCTTCGTTGCGCTCGCCTCGTCCCTAGAACCTGTTCAACTCAGAGCCCAACAAGCGCTTGTCCAACAAGGTGAAAAAGAACAGGCGATGTACCTACTCTCTCATGGCTCCGTCGAAGTCATTCAACACCGCACAGGACAATCAGA
Organism: Deltaproteobacteria bacterium; assembly: GCA_002731275.1. Lineage (GTDB taxonomy): Bacteria > Myxococcota_C > UBA6777 > UBA6777 > UBA6777 > UBA6777. The sequence goes on along the minus strand of PCBK01000098.1, from coordinate 139,216 downwards.
TCTTCATCTCGCGACAGTGCCCGCTCCATCTCTGATCGGCGAGATGTCTTTGCTCACAAGCACACCGAGGCGTGCGACAGTCCGTACAAAAGGAGCTGCCCTCGCGTGGAAGATGTCCGCAGATGTCCTCGCCCAGCTCACCCACCAGCACCCTGAGTTGATTCAACAAATACGCCGTCTCATCGAGCATCGGCAACTCAGCAACCTCTTGCGCACAAGTCAACTCTTCCAAAGCGTGTCGCAAAGAGAACAACTACTGCACGCCTTTCACATCCGCTCTGTGGAGCTTGATGCGGAGATTTTCCCACAAGGCGTCTCAGCGCCAGGTCTATTTATCGTCCTACATGGCGAAGCTGTCGTCTTTAGCCACACAGATGATGGACGCCGTGTGCGCGTCGCAGATCTACACGAAGGGGACACTTTTGGCGAGATATCCCTCCTCACAGGCAATCCAACATCCGCCTCCGTTTGGATGCCGGAAGGTGGTCTGCTGCTCCACATGCCACCCAAAGAGTACCACCACTGGCGCACACAGATCCCCAGCCTTGAGAGTGAACTCGCTCACCTCATGCAGGTGAGGAAGCGCGAGTTGACCGACCTCCTCATCCCTGTCCAAATGGCCCATCATGAGACTGACTTCTCGTGGTACAACACCCAAGAACTCGATATTTAAAAGAACAATTCATGCCTATCGCCCACATCAACGACATCGATATTTACTACGAACGAAAAGGACAGGGGCCGCCACTGCTCGCGATTATGGGGACAAGGAGCGATCTTCGCGCGCCAACCAACTTCTTCATGAGTCCCATCGCACAAGACTTCGATGTCCTCCTCTATGATCAACGTGGCATGGGCCAGTCGAGCAAACCCGATCGTCCCTATACGATGCAAGAATATGCAGAGGATGCGCTTCAACTGCTCGACTTTGTGGGCTGGTCATCCTGTCGCCTGCTGGGTATTTCTTTCGGTGGTATGGTCGCGCAAGAGGTCGCCATCCGAGCGCCCGAGCGCGTTGATGCGCTCGTCCTCGCGTGCACATCGAGTGGAGGGACAGGCACCCCATCCTACCCCATTCATCAATTACCCATGACCTCCCCAGAAGCGCTGACAGACGCCCTCCTCCCCCTGTACGACTCGCGCATCACTGACGACTGGATCAAAGCCTATCCGAGGCGTTATCAGAGGCGTTATGAGAGGCTCCTCGCGTCCTTCCGTCGAGGGTGGGATGATCCAGTTTACCAACGTGGCTTTTTTCACCAGCTCGAAGCACGCGCGACACATGACACACACGACAGACTTCATAAGATGACATGTCCAACGCTCGTTTGTGGCGGTCGCTACGACCAAATATCTCCCCCAGCGAACCTCCAAACCCTCGCACAAAGTATCCCACACGCGACCCTTGAATGGTTTGATGGCGGTCATCTCTTCATGATGGAAGATCCCCGCTCACACATCACGATCCTCGACTTTTTGTCGGCTCACTGAGACCAAAATCCTTGAGAATACGTGATCGATCACCGTCCAGCGTCGGCGCTGGTCGCCTCTGTGAACTTGTAGGCACATCGTTTAACTGAATGGGATTTCCTGGCATTGTGATCTCACCAGCTTCGGGATCATCAGCCGTCACGAGCATCCCTCTCGCTGCAATCTGTGGATCCTGAAGGACCTCTTTGACATCCTGTATTGGACCAGCTGGGATGCCTGCCGCTCGCAGCAAATCAACCCACTCTTCAGTTGTCTTCTGAACCAGCTTCGCTTCCATCAACGCTTTCAGCGAGTCGACGTGTTTGGTCCGCGCCTCGTTGGTCGCATACATATCCATCGATGCAACCGCAGATAAATCGAGCACTTCACATAGGCGAGCGAATAAATCATCGTTACCAGCGGCGATCGTCAGATAGCCGTCAGATGAGCGGAATGTATCGAATGGAGTAATCGAAGGGTGACGCGCCCCAAGCGGCGTTGGAGCCTGTCCAGTGGAGAGACATCTCGCGATGGCGTTCTCCAACAGCGCGACCTGACAGTCGAGCATACTGACATCCACCCGGCTACCTTTTTGGGTCTGTGTTCTCTTGAGCAAGGCAGCTTGGATACCATTGGCCGCAAATAACGCTGCGGTAATATCGCCAACAGAAGTCCCAACGCGTGTTGGAGGTTGGTCGGGATGACCTGTAATGCTCATCACACCCCCCATCCCTTGCACGATCAGATCATAGGCAGGATACGAAGCATACGGTCCAGTCTGACCAAAGCCAGAGATAGACGCCATGACGAGGCGAGGATAACGTCGATGAAGGACATCCCAACCATATCCCAATCTCTCCATTACACCAGGCGCATAATTCTCGACCAAGACATCAGCCTGCGCCAACAAACCATCGAATAAAGACCGATCTTCCTGGTCTTTCAGATCGAGCGCGATGCTCTCTTTCTCGCGGTTTAAAGACATAAAATAGGCCGATTTTCCTCCCATAAATGGGCCAAATTGACGAGAGTCGTCACCGACGCCAGGACGCTCAATCTTGATCACACGTGCGCCGAGCTCAGCCAAGAGCATCGTACAATACGGCCCGGCCAACACACGTGTCAGATCCAAGACAACCAATCCATTCAAGGGTGCTTGTGTCTCCAAATCCCCTTCACCTCCCGTTCATGAGATCTGTTATCTGCAAAGCAGACCTTCCTCAGCTCCAGCGAAATCCACTTCCGTATACGATCAACTCGACGCCCCCTTCGACAACGGTGGGGTGCGCGATACGCATCCCGATGACACCATCGTATCCGTTCTCCTCGGCTTTCGCCTTTAACGTCTCGATCGCTTCTTCTGTCGCCTGTTGGAGCAATTTTTCATAGTGCCCCATCCGCCCTCCTACGAGATTGCGAATATTCTCTCGAATGTCGCTAACAACATTGGCAGCACGAACGACAGAGACGACAAGAGGTCCACCCAACTCGATCGACTTGCCGGGGATTTGTTCAATGGTGGTGACAATCATGCGCTCTCCTCACACAGTTGGTTTTCGTTGACAATCTATCCTACGCGTTTGGCTTTTTACGTCCACCGGGGAACAGCGCCTTAAAAAAGATCCTGTACGCGCCGAAGCTCAAGCGAAAGCTCCATGTACCAATAATAATAAGCAGCGGCAACAAGAAGATGAGGAGCGCGAGGATGAAGTAATACGCGACCCGTCCGTACTTGAGAAAATACGCCTGTGTGGGCAAGTCACGTATGGACTGGAGATCTTGAAAAGAGCGTGTCGCGAGAAAAAAGCGGATCAGCGAGAGTTTATCAGCTTGTCCCTGGATCAGAGCGGAGACTTCTGGCTTTTCGAGGATAGACAGCGCTTTTGAGGGAGGTATCATCAACGCACGTAGCAACTGATTTCTTTTTTCACCTTTGATATCTTTCATGTAGCGAGAGGTCAACATCAACTGACTGGGGCTGAGCTTTTTGATCAGTCGGCGACGGTTGACCTTGCTCATCCGCCCAAACTGGTCGATCTCGGGGTTACTCAACAAGAGCAACTTGCTGACATCAGCGGGACTTGAGAGGCTCAACAATACATCGAGTGTTTTGCGAGGCAACTCATCAGGTTGCTTGTGTTTGTACATCTCAAATTGAACGACCTTCTTCAGACGCATACCAGCGAGCTGGTACCAGCCAAGCGCGAAGTTGATATCGGGCTTGTAGCGAAGCAACGCGACGAGCTCATCGCGGAAAGGATTCTCGACAAGCTCGATCAAACGACCACTCTTGGCAAGCGTCACCATCCCCTTCTCACCGAGGAGAGAGTAGAGCCTTACGACATAAAAGAGTTGTTTGGTCTTCTTGATGCTTTTGAGGGAGTGGCGAAAGGATTCGTTTTTGTCGGCGAGCATCAGGACATTGCGAAACTTCTTTTGAAATCCGATCCACACACCGTAAATCGAGTCCGAGACCTGCCTGACAATGGTGCGGTAATTGGACTCAAAGGATTCCTTGATCGACTTGGTCAGTTCACCTTTGATCCGTGTGCGGACACGTTCACTCTTGAGGGATTTGGCGATGGTGGGGATCGAACCTTTGGCCTTTGCGATATCCCAAACATCCCAGACCAACAATCCCCAACCAACCCACGGGATCAGCTTGGTCCCAATGCGAGTCGCGATCTTCATCCCGATACTGCGCGCGATACGAGAGGCAATTCGCCGGGCAATACGGCGTGCCACAAGGCGCACAATCTGATGTGTCACGATGATCCCTACACCGAGCAACCCCTTCGAGCGCTGCGCGACGATCGAAGGGAGCGCGTACAGTTTATCTTGAGAGCCTGCTTGCCGAGAAAATGAAGACGCGAGCTGTGAACGAAAGATCTCTTTGATCACGTCGTTGTATTTGGACTTCAAAAATTGGTTGATACACTCAATGGAGCGATTGATGGAGAGCTTGGCTTTTTCGTGGATGACATCGTTGAGCTGCCCAGCGATGTTGTGGGAGAGTTTCTTCATGGCACCTTTAAAAGCAGGACTTTGGAACGCATAACGTGCCATCTTCTCAGCCATGACTTTGGCCTTTGTTTTTGAGAAGCTCGACTGGATCCGGCCGAAGTACCCAGTCTCATCGTGGACTTTTTTGGCAGCCTGTTTGACGACCTTGTCGAGCACGTCATCGAGCTTCATCGCAGACCACTGCTTATCGACGAGCTTTTGAAATTCCACCTGATTCTTTTCAAAAGCCCCTTGGCTGATCTTCAAAAGCTCCTTGCGAAGACTCTCTTGTGTGATCTTGCGGCAATGTTGCATCGACTCCTTGTAAGGCTTCACGCGAAACCCTACCGAGGAAACATTTGTCGCGAATGCTGTCTGGGGCAAAAGAAACCCCAGACACACCAATATGCATGTCATCCATTGTTTTTTCATCAACATCGATCTCCTCGTCCGCGATGGGAAGTGTAGTCGCCTTTTCACACAGGCTCCACAGAATCTAACATGAGCGCGCAACTTTCCATTCCAATTTGGGCACTTCAGATGGAAGCAGGGGCCTCACCATAGAGGAAATCCCAGAGAATGCAAGAAAAACAAGCCCTTTGTCTCCGTTTGGATGGAGACAACCAACTTGCGTCACACAAAAGCCAAAAAAAAATGTGCAAAATAGAGAACACATTCGACATGCATCGTATGTGTCGAAAAACAAAGTTGTCTCGAAAGAGCCGGAGATCTAGCGTATACCCGCATGTGCTCGCCCTCTTTCGGGTCAATAGGGCTGAAAAGAAGACTTGACAGGAGTTTTTTATCTGTGCGAATCTACCAAGACCATCATACGAAACAACTCATGGACGAGTCGTTCATACACCTCACTAAATGGATAGCCGTTTTGAGCAGGGCACCTTTGTGCAAAAAGTGTCAAATAGAGCAGTGTGTTCGCACATAGAAGCAGGATCAAACGAGCATCAATTTGATGTCTCGATTACGCGATGGAGTTCGACAGGGTGACAGTTCAATCCACAAACACAACCCCTCCTCATATAGAACAAGCTCCCACACAGGGACACACAAGGGTTCGCTTATTCAAGGGACTTTTGGGCTTCTTTGTGCTTTTGGGGCTCGTCACGATCAGCAGCATCTCGACAACAGGTTGTTCGGACACCATACAACCGACAGGCGAGCCAAAGTTGATCTTGACTGCATTTCGCCAGCAAGGCTTCGGTACAGGGCAGGTCCCGCTCTTGATCGTCGCGCAAGTCTCGGGCTCACCACGCACTCGCTGTGTATTCTTTGAGATGCAGTACGCCAACGCCAACTCCATCCGATTGTTTTATTTCAGCGGAAAAGAAGTCGCACAAGACTTCAGCGACTTTACGACGGAAAAGCATAAACGTTGTCAACAGTTTAATACATCCTGTTTGTTTGGAGAGATCTCCAGCAAAAACAGTGAATTTGTGTTGCAAGCTGATTTAACAGGGAAAACGGGGGGACTGCTCGTCGCGGAGCTGTACGACAGGGATTGTCGCCGTCAAACGGACCGAATCGCCCTTCAAACCCTCGCCATTGGCAACTCACTGTTTCGAGATGAGCGCGCGCGCAGTGGCGAAGCAACCACCGCCGACGGAGGCACCAACAGTGGCAATGAATAGCCCCAAGGTCCTTTGTGAAACATATGAACGAAATCAAGCGTCACAGCATCGATTGTTTGGAAAGTGGAGAAAGACGTGAAGCGGACATTGTTGTGGTTGAATCTTACAGCCCTGTTGTTTTTGCCTTTTTTCAGCGCCTCATGTCAGGTCACAGACACTTACTGTCAGGCGTCAGAGGCTTGTGGACGGGAAGGCAAGTGTAAAGCCTCCGGTGATACTTGTGTTGCCGGAAGTGATGACGATTGCAAAAAGAGTCGCTTTTGCCTCAACCTGGGACTTTGCACTCTGGAAGGAACGGCCTGTGTCGCCAATGCTTCGACCTGTCGAGACTCGATCCAGTGCCAACAGAGCGGCTTTTGCCTCGCACGAAATGGTGAATGTGTCCAAATCACCGAAGCCTATTGTAGCAGCCAGGACGCCTGCCGTGTCTCAGGGCTGTGCTCATTAAGCACCAAAACATACACCTGTGTCGCCGGCTCAACAGCCGACTGCCTCCAATCAGAGACCTGCAAAAAAGAACGAAAATGCTTACTCGAAAAAGAGCGCTGTGTCATCACGGACTCCGTCTGCAAAGAGAGCGACCTCTGCCAAAAACAAGGCGCGTGTACACGTCAGGGTGACAAATGCATCGTCGCAACAGACGATGACTGTAAAGGAAGTGACACCTGCGGTGTCGAGGGTAAGTGTCTCGTCGAGAATGGTGTCTGTGTCAAAACACGAACATCCGGCGGAAGCTGCAAGAGCAATTGTACAAGTGACGCAGACTGTAACGGCTGTAGCGGGCAAGCCATCATCTGTGACAGTAGCGTATGTGCGACGGTCAAATGTGCAGAGACACAAGACTGTAAAAATCTCGGCAAATGTACGAGAAGTGGACAACTCTGCCTCGCCACAACCAGCGCCGATTGCAACGATGTGTGCAAAAGCAAAGGTCTCTGCACGCTCAACCAAGGCGCCGGAGAGTGTGTCGCCTCCAAAGATGATGACTGCAAAAGCTCCGAGGGGTGCGCAACTTCAAGAGCCTGCTCTGCGGTACAAGGCCAGTGTGTCCAGCTCTGCAAAACAACCTGCACCTCAAGCCGCGATTGTCGCGATTGTAGCGACAATAAAACAACTTGTACCGCCGGTAAATGCGTCCTTGGTACATCCGAACCCAACCAAGAAACAACCACAGACGAAGAAATTGTCGCTGAGTTCGACGCTGGAGACTTCAGTGCCGAATTTTCAGATGGTGGCGAAATTCCAGAGTCAGATGGCGGTGAAGTGCCAGAGGAAAGCTTTCCTGAAGAAGTTCCAGAGGGCGATGGAGGCACGCCAGAAGAAGGTGGAACCCCCGAAGAAGGTGGAACACCCGAAGACGGTGGAACACCCGAAGAAGGAGGTACGCCGGAGGAGCCCACTCCAGAAGAACCCACATCGGATGAGTAAAGCAGCCTTATCTCCGACACACAAGAGCGAAGAGAGAACGACGTTGTCAAAGAGAGCATCAACACATTCCCTTCATCATAAAGGAATGTACATGACGCCTACAGAACACAGTGCCAACACAACAGGCACCACGACACTCCGATGGATGCGTGTGCTGCTCACCTGTCTGCTCGGGAGCATGTGTTTTGTGTTCGCTTGTGGCGATCAAACACCCACAAAGCAACCGACAAAGATCATCTTGACCCCCTTCCCTTACAGTGGGTTTGGCTCAAGCACAGATTCCCTCCTCGTCGTTGTCAGCGTTGAAGGCAGCTTTGTCGGAGAGCGATGTTTGTTTGTCGAAATTCAACACGCCCCCTCCAACGCGATGGAAGCCAAACGTTTTAAGGGCGAAGAGATCCTGACAACACAAAGCATCTTCATCATCAACCAGATGAACGCATGCCAACAGAAAAATATCTCATGTGTGCCTGGCCTGATCACCAAAAAGAAGCGCGAATTTGTCGTACAAGTCGACCGATATGGAAGACAAGGAGGGCTCTTTACAGCCACACTCTTCCAAAATAACTGCGAAAGACAGAGCGACGTTGTCACGCGAAACACACTTCCGATTGGAGATATTGTCCCCTTTGAACCTGAGCCTTCTAGCGAATCAACGACAGAACAACCCGTTGAATCGACAGGAGAGCAAAGTGTCGAGCCAGGAACGGAAGCGGGCACAGAGACTCTCCAAGAACCCAACAATGAGATCGTTACAGATACCGAGCCCAGCGCTGAAACAACAAGCGAAAATGTCGCAGATGCTGGCACCAATGACTGAGGCAAAAGCCACTTTTTTACGACCTATCACCTTGCGAGCGTAGTGCCGAATAGACACGCAGGAGTTGAAGAAAATGATGAAGCCGGACAATCCAGGTCTACAGCAAATAAAGGAGTCCACAATGCGCGCGTTCAAGCTGATCGCCATGCTCGGGGTATGTTGCTTGCTCATGCCTCAGCCAGCGGCACACGCCCAGGGCAAAGGCAAATCATCCAAGAGCGAAAACAAGACGCTCAACCACCCCTACAACAACCAAGAGCCCGCAGGGATGCAGCGCGTCTTTCGCAGCGCAAAGCGAAGTCAGGGACGTCCCCAATACTTCGACTACGCAAGCTGTGGACGCTACTATCAGGCCCAACACCGCGCGACTGTGTGTATCCTGGAAGATGGTCGTATCTTCGGAGGGATCCCTCGAAACATCGATGAAAATGACAAAATTACTGTCTACCTCATCGTCCGTCGTTGGGTCAGTCAATTTTACAAAGTCCAGATGAAACCTCAATCACTGGCCTCACGTGGTCCCGCAGGCGCGCTGATCAGCAGCGATCTGGTCAAACGTCCCAAGAAAGAACAGTTCATCGTACGTCGCTACGTCTTTGGACCCTTTCGCGCAGGGAACGTCTTATTGACGGTCAGTCGCCCCTCAATTGGTCAACCCGGCCTGGGCCTCGTCGACATGACCTACCTGATGAAGATCAACCCACTGTCGACCTTTAGCATCGCGGTTGGTTTTATCGGCATCACCCCCATCGTTCCTAAATTCAAATTGTTGCAAGAGCGCGGTTCAAGCATTACACGTATCGCCCTTAGCGAAGAAGGTCCTATCGCTCTCGACCTGATCCTCGTCGCGAAGATCTACTCGTGGCAATTTTGGGATCGCATGATGTTCTCAGGACGCGATCCTCTCAAGCCACCGCTATTTTTGCAACGATTTAACATCAACATCGGTCTGTCCTTTCAAGATCTGCTGACGTCGTATTATGCGGGGATTGGTTTTGAGGTCAGTCAAGGCTTTGACTTGATGCTCGGAGCCAATATGCGCGTCGTCGATGAGCTGGCGGGTGGCTTCAAGATCGGCGATCCATTCGCAGGTGATGTGACAGAAATTCCAACGGTTCGTCGTTTTCGAGTGTCCTTGTACTTTGGTGTGAGTATCACACCTGAGGTCTTTACGTCCTTGTTCAAGACGCTCACATCGGGAAGTCTGTTTGGAACAGGAGGGTAAAAGAGCTGCGCTCTTTTTCATAGACCATGGCATTGCGTACTTACCTGACGATATGGATGATCTCGTGTTTTGTAGTGTGCGTATGCCTGTTGACTCCGCCTCGCCTTGCCCACGCGTCACCACTCTGCTCTGTCCAAACATGCCAGGATAGTCCTCGCCCAATGCGGCCCTCTCCCCCTTCTTCTCGCAAGAGAACGTCACCGTGGGTGCTCTACACCCCCATCCCTTTTGGGGTCTCGATCCTCGGTGGGATCGCGTTGATTGCGACAGGGCTTGGTCTGCAAAGCGCACAACAGATCGACACAGGAGAAGCGATGACAGCCGGTGGCGCGTCGCTTCTCTTTGCTGTCGCTTCGGCGTACATGTGGTGGAAGCCTTCTGGCATCGTTGGTACAGGTGGGACGTTACTTGGCTTGGCTTCTCTGACAACGGGTGTACTCGTCATCACACGTGTTGTCACATCACTCTCTCCAGCGTCAGGCTGGGGTTTCTTGGCCGGGAGTGGTGTGCATCTTGCCTTCGTCATTGTTGGCTGGATCAACTACAACCACCTCAAAAAACGCGAGCGAATGAGCCGTCCCAAACGTTTTCGACGCGCTCCATATCGCCCCCATCGCCCCAACATGCTCGTCCCACGTTATACAAAACTCTCTCACGTCCGCCATACCGAAGTGTTCGGACAATACTGACGGAGTGTCGATATGAGAATCTTTTTACTCACCTGCCTTCTCGGTGTCACCGGGCTTATCGCTTGTGAGTTTTACACAGCAGAGCAGTGCAATCAGAGCGTAGAGTGCAAACGAGAAGGTTTGTGTGGTTTGCTCGACGGACGCTGCGCCGCGACCTCTGATGAACACTGTCTGCAAAGCCGCTTCTGCATCAACAACGGCGAATGCAAAGCGGACAGCGGCAAGTGTATTGTCAGCTCCCCCGAAAATTGCCGCAACTCACAACAATGTAAAGAGAATGGTCTTTGTGTCTATCAAAGTGGCAACTGTGTCCTGATCACAAAGAGTTACTGTCGCATCCAGGAAGCCTGCAAAGTCAACGGACTCTGTGGCATTGACACAAAGCGATTTGAATGTGTCGCCACCTCCCTCGAAGACTGCGAAGGTAGCGAGGCCTGCCAAAAAGAACAAAAATGCCAAGCTGAAAATGGACAGTGTGTCATCCTCGACTCCGTTTGCAAAACTGGCGAGTCCTGCAAAAAAGAAGGTCTGTGTAGCCGACGCGAAAACACTTGCTACGCCGCTAAAAATGAAGACTGCCAATCCTCTGAGGCCTGCAAAAATGAAAACCGCTGCACAGCGAGTGGAGGCAAATGTACCAAGTACATTCCGCCTGAACCAAGCGAGGCAAATGGCGAACAAACTTCCACAGAAACATCCAGTGAGCAAATCACTGAAGGTGGACAAGAACAGCTCCCAGAAGAAGTCCCCGAACAAGACGGTGGCGCAGGATTCGAAGATTAAACATACGACATCAACAGCTTTCCAGGTACACAAGACAAACTCATGAGCCAAAAGCACGACATCACACCCTCTCAACAAGCCTCCAGTAAAAAGGGCTCGCACCCAATGAATATCACTCGCTTTGGGTTGTTGTTCTTTTGTGTCTTCGTGTTCATCGGCTTCGTACATTGTGGAGTACAAGATTGCCCCAACGCGCTCGTATGTATTTCGGAAGGACGCTGCACACTGGAAAATGATCAGTGCATCGCCAAAACCGATCGCGACTGTCAGGGAAGCAGGATTTGCCTCAACAACGGCGAATGCACCGCGAGCAATGGCACCTGTGTCGCGACCTCCAATGACGACTGCCTCCGCTCCACGGAATGCAAACGCAACGGAAAATGTGTCGTCGTCAACCAACGTTGTCAGGCATTCTCACAAGAATACTGTCGTCTGACAGACGACTGCAAACGAGAAGGCAAGTGCTTTGCCGACATCCCCAAAAGACAGTGCATCGTGCTCTTTGACGCAGATTGTGGACGTAGCGACGTTTGCCTTCAAGAGAACCGATGCTTTGCCAACCAAAGTAAAGGGGTCTGTGAGTCCTTCAACTGTGAAGAGAGTCGTATCTGTCGCACACTTGGCCAATGTACACTTGGCCCCAACAACACCTGTGTCGCCAGCTCAGACGCTGACTGTCTCGACAGTATCGACTGCTTTTTGAGAGGACGCTGCAAAGTGAAAGATGGAGCCTGCATCATCGACACGTCCTGTCAGAGTGAGCCCGACTGCGCCGTTGCTGGACGCTGTGTCAGACGCGCATCCCGTTGTGTCGCAGTCTCCGATAATGACTGTCGTCGCAGCCAACTGTGTCGGCTGGAAGGAAAGTGCGTTCGCGGTCAATTTGACTGTGTCGCTGGTACAAAACAAGATTGCCAAAACAGCCAACTCTGCACAGAAGAAGGTGCCTGTGACCTCGAAGATGATCGATGTGTCGTCCCGGCAAATTTCGACTGCTCCCAAACGAGCGTCTGCAAAGAAGAAGAGCGCTGCGTCCTCGTCGATGGACGTTGCCAAACATGTGAAAAGACACAAGCTTGTAAACGAGAAGGGTTGTGCCTTTGGTCCGAAACAGCCAAACGCTGTGTCGCCTCAAGCACCCTCCTCTGCCGACAAAGTGAACATTGTGCGACACAAAAGAAATGTGTGCGCAGCGGTGACACCTGCGAGACATGCGGTAACAGCGAAGGCTGTAAAACAGAAGGCTACTGCACACTTCAAGGCACAGTGTGCATCGTCGGCTCAGACAAGGACTGTGGAAACTCAGAAGCTTGCAAAAGAGAAGGTCGATGTCAACGAATCTTCGAGCGATGTCTTGGAGGCTAAGCGTCCATTTCAGCTTCAACATTGAGATACATACCCACAACAGGCTCTTTGTAGTGATCATACCTTGAGTATGTTGTGTTCGTTGAAAACCACCCCTGGTAAAAGGATCATCTATGCCCGCGCGCTCTTTTTGGTCACTCACACTACGCTGGCTCACATTGTTTGTGTGCAGTCTCAGCCTGGTCCATTGCTCTCCTATTGAGCAGATCAAACTCGAAGACGGTGAGCTTTGTCGCTCCAACGACCAATGCCAAAGTGGCGTCTGTGACATCATCGCGACAGGTGAAGGATACTGTGTCGCCAAAGATCGAAAATCCACAGGCAGCGGTCCTTGCGAAGATGGCTCCCAATGCACAGGGAACGTTTGTATCCGACTGAGTGACCCCAATAAAAACTACTGCACCCAAGATTGTACCGAAAACGACTGTCCCTCAGGGTTCTTCTGTGGTCCCTTCGCGCCTTCTCTCGCGACCGCCCGAAAGGTCTGCCTCAAACAAGAACAAGACGCCAAACCGCTCGGCGAAACATGCTGGGAACGCGACCAATGTCAAACAGGCGTGTGCCTTGGTGTCTTTCGGGGTTTGAATGGTGGTTGGTGTACACAACTATGTACCGATACCCCCTGCCCTGTGGGGTTCTCATGTACGACGATCAACGCAGACCTCAAGATCTGCCTGGACGAGCAACTCGTTGGCGCAGAAAAGAACTTCCCCCCTCTCGCGATGCTCGGCCACTGGTCCACCACCGCCAACCGCGCCATCGACCTCTACGATGAAGGCACAGAGACATGGCGTATCCCAACCATCCAGGTCTTCGAGCGACGAGGCGATCCACCAAAGCTCGTCGCAGCTGATACGGAAGCGTTTAGTTTCTTCCTCGGCGGCAAGTACACTTACAGCAAATTCACCAAGCAAGATGATCCAGACTGTGCAGGAGCCGCAGGGGTCTTCATCGTCGAAAAAGGCACGATCGCAGTCGTCGACAACACACTCACACTCACACCTGAACGAAAACAGACGAGAAGAATCTCACCTTGCAAGCCCAATCTCCTCCCCACAACGCTCCCCAATACGACCATTCGCGGGACATGGAAGCTCGACAGATCGAACAGAAACGCCACCCTCTCGATCTCTGACACACAGGGAAAAACACGTATTTTCCAGGAACTTCGTTGCCAGGGAGCTGGTTGCAACCTCTGTCAAAAGACACTCGAATGTGCCAAAGAGGGCAAGTGCCAGGATGGCCTCGCTGGCTGTGAGATCCAATCAGACGCTGACTGCAAAGGCTCAGAAGCCTGCACAAAAGAAGGACGGTGTATTCGTTCGACACGCTACATCGGCAATGTCGTCCCCGAAATTTACTGCGCTCCAGGTGTAGACAACCACTGCCAACAGAGCGAAGGCTGCCAAAAAGAAGGACGCTGTACACGACAACACGTAAAACGCAATCAAATATGGCAGTTTGCCTGTGTCGTCCAAGGTGACAGTGACTGTGCTCGCTCGGAAGCCTGCACAAGCAACAACAAATGTGGTCAATTAGACGATCAATGTGTCTTGTGCAACCAATCCAAAGGATGCCTTCAAGACGGACGATGCACCCTGGAGAATGGTGCCTGTGTAAGCAAAGCGCCATCGGATTGTTCGTCCTCTTTGGGGTGCAGAAAGGATGGACGTTGCGCCTTACAAAATGGGACGTGCGTACTCTGTTCACTCGGTGAAGCCTGCAAAAAAGACGGACTGTGCACACGCAACCCCGATCCAAACGCCTCCCCCTCTTGCATCGCCGGGACAAACGCAGAGTGTAAGGAGAGTGATGCTTGCCGACTTCAAGGGCGCTGTACAGCTCTCCGTGGCGCGTGTGTTGCGGACTCCGACGCAGAGTGCCAAAACAGCGAAGAATGCACACTCCTCGGTCAATGCACCGCTTGCACTCCAGAGCGCAATTGCACCATCTCCCCCTTCCACTGTATCGCGACAAACTGTGTAGGCAGTCAAATCTGTAACAACAAAGGACAATGTGGACGTTCGAGCAAAGGCGTCTGTGTCGTGTGCAAGGACAGCCTTGAATGTAGCGAACAAGGCCTCTGTTACCTGAGTGAGGACCGCACAAAATGTGTTGCCAAAGATGAAAAAGACTGCGAAACCAGCACGGAATGCGATAATAGCGGGACTTGTACGCTCAAAAAAGACATCCTCGGTGAAGGGACTTGTGTTGTTGGCTCTGACAAAGATTGCTTTAACAAAAGTGTTTGCAAAGTAAAAAGTCGATGCACTCGTTCAAATGCGACCGGAGAATGTATCATTGGGGGTGATGAAGATTGCAAGACATCAGAAGCCTGCAGCAGAGACAAACGGTGCGTCAAACAACGTGTTGGCGAAGGTTGCATTCCAGTCCCCGCCCTGTGTGCTTCTTCGAGCCTCTGTAAGGAAGAAGGTCTTTGTCAGGGAAATGCCCAGGCGCTCCGCAATTGTCAGGCCACCAAGCCAGAAGACTGCCTCCAAAGTAGCCTGTGCAAGACACAAGGTCGCTGCACATACCAGTTGAGCACCCACACTTGTGTCTTCCAAGACACCGACGACTGCACCAAGAAGAGCTCCCTCTGTCAAAGTGAAGGCCGCTGCACACTCAGCCCGGTCCTCGGATGTATCGCGACATCTGACGAAAAATGTGAGGCCAGTAGTGGATGCACAGCCGGAAACAAATGTGGTTACAAGTCAGGTCTTTCCCCTGTCTGTACGTGGTGTTACCTCTCAGATCAGTGTAAACAACAAGGCCGCTGCAATGTCGTCAATGGCAAGTGTGTGGTGCTTTACGACCTTGACTGCCGTCGCAGCGAAGGCTGCCAAAAGGAAGGTCGCTGTCATCGCGTCGACAACAACTGTGTCGTCCAAAGCAACGAGGATTGCCGAAAGAGCACGGCTTGTACAGAAGAAGGTCGCTGTGTTCGCTCAAACAACAAGTGCGTTGCATACGGAACCATCGACTGTCAAAACAGCACCCAGTGTAAACAAAAGGGTCACTGTTCTCTCTCCACAAACGGAACGTGTAGCCTCCAAAGTGATCAAGATTGTGCGTTGACCGAGACATGCACCAAGATCGGCGCGTGCCTGTACCAAAGCACGACAAAAACGTGTGTACAAGGCAGTGACGCGGCCTGCGCAAAGAGCGAACTCTGCCAAACAGATGGCCGCTGTCACTGGGACACGAACAGTAAGCGATGTGTCCCCAAGAGCAACGCCGACTGCAAACAAAGCACAGTGTGCAAAACCAACGCAGCGTGTTCATTTGATGCCAACAACGTGCGCTGTGCGCCTCTCACCAATCAGGATTGTATCGACAGCGGCCTCTGCCAAAAAGAAGGACGTTGCGAAGTCGTACAGCTCAACACCACGACAACCTGCCAACCAAAGACCAACACGCACTGCGCAAACAGCGATGTTTGCAAAGATGAAGGGCTCTGTGAATTTGTACGCCTCAACGCGACAGAGAGCCGGTGTGGTTCGTTTTCAGATGCCAACTGTCAACGCAGCACTTACTGTAACGAGAAGGGACACTGTGGCGCGATCAGACAAGGGCCACGATACGCCCGATGTGGTGCGCGAGGAGACACCGACTGCCTTAACAGCAAAGAGTGCAAAACGCTGGGCCTCTGTGCCGAGAAAGATGGTCGGTGTATCGCGACTGCCAATGGATGTCTTCTGAGTAACCTTTGTACAAAAGAAGGCAGATGCGGATTTGCCACACAATCCCTCTCATGTATCGCCAACACCCACGCCAACTGTGAGAAAAGTGAGCGATGCAAGAAGCAGGGATTTTGTACGAGACAAAACAACGCCTGTCTTCGCCTCTCAGACAGTGATTGTCGACGCAGTGAAGGCTGCCAAAGCACAGGCGCCTGCTCTCTCGTCACGACCTCCCAAGGGAGCACCTGCGCCCCCTCAAGCGATGCAGACTGCCGTATTAGCCAATCCTGCCGGGTCGATGGACTGTGTGACTTCCAAGCAGGGACAACCAACACAAACGGTCGCTGTGTCGCCAAGACTGACAACAGCTGCCAAAACGCCCAGGTCTGCATCAGCCAAGGAAAATGTGCAGCAGACACGAAGGCCTTTGTGTGTGTTGTGTGTGGACAAGGCACATCCTGCACGCAATCGGGAAAATGCACACGCTCAGGTAGACTCTGTATCCCCACGACCCAAAAGCACTGCGAAGACAGTCAAGACTGTACAGCACAAGGGTTGTGTGGGTTGAGCAATCAACGTTGCATCCCACGTAACGACAAAGATTGCGAAAACAGTCCAGCCTGTACCAACGAAGGCAAGTGCAAAAAGCTACAATCCGTCTGTGGTCCACTGACAGACGATGACTGTAGTAAGAGCGCTTACTGCAAAGCACATGGACGCTGCAAACGCACCATCGTGGAAGATCCACAAGGCCGCCAAGTCTTTTGTGCTCCAGGAACAGATGACCATTGCAAAGACGCGACAGACTGCCGGGCGCTCGGAAATTGTGTGAGGCGAGGGAACGCCTGTCAGCCTGGACAACAAAAAGACTGCGATGACAGCGACCTTTGTGGTGAGAAGGGAGCCTGCACTCGGCTCACAAACAGTGACGGGACCGCATACTGTGGGCCGTCTGACAGCCGCGACTGCGAGAAAGGCAGACTGTGCAAAGAAGAAGCGGCCTGCTCATTTTTTGAGGGGAGTTGCAAATTGCTCTCGGCACTCGACTGTAAAAAATGCACATCGTGTATCGGAGACCAAAGACAAACACTACAGGTCAATACACAAACAGGATCTTTGGAGTGTGTGAAGTGACTTTTCAACATCGAAACAACCAACCTACACGCATTTCGGGCATTTGTCTGGCGCTGCTGACGTTCACCTTGTTGTGTTTTCAAGCATGTGGTGATGTCAACGACGTGACCTGCCAGAATCATCCGGACTGCAAACGTGCCGGTCTTTGTGTCGCCTCAGAGAAACAATGTGTCGCCCGTGATGATGCACATTGCCAACAGAGCGATATATGTAAAGAGTTCGGGGAATGTACACATGACAACGGTCGCTGTATCGCCTCGACTGATGCTGAATGTCGACAATCGATCCAATGCTCCAAAAATGCCCTCTGCCTTGCACGTAAAGGTCAATGTGTCGAGATCACAGATGGATACTGCAAAACACATGACGGCTGCACCAAAGAAGCGCTGTGTACACTCGATCAAACATTCAATAAATGTATCATCGGCTCCTCACAAGATTGTGCCGAGAGCACGCTCTGCAAACAGGACAACAAATGCATCCTCGAAGAGAGCCGCTGCACTCTCTCTGATGCATTCTGTAAAAAAAGCGAAGGTTGCAAAAAAGAAGGTCTCTGTGCACGAAGAAGTGACACCTGTCTCGCCCTCAACGACAGCGACTGTCTAGAGAGTGACGCCTGCCGTCTCGACAACAAGTGTACTGCCATCGGTGGAAAGTGTATCGCCTCCGAAGCAAATCCAACCGAACAAATACCGGACGGTGGCACACAAGAAGTGCTCCCCGAGACCCAACCAGAGACCTCACCAGAGCGCGCTCCCGAAACGTCCTCTGAACAAATCCCTGAAAACAACTGCTTCCGTCCCTCCCCCGGCGCTCCATGTGCCATAACATGTAATCCCTCAGTCGGCGTAATCGTCGGTTCGACCTGTCCTGCAGGTATGTATTGTCAATTCTCGACGACCTTTCCGCCAGGATATTGTAGTTCGTTCCCACAAGACACCCAAAAGAACGGCTCTCTCGCAGAAGGATCGACCTGCTCAAATGCTCGTGTGGAGCTTCAGTGTAATGGACCTGACGGGCTCGTCTGTCTCAGTGGGACCTGCGCAAAAGCCTGTGATCCCAGACGCGGTGTGCGCAACAACCCACTCTGCCAGAACAGCCAGCTCTGCCTCAACGCGGTCAATCAGTCCTACCTCGGCGGGATCTGCCAGGACCAATTTGGTCCCCCCACTCAACAGGTGGGTGATCCGTGTGGTTCAGGTGTTGCTGAGAGATGTATCTCCACAACCCTTTGTGTCGAATTAACACCCGGTGATAGTCGCTGTATGCTCAAGTGCACCCCCAACGTCGCCAACACCTGTCCGCTCAACGCGACCTGTACAAAAGCCACAACAGGCACAGCACACTATTGTGTCACACAAGGAACCCAACGCCTCGGTGAATCTTGTGATCCAGTCAACAAACCTTGTGTATCGAGCCTGATCTGTATCGACCTCGGACAACCCATCTGCTTCCAACGCTGCGACGCAAACACCCCTTGTACAGGAGGCCAAACGTGCACAAAAGATGCTCTTGGACGTTCGTACTGCCTGAAGGCCGGAACGCGGACAATAGGTGAATCTTGCAACTTGATAAGCAATCGTTGCACAAGTGACCTTCGGTGCATCAACACACAAAAAGGCTCCTTTTGTCGCAAGCAATGTGACCCGAACACGAGCAATGACTGCCCTACAGGGACGCTCTGTCAGAGCTTCAACAACGCTTACTACTGTGGTGCTCCCCGCTCACAAAGCGTTGGAGAAGATTGTGACGATTTGAGTCTCCCCTGCCAACAAGGGATGGCTTGTGTCGGATTTCGCGGCAGCCAACTCTCCATCTGCCATCGTATTTGTGACCCCGGTACATCTGGAGTTTGTGGCGCAAATGAGACCTGTTACGCGATCAACGCACAGCTCAACGTCTGCCAACCCACCGGTAGCCAACGTGAAGGCGAAGTCTGTGACTTCACAAGAGGTTGCGCACAAGGTCTCGCGTGCCGCACGATTCGAGAAGATGGAGAGTCTCTGTGTATGCAGCCTTGCAATCCACAAAAGGTCGGAGAGTGCCGAACAGGTTTCGAGTGTGCTGCGGCAGGGTTTTGTCAAAAACAAGGTACACAAAAGGCGCTATTCCCGTGTGATGACATCTCCCTACGATGTGTGAAAGGGCTGCGCTGTCTGCGCTCCAAATTGTATCCACCTGTTTGTGCTTTGCCCTGCGACCCAAGGCTTCCCAACAGCTGTGGGAGTGGACGCACTTGCCAGGGCGTCACACCTGACGCAAACACATTTTACTGTCTTCCCAACCCATCACAAACCATCGGTGAATCGTGCGACGGTATCCTCAAGCGATGTGGGACCAGCCAGGCATGTATAGGCGACGCATACGCCGCTTACTGTTACCTCCAGTGTGATGCGAGCAAGAGCAGTAACCAGTGCCCAGTCAACTCCTTCTGTGAACAAGGTGACACCAACGCACCCGATCGTTGCGTCGCCAAAGCTTCACAAGGACTTGGCGACCCCTGCAACTACACACAACGTTGCCTTCCAGGGCTCATCTGCCGAGGTGTTCTCGGACAACAAACGTGTCACCAACTTTGCGATCCCAAACAATCAAATAACTGCACACAAGGTTTTGTGTGCGAGCAAGATCAACCGTCCTACTGTAAGCGAGCCCCCACTCGCTCGATGGGTGAAGAGTGTGATCCATTCGTCAATCGATGCATCTCAGGGCTCACCTGTAGCAGCTTCTTCGCGATTGTTCCGCACTTTACCTGTAAACAATCTTGTGACCCCACCAAGACCAACGAATGCCCTCAAAACTACTTCTGTGCGCGCCTGTATGCGGACGCAAAGAGCGGCATCTGTCGAAACACACAGAGCCGACAGCTCGGCGAGACGTGTAACCTGACGACCCAACCATGTGCGCCAGACGCGAGCTGCTTGCGAAGTCAAAGTCAGGCTGGTGTAGGTAGCTACTGTGCAAAGAGTTGCGATCCCCGTCAAACAGGGCAATGTCCAACAGGTACACTTTGTGATTTTGACGCCTCTGGGCAGGGATTTTGCCAAAAACTCCCCTCACAAAAAGAAGACGAAGAGTGCGACGCAGTGACCAAACGCTGCATCTCCGGCCTCATCTGCCAACTCGACGAAGATAAGCGCAAATGCATCAAACCGTGTCGCCCCAATCAGAGCAATGCATGTGGGGTTGGGAAAACATGCCAACAACTCTTCGATGGCTCTTCGACGTATGCTTGCCTCCCTACACAGGTCCGCAACCTCGACGGCCCATGTGACTGGCTGACGTTCCGATGTAAACAAGGACTCAGTTGTATTAAGTCGACAACTGGCCGCTTTTGTAAACAGCGCTGCAATCCATTCCAGGGTGTCGTCTGTCCCACCAACTTCTCGTGTGAAAGTAGCACAAATGGGTTTTACTGCCTCAAACAGGGGACCCAAAAAGAAGGCAGTTATTGCAACGCCCAGCTCCGATGTGAACCGGGCCTTGTCTGCGCTGCAAGCTTCAACAAAAGCCAATGTATTCGTCCCTGCGATCCAACAAAGAGTGGTACTTGTGCACAAGGGACCTCTTGTCAGGCCTTTGATCCGACACTCAAACGCTACTTCTGTCTCCCCACGCCCAGCATCCAACAAGGCAACGTCTGCAACCATCTGACTGCACGCTGTGTCAACAACCACATCTGCCTCGGAGATAACACAGAGGGTCGCTGCTACACGATCTGCGACACCAACCAGGCAACCAACAACTGCGCGACCAACTACAGCTGTCGAAAAGGACCCAAAAACCTGATCGACATCTGCGTTCGTGACGGGACGCAGCTCATCGATGAACGCTGCGGCGGGACGCTCCAGTGCACCTCACAGCTCTATTGTCAGGAAAATCTCGGCGTCAATTACTGTGTGCAACCTTGCGACCCCACACAACCAGGGAGCAATTGCCCAAGCGGTCGGACCTGCCAAAAAGGTGATCCAGTCTCCGCCCTCTCATTCTGTTACAAGCCACCAACACAGAAGACAGGAGATGCGTGCAACGGTATCGACAAACGCTGTGTCTCTGGTAACGTCTGTCTCGGGACAACAGGGAATGCCTTCTGTTACAAACAGTGTACGCTCAACACAAACAATACCTGCCCTGGAGGATTTACCTGCACACAAACGACGACCAATAGGGTCACCTTCTGCTTGAAAGATGGCACACAGACCGAAGGCCAAACGTGCGATAACAACAAACGTTGTATCAAAGGGCTCAACTGTGTCGTCGGGCTCAACGGTGGATACTGTAAAAAACCGTGTCAACCTTCACAGCAAGGGCAGTGCAAATCGACACAAACCTGTCAGCGCTTACTCCCGACCTCTTCGTTGTACTTTTGCTTTGCTCCAGCCGCCCAAAACGCAGGTGATGTGTGTGATGGTGTCAAACAACGCTGTAAATCTGGTGCAATATGTCTCAATAATCGAAACACGTTTAAGTGCTATGAGACCTGCGACCTGCAAAATCCAACCTGTCCAAGCCAGACAAAATGTGTCGGAATCAACGCAACTTCGAGTGTATGTGTGCCTGTTGGCAACGCCATCGAAGGCGAACGTTGCAACCAAAACAGCGACTGTCAGAGTGGACTCAAGTGTATCGATGACCTTGGACAAGGGAGGTGTTTGAAACCCTGCTCCACCACAGGCACCAACACGTGCTCACAAGGACGCACATGCCAATCCTACTCTCCCGACCAACAAGCTTCTTACTGCCTCCCAGCGCCGACCAAACAAGAAGGTCAACCCTGCCAACTCAGCCAAGACCGTTGTGTCTCTGGAAGTTTGTGTCTCGGTGCCAACGGAGCAGGTGTGTGTAAATTCTACTGCACAGCCGACGGCACCAAATCCTGTCCTTCGGGCCGTTCCTGCTACATTGAGCAAGGCGAGAGAGGTTACTGTCTGATCAGCGGAAGGCGTCTTGAAGGTGAGGTTTGTGCACTCGGTGATGCCTGCCGAGGAAACCTGATCTGTCGCGGCGCATTTGGTTCGCGTGTCTGCCTCACAGCATGCCAGCAAAACGCCAGCACATGCGGCCAACCACGCACATGTCAGGGACTCGTCAACAACCAAAACGATCGCTACTGCCTCAACCAAGGAAGCGTCGCCAAAGGCGGTCAATGCGACCTCAACAACCGCTGCCAAGGTGGACTCGTCTGTCAAAATGTCGACTCCAGATTCCTCTGTTTGCGGACTTGTAATACAAACAGCGTATGTTCTACAGGCGAGACATGTCAGGAAGTTGAAACCAACACAAAAGTCTGTCTCCCCACTCCAACACAACAAGAAGGTCAACAGTGTTCCCCTACGATGCGCTGCTTGACAGGCTTGAAGTGTCAGTGGAGTCAAGGTGCATTTTATTGTTTGAAACCATGTACATCAGGTCCATCCAACACATGCAGTACATCGCAAACTTGTGCCCCACTCTTTGCCGGCGCAAACGTCAACTTCTGCTTGAACAACGCCAGCCAACAACAAGGACAACCCTGTGATGGCACGATCAAACGCTGTGTGACAGGGCTCGTCTGTCGACACAAGGCCGGTGTCCCATCTGTCTGCCTCAAAACCTGTGACACACAAACTCCCAACACATGCCCGGCAGGTTCTGTTTGTCAGCGACTCAACCAAAACAGCGCGTACTGTGAACCCAAAGGGACCGCAAAAGTCGGCGAGTTCTGTACACAAACCAAAGACTGCCTGCAGGGACTCACGTGTGTACAAAGTGCAACGGGTAACGTCTGCCTTCAGTCTTGTGCTCCGAGTCAAAGTGGCGTGTGTCCGACATCCCAATCCTGTACAAAGTTCAACGCCAGTGACACCGTAGGATTTTGCTTGAAGAACCCAACACAACAAGCCGGTGATGCTTGCGATGTGATCAATAAACGCTGCACATCCAACCTGTTGTGTATCGGAGATGCGCAGCAAAATACGGCCTTCTGTCGCGCTCCATGCAATCCAACACAGAACCAAAACTGCCCAACAGGCGAAACATGCCTGATTTTTGGGACAGGTAATGGTTATTGTCTAAAACTCAAAAAAGAAAACGAAGCCTGCTCATCGGGCTCCCCCACACAACAATGTGAACCAGGGTTGCAATGTATCCAGAGTATCTGTCTTCGACCATGTGACCCGACACAATCATCGCAATGCTTCGACAAAAACGGCGCGCCTGTTGCTGCATGTAAAGCCTTACAAGGGGTCGCAGGAAAAGGATACTGTGTCCCCCAACCGACCGCTCAAGAAGGCACTGCTTGTGAGACAGGAAAACTCACATGTCTTACAGGGTTGACCTGTACATGTGAGTCAGGTGCCAACTGTGCAAAAGGAATCTGCCTCAAAGGATGCAACGTGGACAGTGACTGTACTGGAAGCCGAAAATGCGAGACGTTCTCGGAGTTCCGCTCAGATAAATACTGCTTTGTGCCGGGGACAGCGTTGGATTACCAACAATGTGACTCCTTCCAAAAGCGCTGTCAAAACGGTCAGTCTCTTGTCTGTCATGACGATGGTAGCGGCAAAAAGTGCCTGCCCAAGTGCCAACTCGCGACAGGTTGTACCGCTTCAGGCAGAACATGCAGCATTGAAGTCGGTCCCATCCGGCTATGTCATTAAACAACGACTCTTGTGGAGTAAACCTGTGAAGAACGCACTACCTGCCCATACCATCCACCTCACAAACGTAGAGACACGCGCTCGCCGTCTCGTCTACGATGGGGCACGTGTATGTGTCATCGCGCTTCTCTTTGGAACACTCCACCTCTTTGGGGGATGTACCGATCAAGGTCCCTGCGCAGAGAAAGGACGTTGTCGCCCTTTTTGTCCGACAGGCCAACTCTCCTGTCAGAGCGAATGTGTCGATCCACAATCCAACCCCAAACACTGCGGCGCTTGTGATGTCGCCTGTAAGTCCAATGAGACCTGCCTTTATGGTGAATGCAAAAACACCTGTTTACCCGACTTTGTCTCCTGTGACGGACAGTGTGTCGACATCAAAACAGCCCGCGAACATTGTGGTCGTTGCGGAAATGAATGTGTCAAGGGATACATATGCCGAGAAGGTCGGTGCTTCGCGTCATGTCCCTCTGGACAAAGTGTCTGCGGAAGCCAATGTGTAGACCTCAACACAAACGCACAACACTGCGGTGTGTGCGGAAAAACATGCCAGAACAACTACACCTGCCAAAAAGGCCTCTGCGCGCTCAATTGCCTCACCCCCTTCACAGCCTGTGCACAGAGCTGCACCGATATCTCAAAAGACGCCTCCAATTGTGGTGCTTGTGGCAATGTGTGCAAGAGTGGAGAGCAGTGCGTCAAAGGGGTCTGCACACTCGAATGTACCAGTGGATTGACACGGTGTGGCACGAGTTGTGTCGACGCACAACGCAACAACAAACACTGTGGTGCTTGTAACAAAGCCTGCGCCACCAACGAGTCCTGTCAAAACGGACAATGTAAGCTCAAGTGTCCACTTGGCTATCTAGAATGTAGTGGCGCTTGTGTCGACCCACAGCTCAACCCCAAACATTGTGGTGCTTGTGACAAAGCCTGCTCCAATGGGACAGTCTGTTCGGGTGGAAGTTGTAATGTCTTTTGTGGAAGCGGTACCAAAAAATGTGACGCGATCTGTGCCAATACAAGCAGAGACCCAAGACACTGTGGTGACTGTAACATCACATGCCAAAACGAAGAGGTCTGTATCCAAGGGACCTGTCAACCCTCCTGTCCATCAGGTTATCTGACATGCAAGGGGCTTTGCGTCAATATCAACACTTCACGTTACGATTGTGGAGCATGTGGTACGACGTGCAATGATCAACAGACATGTAGCGCTGGAACGTGTGTGGCGTGCCTAAACTGTCCACTCTGGCTCGCTTCATTCACAGGCCAATCCTTCGAAGAAGGCCGCGCAATACACTCAGATGATACAGGTAACATCTACAGCGTAGGGACATTTAGGGGAAACAGTCAACTCGGTCTCCGCGTCCTCCGAGCCAAGGGAACACAGGACCTGTACATCAGCAAATTCGACACAAATGGGAACATCTTGTGGGCACAAAGCGCCAGCAGTGTAGGTTTCACAGAGGCCAACGATGTCACGACGGATACAGCATATAATGTGTATGCTATCGGCTCGTTTGAAGGGACGGGGACATTTGGACAGACTTCTCTCACTGTAAAAGGTGGAAGTGACGTCGTCATCACAAAGATCGACAAAAATGGTGTCTGGCAATGGGCCAAAGCCTTTGGCGGAAAAGACAATGACACAGGGATAAGCATCGCAATCGACGCGCAGGATAATCTTTACGTCGCTGGCACGTTCCGAGGTTCCATGACATTGGGACAAACAACGCTCACAGCGACAGGTGACGCAGACATCTTCCTCGCGAGTCTCGACAGCAAAGGACAGTGGCGGTGGGCAACATCCTTTGGCGGCACACTTGATGAACGCGTGACACAGATCGCGCTGGATTCACAAGGAAATATCTACGTGAGCGGGCAGTTTTTGGGTCTCATAAAGGTCAACAACGCCTCCTTTGGCTCCAAAGGTATGACAGACGCCTTTCTCGCCAAATTCGACAACACAGGAACATACGTTTGGCTACAAACAATTGGCGGCAAACTCTCGGATAAAGGGCGCAGCGTTGTCGTAGACAGTAAAGACAACGTGTACATGGCCGGTGAATTTCAAGATCTGGCCTCCTCTTCGAACAGTTCGCTCACATCGCTTGGTGCACGAGATGCTTTTGTGGGCAAGTGGACCTCAACAGGTGCCCTCTTGTGGTTGCAAAGCATGGGAGGCGCAGGGATCGACACGATAGAACGCCTCTCTCTCTCCCCAAACGATCAACTGTACGCGTCAGGTTCCTTTCAGGGCTCCGCGCAATTTGGCACAACGATCCGCAAAGCGCTTGGAGGAGAGAGCGACCAAGATCTGTTCATGATGGAGATCAATCCACAGGGATTCCCCAAGACAACGGTCCGCTTTGGTTCCCAGGCGAAGGAAAGCAGCAGCCAGATCCACATCGACACAAAAGGTGCCATCATCTTTCAGGGTCTGCTTTACGACGCGGCTCTCTTTGGAAAAACGACCTTCACGTTTGGCGGTCGCAGCGACACATTTTTGACAAAATACCGCTCTCTCCCCTGCCCTGATGACCAACGCAATTGTGGCAACGGATGCGTCGACGTACAAGAAAACAAAACACATTGTGGTGCATGTAATACAACCTGCACAGGTGGTCAAATCTGCGCAATTGGCCAATGTTCGGTGTGTTCTAATTGCCCCTCGTGGGTCAAGGCGCTCGGTGGACTCGCGAATGAAAAGATCTGGCAGAGCACAGTCGACTCCAAAGGCAACATCTATATCATCGGTCAATTTGAAAAATCCCTTCAGGTCGACAATACAGTCCTTCATGCGTCGGGGGCATCGGACATCTTTGTGCTCAAGTTGGACAAGGATGGTGCGCTCATCTGGGCGACAAAAGCTGGGGGGACAGCACAGGATGTGGGCCAAACGCTGGCACTTGATGCACAAGATAACCTGTTTATCGCCGGCTATTACAGCGCAACAGCGCGCTTTGGAAACAACACACAGACCTCCAAGGGTGGCGTGGACGTATTTGTCGCGGCGCTTGACGCAGATGGAAAATTTAAATGGGTGAAGTCCGCAGGTGGCGCCGCCGCAGACTTTACGACGAGTCTCGACGTCAACAACAGCTTCGTCGCGTTGACAGGATACTTTTATGGGACCGCAAGCTTCGGCACAACGACTTACAAATCGAAAGGCAACCACGACTCGTTTATCACCTTGTTGGACAAACAAGGTGCGTGGAAATCGACCGCTGTGATCGAAGGAACAGAGTCGATCGCGAGTTGGAAAATCCGACTGGATACACAATCAAACATCTTTGTTTCCGGATACTACGCGGGGACGGCGACATTTGGCTCCAAAAATCACAGCGCCAAAAAAGAAGGCGACATCTTCATCACAAAACTCGACAAGAGCGGGACATTTAAGTGGTCTCTCTCTGCAGGAGGCGATGGATTTGACTACGGACGGGGCTTTGCACTCGACAACACAGGAGCCATCTACCTGACAGGTTACTTTCACGGCGAGGCGGCATTTGGTACGAAGACGATCAAATCCAAAGGCAGCGCAGATGTATTTGTCGCCAAGGTGAGCGTAAACGGCCAGTGGGAGTGGGTGTCAGGTGGAGGAGGTGTGTTGTTCGACGCAGCATACGATCTTCAACTTGGTCCACACGGTGACATCTATATCACGGGAGAGTTCCGGGGGAATGCGACGTTTGAGACGCTGCCCTTGCTCAGTAAAGGTGGCAGCGATATCTTCTTGCTACACGTCAACACAAAAGGTCGTTTTTTGCGAGCACTCCAGGCAGGTGGTGCTTCCATTGATGAAGGTTCAGCGCTCTCGATCGATCAGAATGGACACTTTTTGATCTCCGGAAACTTCTTCTCGACTCCCGCAAACTTTGGACTATTCCGACGAAGTGCACGAGGAAATAGCGACATCTTTGTCAGCAAATACACCACGCTCCCTTGTGCAGCCCCCTTCAAGGATTGTGGGGGTCGATGTGTCGATCCCAACACAAGCGATGAACACTGTGGTACCTGCAACAACAAATGCACACAAAACAAAACATGTACAACCGGCACATGCCAATAGATCGATGGATACACAGACGATGCGATATACACAGCACACAGGAGACACCCAAATGAGCCGACATCAAGTGACTCTCCGACTCATCTACACCCTTTTTGGGTTGTGTTTGCTCTTTGGCGTCAGTGTCGGATGTGGTCAACCATACGATGACCCTTGCCAGGACATCTCCATCTCCGGTGGAGGCGGCGCAACGTTCCGACACGAGAAGTGCAAGAAGCCCTGCCCAACAGGTCAAGAGATCTGCAATGGTGTATGTACAGATGTTCAAAATGACCGCACACACTGCGGTGGCTGCGGGAAAGTATGTCCAGTCGGTGAATCCTGTGTCAAAGGTAGTTGCACATTGCTCTGCCCCGAAACCTACACGATCTGTGGGACTGCTTGTGTCGCACCTGACGGCAACAGACTTCACTGTAAAGCCTGTAATGAGGCATGTGGACCCGGTCAGGTCTGTCAAAAAAAGCAGTGTGTCTTCTCCTGTGCGCTTGGTCTCAAAGAATGCAATGGCAGCTGTGTTGACCAACAATCAGACCCATACAATTGTGGCGCGTGTGGAACGACTTGTGGACAAGGCAAAGTGTGTGTAGACAGCAAATGCCAGGACAGCTGTTCAAGTACGACCACCCGATGTAGTGGAACGTGTGTTTCGCTCAAGAGCGACAACCAACACTGTGGCGCGTGTGGAAACGCTTGCCAGGGTGGCGACACATGTATTGATGGTAAGTGTGTCCTTCGCTGTCCCTCAGGCTTCTCCCTTTGCAACAACGTGTGTATCGATACAAGCCGGAACAGCAATCACTGTGGGGCTTGTGGAACATCTTGCAAGGCTGGTGAGACGTGTGAACAAGGGCAGTGCAAGATCGTCTGTGGCAACGGTCTCACCTTGTGCAACGGAAAATGTGTCGACACAACACTTGACCGCGCTCACTGTAGCGCTTGTGGAAATGCCTGTCCGACAGGTGAGGTCTGCTCACAGAGCCAATGTGGTGTCCTTTGTGGTGGCGGGACCACACTCTGTGGAGCACAATGCGTCGATACTTCGATAGACACACGACACTGTGGTGGTTGTGGAAAAGCGTGCCCATCACAGGAGATCTGCCGCAACGGAACGTGTGCCCTTGCCTGCCCTGTTGGACAGGTCATCTGTAACGGAAAATGTGTAAACAAACGCTCAGACAGAGATAACTGTGGAGCTTGCGGCATCGGTTGCCAACAAAACGAATCCTGTGTTGGCGGAGTATGTCGCCAGTGTATAGGCTGCCCCCTCTGGGTCAAAGGCATGACAGGCCAAAACCCCAACTCCAACAACGACCTGACTGTCGGAGCCAATGGCAACATTTACTCGACTGGACACTTCTCAGGTGACCTCACGTTAGGCGCATACAATCTTCGCTCTGTTGGGGCACAAGACATCTTTGTGACCAAACAAGACCCCAACGGCAACTTCCTGTGGGCCAAACACGCAGGCGGCGCAGGGACAAACGAATCTCACGCCCTCACCATCGGACCCCAAGATAAGATCTACGTCACAGGTGCGATTCAAGGTATCGCAGGCTTCGATACGCTTCAGGCGACCTCAAAAGGTGGCAGCGACATCTATGTTGGCCGACTCGATGCAAATGGGAATTGGAAGTGGGTGAAGAGTTTCGGTGGTACGGGGCATGAGATCGGACGCGCTATCAAAGCCGACACAAAAGACAACGTGTATGTCAGTGGTGAATTCAGCTCCCCCGTCACGATGGGGAGCACGACGCTCACACCACAAGGTGGCGCGGACATCATCCTCACCCGTATCGATGACAAAGGGGCCGTCACCTGGAGCAAGAGTTTCGGAGGGACAGGGAGAGACGCAGGAAAATCCATCGACGTCGACTCAAAAGAGAACCCCATCCTCGCAGGGACGTTCTCGGGAGATATGACTGTCAACCAAAGCAAGCTCACATCTAAAGGTGGCGAAGATGTCTTCCTGATCAAGATGAATGACCAGGGCAGTATTCTTTGTTCAACCCAGGCAGGTGGCGCGAATCAAGACGATGTCACAGACCTCTCGACAGATCCACAAGACAACATTTACATCACAGGGACTTTCAGTGGAAAGGCTACATTTGGCGCTATCACTCTGACCGCAGAAGGCGGGACGGATGTATTCATTGCCAAGTTAAGCCCGACCTGCCAATGGCTGTGGGCCAAGCGTTTTGGTGGACAAAAGGATGACACCTCAGGAAAAGTCGTCGTAGACAGCAAAGGAGATGTGATCACCACAGGGACCTACCAAGGCTCGGCGGGTTTTGGAACAACGCGCCTCAACGCGACAGGTGGCCCCAATGACAAAGACGCTTTTGTCGTCAAAATGGGCAGTAACGGAAATGTAAGCCAGGCGACAAATATCGGCAGCAACAAAAATGACCAGGGGAAAGGTGTAACCGTCGACCCAGCAGGCAATGTTATCGTCGTCGGAAATGCAGGTGGCCCAACCAACTTTGGGGGGACCCCCTTCTCCCCCTCTGGAAGTGGCAACACCTACGTCGCCAAATATGGCGGTGTCCCCTGTAACAATAACCAAACAAAGTGTAACGGCCAATGTGTCGACACACAAGAAGACGACGACAACTGTGGTGCTTGTGGAAATCTCTGTAACTCAAATCAGTTTTGCCTGAATGCGACCTGTATCCAACGTCCCAATTGTCCTCAATGGGCGAACAGTACAGGTGGTACGTCGAGTGAGCAAAACTGGCGCATTCATATCGACAAGCAGGACAACGTGCTCACCACAGGGTTCTTCTTTGGCACGAGCTCCTTTGGTACAGATATAACGAGCAGTATAGACGGTACTGACATCTTTGTCGCCAAAAAGAACAAGTCAGGCAACCACTTATGGGTCGCAACAGGTGGTGGGACCTCTTTTGACGGCGCACGTGGTGTCTCAACAGCCCCAGATGGCAGCGTCTATATCACAGGCTACTTCGGTGGAACTGCGAACTTAGGCTCCACAACATTATCAAGTGCGGGTAATTCAGATGTTTTTATCGCAAAACTGAGCAGCGGTGGACAATGGCAGTGGGCCATCAAAGCAGGTGGTTCTGAGAATGACTACGGTGGTTGTGTTACCGTTGACGTACAAGGGAATGCCTACGTGACGGGGTATTTTCGCGACACTGCGAGCTTTGGTACAACCACCCTCACCTCCAAAGGTGGCGCCGACATCTTCGTCACAAAGGTCGACAAAAACGGCAACTACGTGTGGGCTAAACAAATAGGTGGTAGCGATGATGACTACGGTGGCTGTATCGCACTGGACGCACAAAGCAATCTCTACCTCACAGGAAACTATTCGGGAACAGTAAACTTCCCAGCCAAACCACAAAACGTCAACCTGACCTCTAAGGGACGTGGTGATATCTTCATTGCCAAAATGGATAGTAACGGGAATGGTCTGTGGGCGCTCTCTGCTGGTGGTTCTGATTTCGATGAAGGTAAGGATATCACTGTAGATGGAAAAGATGTCTATGTCATTGGATACTTTCAGCAATCATCTACCTTCGGAACAACCCCCCTCACGAGCCAGGGTGGAACGGATATCTTCGTCTCAAAGCTATCTGATCAAGGCCAATGGGTGTGGACACGCGCAGCAGGAGGCACTAACAACGATCAAGGTTGGGGCATCAAATCCGACGGAAAAGGACGCCTGTACCTGACAGGTGAATTCCAGGGAAATGCGACTTTTGGCACACTCTCCCTCGCATCTGTAGGCAATAGTGATGTGTTCCTGGTTCAAATGACACCAAGCACAGGAAACTTTGTGCGTATAGAGAAAGCAGGAGGAACGGATGCCGATGTAGGGCGCAGCATCTCCATCGACTCTGTAGGGGATGTGTACGTTGCAGGTTACTTTCAATCCCCACAGCTCAACTTCACGGGCGGACTCAATCTAAAATCATCAGGAAAGCACGATAACTTCGCATTCAAATGTGCGTCGTTTATTTGCCCAACACCCTTCCAAACGTGTGGTGGACAGTGTATCGATCCACGCAGCAGCTCGGCACATTGTGGTGGCTGTAACAAAGCCTGTAAAACCAACGAACGTTGTGTGAGCAGCGCGTGTACAGCCTGTACAACGCCCGGCGAGATCGGATGTGGTGCCAGTTGTATCGATCCAAAAACCAACCGAGACCACTGTGGTGGTTGCAACAAAAAATGCAGCGCGAATGCAATCTGTAGCAACAGCCTGTGTGTTGACTGTAGCACCAATCGAACCGTCTGTAACAACCAATGTGTCGACATACTCACAAATACACAACACTGCGGAGCCTGTGGTAACACCTGCCAAACAGGTGAGATCTGTGACGCTGGAACGTGTAAGCCTCCCTGTGTGCTCGGACAAAAGTTTTGTGGCTCAAAATGTGAAGAGATCCTCACGGACAACAACAACTGTGGCGCATGCGGAAATGTCTGTCGCTCCAATGAGACATGCAAAAACGGAAAATGTGAAGGTTGTCTCCCCACAGAGCTCGTGTGTGGTGGCAAGTGTGTCGATCCACAAAACGATTTTCGCCATTGTTCGACCTGTAACAATGCGTGTCAGTCCGGGCAGGTCTGTCGACTGGGTTCATGCTATACACAGGGCTCAGTAACACAAACCAACACAAATGGTAGCGGGCTCAACGACGAATTTGGTCGTGACATCGCGATCGACAACAAAAACAATGTATACATCGTCGGACACTTCAAAGGTAGCCTGACTCTAGGGACCACGACGATCACAAGTAAAGGCGGAAACGATATCTTTGTCGCCAAAAGGGATCAAAACGGAAACTACCTTTGGCTGCGTTCTGCCGGAGACAAGAATAATGAGTTGGCTGTCGCGATCACAATTGACGAAAAAGACAACGTGTACATCACCGGTACAAAAGAAGGTCCCCTCAAGTTTGGCAGCATCCCACTAAATGGGACACTTCCAGGCTCCGCATTTGTCGCAAAGTTGGACAGTAATGGTAACTGGCTGTGGGCCAAAGAAACCAGCAGCATGACAACAGGTAACCACCGAGGCACCGGAATTTACTACAAGAACGGTATCGTCTACGTCACCGCACAATTTAGGACAGAGATCGCGTTCGGGTCGTTCAACGATGTTCCTGCTGGCGGTGAAGATGTCATTGTTTTGACAATGAGCGAAAATGGCCAGTGGTATGGTGGTGTGAGTCTGGGAGGAACGAGAGACGACGAAGTCCACGATATCGTCGTGGATAGTAAGGATAACGTCTATATCTCTGGTGTTTTTGAAGGAAGTATTGGTGATAGAGGGAACAAAACTGTCACTGCAAAAGGCGGCACCAACGACAAAGATATCTATATCGCGAAAATCTCCCCGAATGGTTTGGTTGTCTGGCTCAATCGTTATGGTGGCTCAAACAGCGAAAACTATTCAAAGCTCGCGATCGACAAAAACGACAACCTCTACCTAACAGCTGCATTTTCAGGGACCACAGAGATCGGTACCTTCACACACACCTCCAAAGGCGACGCTGACTTCTTTGTCGCTCGATTGGACACCAACGGAGCTGTGCAATGGAGCCACGCAGGCGGTGGTGCACTTGGAGAAATCCCGTTTGGGCTTGCAACCAACTCACTTGGTCAAGTCGCTGTAACAGGAACATTTCAAGACCCATTCTCTTTTCAAAACCTGACCTTCTCCTTCCGCGCCGGCCTGGATATCTTTGTCATCCTGCTCGATGAAAAAGGTCAACCGCTGTGGTCCATTGCAGGAAACGGTCTCAACGACTTGCAGTGCGCAGGGCTCTCCTTTGACCGCAATGACAACATCTACCTGACAGGTGGCATGAGAGGGACCGCGACATTTGGTACAAAGACCCTGACAGCGTCGAGCTCGTACGATTACTTTCTCCTCCAGTTTGCAACACCAGCCTGCCGTAGCTCCGCCAAAATGTGCAGCGGGTACTGCGCGGATCTCCTCACAGACTCCAATCACTGTGGTGCTTGTGGGAATGTCTGTAACCCACGACAGTATTGCCAACAAGGGGTATGCTTTAGTTGCGCGAGTAACCAACTTAATTGCAATGGTAAGTGCATTGATGTCTCCAACGACCCCAAAAACTGTGGTGCGTGTGGTGCACAATGTAACGCAGGAGAGTTCTGTGATCCAAACGGAGGAACACCTGTTTGTAAATCCTGCCCCACAGGGCAAGAGCTATGCAATGGCAGGTGTATCGATACCCAAAAAGATGCGAACAACTGTGGAGGCTGTGGGCTTCCGTGTAAAGGAACGTGTAGCGGCGGGATATGTCAATGCACAGTGGGCCGCGCAACCCTCGCAACTTTCCCCATTATTACCCAAGACACCTACAACTACGCATTTGATGCACGGGGAAATATTCTTTACAGCGTCGGAAGCGCAGGGGATCTCCAAGTCTGGAATGCGAACCAGCTACCTCCCACACGGATGATGTCTGCTCAATCCTCTGCGACGGGTAGTACCGAGAGCGTCGCTTACAGCGAAAAGCATCAGCAAGTATTTGTCGCATCGTGGAACGGAATTGACGTATGGGATGCTGCCATCATCCCACCTGTAAAACAATTCTCATTGACAGATCACAATGACAGAGTCATCGATCTCGCCATTCACGGAACAAAAATGGCATCGGCTTCTTGGGATAAGAGCATTATTATTTGGGATCTTTCTGTCATCTCCACGCTCAAACTCCACACCCTCACAGGACATACGGCAGAAGTTGAAACCGTCGCGTTCAACCCAACAGGAACGATCCTCGCAAGTGGTAGCCGCGACAAGACAGTGAAGTTATGGGATATGAAACAATCCCCTCCCACTTTGTTACACACTCTCACAGGTTTCACAAACGAGGTCCGACGTGTCTTATTCAACCGCGATGGGACCTTACTGGCAACAACAGACAAAGAGAAAATCAAGCTCTGGGATATGACCCAATCTCCACCCACACTTAAGCACACACTGAGTGGACACACCAAAGAGGTCATGAGCCTGGCGTTCCATCCGAGCAACGATCTCCTCGCATCCGGCGATTATGCTGGCCAGATCAAATTATGGGATCTTCAAAAGAGTCCCCCACAAAATATCGCCACACTCAGCGTACAAGGCCTCTCGTTGGTCCACGCCTTGTTGTACAACAAAGATGGAACGCATCTATATGCAGGCGGTGGTGGGGTCGACCATATGCGCGTTTGGGGATGTTGTGACAGCGGAGCGACACTATGCTCTGGACAATGCAAAGACCTCCAAAGTGACCCAGACACTTGCGGAAACTGTTCCACATCTTGCGTTGCAAAGCAGATCTGCACGAATGGTACATGCACAGGTTGTCCCACAGCCACCCCCATATCCTGCTATGGCAAATGTGTGGACACCCAAGCTGATTTCAACCACTGTGGGGCGTGCGGTAGTGCCTGTCAGCACGGCGAGATCTGCAAGCTTGGCAAGTGCGAGCAGCAAGGAAACGCGACGAACACAAGCAGCTCAAGTGGTTTGGTTGCCGAAAACCTCAGAAACGCCACACTCGACAGCAAAGGAAACGCTATCCTTGCAGGGCGGTTTAACGGTGGCTTCTTAGCCGCTCCTCATACGATTGGAGCAACGGGAAGCTCCGATATCTTCGTTTACAAACGTGATCCACAAGGTAAAGTGCTTTGGAGTTACTCTGTTGGAAGTGGTCTTGATACCTTCTTGTATGGCCTCGCAGTCGACAAAAACGACAACATCTACATCACAGGCACAGTCTCTGCCCAGCTCACCTTTGGTACGACGACGTTGACGCCTTCGTCAAGCTCAATGACGTACGTGACCAAGCTAGACAGCAATGGCAATGTCATCTGGGCCACACAGAGCAAGGGAGATCCCAGCAAGATCGAAGGCAAACGACTCGCAGTCGATGCGTCGGGTAATGTCTACTTTATTGGTTTCCTCAATGGTACGGAGACCTTCGGTACGACGACACTCTCCTCATCAGGTGCAGGTAGTTATGTTATCGCCAAACTCGACAGTAGCGGGAATTGGGTATGGGCGAAGGTCCAACACGATGTCGAGATCAACGACGTCGCGGTAGATAGCGCTGGAAACGTGTATGTTGTAGGAGCCTTCACAGGGACACTTAAAATTGGACAAAACACATACACAAGCCTCGGTAACTTTGATGCGATCATCGTCAAGCTCGATAGCACAGGAAAGGCCCAGTGGGTTGAAACTGGAGGAGGAGCAGGCGAAGACAAAATCAACGCCATCGCGATTGACAAAAATGACAACATTTATCTCGGCGGACACTTCCAGTCACAAGCATCCTTCAATACGATCAACGTCGCGGCAGTCGCAGGTCTCGACTTCTTCGTCGCGCAAATGGACACTTCCGGAGGCTGGAAATGGCTCACAACACCTGTAGGTGGAAATACCGCCGACGAGAGCGTCCAAGATGTCTCCACAGATGTCAACGGCAACATCTATATCATCGGTAACATGACAGGAGATGTCTCCATCTTCCAACCTCATACCGCTGTAAACGGCGCAGAGAACGTATTTGCTGCGCAGGTATCACCAACAGGTGCCTTTACGTGGTCTCGTACAGGCTCACACGCAACCTCCCCCATCAAAGACAGATTCATTGGAGCTGATGGTTCCGGTAACATCTACCTCTTTGGAAATTACCAGGGAACCGCGACCTTTGGCACTCAAACGTTCACTGCGGCAGGTCAAGTCGACCACTATGTCGTATCCTATTCCCAACCCAACTGCCCCAATGGACAACAATCCTGTGCAGGTGTCTGTACGGATACAACCAACAACAGACAACACTGTGGTATCTGTGGGACAACCTGTGCCAACAACGAAACTTGTATCAACGGTGGCTGCGTATCTTGCCTCTCCAGTGAGGCGCTTTGCAACGGAACATGTACAGATATCCTCTCCAACAACACTCACTGTGGAGCGTGCGGGAATGCATGTCCAAGCAACCAGACGTGTGTACAAGGCGTATGTCAATCATGCCCAACAGGACAACAACTCTGCTCCAGCGCTTGCTACATCCTCGCCTCTTCTCAACAACACTGTGGTGCTTGTAACAACACCTGCCCACAAGGTTCGAGTTGCGCCAGTGGAGACTGTCAATGTGCTAGTGGATTTGGTGGTTCCACCGCACTCTCTGGGCACAGCAACACGGTCAATGTTCTCGCTGTCTCCAGGGATAACATGTGGTTACTCTCCGCTTCAGAGGACAAAACATTCCGCATCTGGGACATCTCACAAACACCGCCTGTCGCCGTCGGTCCTGCAGGCGCAACAACAGATGAACCCCTTAGCATCGCCGTCAGCGCGAACAAAAAATACGTATTTGTAGGGCGAAAAGATGGTTATGTTTCGGTCTTCGACACAAGCGCAAACAACACCGAGATCAAAAACTTCCAGGTCGCAAACCAAGAACCCCTTACATTTGTCGCCTTCATCAAAAATGACGAGCAACTTCTTGTTGGCACATCAAACGAAAACTACTACCTCTTCGATGTCAAAAAACCACAAACACCCCAAGCAATAGGAAGCTACAATCGCAGCCATACAGACTCCACAACAGCCTTCGCGCTGCGACCAGATAGGAAGTTCTTTGCCACCGCCTCACTCGATAAAACGGTGATTATCTGGGACCTCTCTACCAATTTCCAGCTCAAAATTGCACACCGCATCACCAACCATACAGCTGACGTTGTGGGTGTCGCCTTTAGCGATGATGGCAGCAAGATCGCATCTGTCGGCGAAGATAAAAAAGCCAAAGTCTTTACATACAATGGGACCAATGCCCCAACCCTCACACATGACATCACCCTACCACTCAATCCAACAGCCGTGACCTTCCGACCAGGAGGCAAAAGAATCCTTGTCACTTACGACACACACGCCGAAGAGTGGGATATCTCGACAGCGACAGCGACTAAAAAACGCACGATCGGCGTCACCTCACAAGGAACCATCGCGGCAGCGTTGTACCACCCCAACCAAGACGTTGTGTGGACCGGACACAACAGCAAAGGCCAGATCATGAAGTGGTCTTGCTGTACACTGTCACAAACCACATGTGCGACTTCACCGGGACTCTGTATTGACCTTCAGAGCAGCACGAGCCACTGTGGAGCCTGTGGGACGGCGTGCAAAACCGGACAGCTCTGTACACAAGGTGTGTGTCAATGTCCGTCAGGGACCGTTCTCTCCGGAAACAAATGTAGTCCTATCCCCGATCTGTGCCTTGACAGTTCATTGTTGATCAGTATCCTAGGCCGGGTCTCCGATATCGACTTTTCATCCGATGACAAGGTCTTTGTCCTCGCAGAGTATGGCGATGGTGGTACACAAAAAGGACGTCTCAGCGCATGGGATGCCACCAAAACACCTCCCGTTTTGATTCGCTCCTACGATCTCAACGAGAACAATACACCTTCAACCAACCCAACCATCACAGAGTTCATCCCCAACACGACCAAAGTCCTCTATTGTAACCCCTACGAAGGACTCAGGATCTGGGACACCCAAACAGGCTTGACCCAACAGGTTAATGCAAACAACTGTGCAGATATCGATATCACCAAGGACGGCAAGTACGCAGCGATCGCCAGAGGGAGAAATGGTATTGACATCATCGACCTGACACAAACCCCTCCAACGATCGCATACGGCATACCTTACTCAAGATTGACAGAGCATAAATCGGTCGCCTTCAGTCCCGATGGAAAGATGCTCGCAAGCTCTGAACGCAAAGCAACAGGAACTGAAAACGTCCACATATGGTCCTTCACATCGACAGGCTCACAATTACTTTACTCTCTTACAGCAGCTGCACAAACAGATGTCACAGGTCTCGCTTTCTCTCCAGACAACCTGAAACTCGCAGCCATCACCAATCTCAGCGTCACTGTTTGGACACTCAACGCTTCTCCTCCCACAGCGACGCCTGCGGTCAAGAGCAATCTCAACTCAACAAGTGGTGGGACAGCCTACAAATCTGATGTGATCTTTAGCCCCGACGGCGCGAGCATTATCATCCCTGGCGTCGAACAGTGGAATGTCGATGTACAAGCCCCCTACAACAAAGTCCTCAAGCATGGAGCAGGCTCGACAGTGGGTCGCTTTGCGATCAACTCAGATGGTTCGAAGCTATTGATTGGAGGGGACAAAAAGCTCGCCCTTATGACTTGTTGTCAAAGTGGGCAACTTGCATGTATTGCAGGTTCGACTTGTGTCGATGTTTCTTCCAACGCTTCGACTTGTGGGACGTGTGGCACGACCTGTAACACTGCCCTTGGTTGGAATTGTGTCAACGGCACATGTCAATGCCAAAATAAATGTCCAACATCATGTCAAAGTGGAGAAACTCGTTGTGGAACAGGGTGCTGTAAATCAGGCTTCAGTTGTGTGCGTGGTCAATGCCAATGCCCAATAGGAACAGCCTTTTGTAGTAGCGTCGGACAATGTTTGGACATTGTAAATGATGACAGCAATTGTGGTGGTTGTGGAAACGCATGCACAAATCCAGCATTTTGCTCAGCAGGTAAATGTATCACTTGTAGTACAACAGAGACACAATGTTCTGTTGGCAACAATGCGAGGATATGTACGGATCTTCAAACCGACAAAGATCATTGTGGAACGTGTGGATTTACCTGCCCACATGGAGACACATGTGTTGATGGTGCCTGTCAATATACGACTCTCGAGAAAATACAAGTCGCCAACAGCACCGCGCAACTAGGGACACATATTGCAGTAGATAGCCAAGGCAATCTCATCCTCATTGTGGGTTACAGTCAAACCTGGACACTCACAACCCCACAACGTAACGCGATCATTTCAGCAAAAGGCCAAGAAGACATCGCCCTTGTAAAACTGGACGGCTCTGGAGGTTTGATATGGGCGAAGAGTATCTCCGGTACAGGTGACGACGCAGCCAATGGTCTTCACGTTGATGCACAAGACAATATCTATGTCCTCCAAACCAACGCCGGAGGGAATATCACCGTTGGCACGACCAACTACAACAACACACACAAACAAATTCTCACCAAGTTCAACTCGCTTGGGAATGCAGTGTGGTCAAAAGCAGCAACCGCAACAACGATCAGCACCCATAATGGACTCCACGTCGATGAGGCAGGAAACAGTTACTGGGCGGGATATGCCAGTGGAACATACACAATCGCAGGGAAAAGTGTGACAGCCGCGTCTGGTGCCCATGAGACCTTTGTCGCAAAACTCGACCCTACAGGAAAAGTGTTATGGCTGTCCAATACGACAAACCACGCAAACAAACAAGCACGCACACGTGCAGTCACAGTCACCACAAATGGTGATGTTTTCGTGACAGGATATTTTATAGGCCTTGGGACATACAACTTCGGGACAAAGCTCGCGAGTGTCGGTATCAATAACCCCCAAAAATTGTTTGTCGCTAAAATCGATAGTAGCGGAGCCTGGCAGTGGGTTCGCAGCACATCAGGAACAGGCACATATACAGCGATACCCAACTCGATTGTGGCTGACACTGCAGGCTTTATCCATCTCAGCGGCTATGTGTCAGATGGACTCGTTCGCTTCGGTAGCTCTGGTATTACGAGTTCAGCAGGAGCAAAACAAGTCTTTGTCGCTCAAATGGATAGCACAGGCTCATGGCTGTCTGCGCTTGATTTAGGAAGGATATACACAGGTCAAGACAATCTGCTCTTACACGTCGACACACAAGGCAATCGGTTTGTCCTCCTATCTCTCAACAGCAACTCCATTACAGTACAAGGAAAGACGTATTCAACAAACGGCGCAATTGACACTCTTGTCGTAAAAATCAATCAACAAAGCTCAATCGAATGGGTTCAGCAAACAAAAGGCAGTGGAACCGAACATCCACTTGGAATGGCGCTTAGTCGCAACGCACTCTACGTCACAGGGCGGGCAAACGGCAGCATCTCTCTCTACGGTCCCCCACAAGCGCCAACGCTCACATTAGATGACGATTACTTTATTTGGAAGCTCCCCACAACCTGCCCAAATGCAGGTAAATTCTGTGGCACAAACGGCTGTAAAGACGTTCAAAACGACAAGAATAACTGTGGTGATTGTGGCAACACTTGCTCAAGCACCCAGTCTTGCTTTACAAGCAGTTGTGTTGCACCCATCACACACGCCCAAGATATCACCAACAACCAAACCGCGACACACATCGCTGTCGATCCATCCGGACATGTTTATACACTTGGCTACTACACCAACGCTTTCTCTGTCGTCACACAGCAAGGAACGATCAACTTCTCGACATACGGGGGTACAGACCTCTTTGTCTTCAAATACGATCGAAGTAACAATATTGTCCATGCCTTCTCACCAAGCGGTACAGCCACAGATCAACCAAGGGGATTAGGCGTCGACAAGCGAGGCAATCTCTACATCCTACAAGAAAATCTTGGAGGAACAGTGAATCTTCCAGGAAAAACATACACTCCCTCTGACAAGATCATCATCTCCAAGTACGACCCCAACGGGGGCTACCTCTGGTCACAAGCTATCAACGGTACAAACGTCTCAAGCGGTGGGCTCCATGTTGACGAAGAAGGTAACGTCTTCGTTAACGCTGCTGCCTCTGGCGCATTCAGTGTCGCAAGTTCAAGTCGCACAACCGCAGCCGGTGCTTGGGAGGTCTTTGTCGCCAAGTTCGACACATCAGGAAACCTACAGTGGGTCTCTCAGTCGAGCAATCATGCAAATCGATTGGCCGGAAGCTTCGCGATCACAACGGATGCCTCTGGGAACGTATACACCACAGGAGAGCTGATCACTGCGGGTAGTTATACGTTTGGAACACATACTATCGGCCACACAAATGGAAAGGATGTCTTTGTCGCGAAGCTCAATGCATCAGGACAGTGGCAATGGGCTAGAGCGACCAGCAACACCAGCAACGCGATCGTCCAACCTTACTCCATCAAAGTCGATTCATCCGGAAAGATCCACCTTGCCGGATACTTTAGAATAGGTAGCTTCCAGGCTGGAACGCTTACTGTGAACAAAAGCACAGGGACCGATGATCTGTTCCTTCTGACACTTGACAAAGCTGGCTCCTGGAAAACAGCCAAACGGCTTGGAAAAGATATCGCAAATCCGACCTTCGTCCGCATGGACATTGATCCCTCAGGAAATCGCTACATCAGCACGGTGGGAGGAAACTCCCCTAAAACCGAAATCAATGGAATCCCACTCACCCCCACAGGAAACAACAACGCCATCGTGATAAAAGTCGACACATCAGACAACGTCGAATGGGTCGCACGCTCGAAAGGAACGAGCGCAGAACAAGCGCTCAACATTCTTTACAAAAACCAAGCGCTTTATCTCGTGGGTCAATTCTTTGGTGTGGGTAATTTCGGTGGTACATCCTTCCGCTCCAACGCCTACGATATGTTTATCTGGCAGATCCCATTGAGCTGTCCTTCCAAGCAATTCTATTGTGCAGCGACAGGTTGTGCAGACCTATCATCCGACAAAAACAATTGCGGTTCATGTGGCACTGCATGTGGCGCCACACAGTACTGTGGGGCTGGCACATGCACGACCCCCATCATCAACAATGTCAACGCTGCAGATACACAGATTGGCGAACACATCGCAGTCGACAAGCAGGGCAATGTGTATGTATTGGGCAATTACTACAATACACTCACACTCACAACAACAGGTGGGCCCGTCACACTCTCAGCGGGTGGTGGCGCTGATCTTGCTCTGCTCAAATTAAATGCCAGCGGTGACGTCGTCTGGGCAAGAAGTCTCTCAGGAACCAATCACGACCATCCGAGAGGACTTATGGTCGATGGTGTCGGAAACATTTACACACTTCAATACAACGACAATGGAAACGTGACTCTCGCAAGCACCCCATTTAACAGCAACCACAAACTGATCGTCGCAAAGTTCGACACCCTTGGGAATCCCACGTGGGCAAAATCAACAGTGGGAGGCACTTTCTACACAGACAAAAATGCACTCCATGTCGACACACAAGGAAATGTCTATTTCACTGGTTATGCAGGAGGAACCTTCAATGTTGCGGGAAGCCCGGCGATCACCACCGCGTCCAATGCCCTGGAGACTTTTGTCACCAAATTAAACACCAATGGAGTCCACCAATGGACCGCACGAAGCAGCAATCACGCGACTTTGCAAGCTCGTGGACACGCCCTCACAACAGACTCAGGTGGAAATGTTTATGTGCTCGGCTATTTGAACAACACAGGGACATACACATTCGGAACTGTGAGCGCGACAGTCACGACAAACGGAAGGCCTATGTTTGTAGGAAAACTCAACAGCACAGGGACATGGCAATGGGTCAGACTTTCCTCCGATACAGCAAATGTCATCGTCTATCCATTCAAAATTGCCATAGACAGCAACAATGTGATGCACACAACGGGGTACGCAACAGGAGACTTCTCTGTGGGTACGTATGC
This sequence comes from Deltaproteobacteria bacterium, assembly GCA_002731275.1. Classification (GTDB taxonomy): domain Bacteria; phylum Myxococcota_C; class UBA6777; order UBA6777; family UBA6777; genus UBA6777. The sequence continues at coordinate 95,744 of PCBK01000098.1, read as the reverse complement.
AATCAATAAAAAGACATTGAACAACAGAATCTTCCTCGCAAGTATCGACTCCACAGGGAAATGGCTCTCAGGCATCAATGTTGGTGATGTAAACAGCCTCGTAGGTACCAATCTCAATCGCGTCTCGATGGCCGTATCACCCAACGGAGACCGCTACATCAACACTACCGTTCAAAACGCCAAACCCGTCACACTTGGCACAACGCCATACACTTCGGCAGACATTGATGTGTTTGTTATCAAAGTCAACGCCTCAGGCAGCATTGAGTATGTTCGAAACTCATCAGGCACAGGTCAGGAAGTCGTGAACAACATCACCTTCGCGAATGGCAATGTGTTCATTACAGGCTCCCTTAACGGTGCGGGTACGTTGGGTGGAACCAATCTGACCTCAAATGGCAGTGACGTCCTCGTTTGGCAGCTTGCCCCTTGATTCATCGATGACCCTCTTTAGGCCTTGGGCCGTGGGATAAAAAAGAGTTTGGAAAAGACCTCTTGATGGAGCACACATTCCTATGTTCACGCAGCCGCTCACATACAAACCATCCACCACACACACCTGGTTTGGATATTATCTCTTTCTCCAGTTGCTCTGTGTAGGTATCCTCTCCCCATCTATCTCATCAGCTCAGTCGACGACAAGGGCATTTCAAGTTCAACAATTCCGCCCCTGGTTTGATCCAAGAGGCATGTTTCAGACCCAATCAGGCGAGACTCTTGGACAATTTTCGTACCACGCTGGCTTCCTCGTCAACTACGGACATCACCCGATGGTCGCGCAAGGTGGAGGCGGCAGAAGCGTCCCCATCATCTCACATCAAATAGGTGCTGACTTCGCCGCAGGATTCGGGATCCTCCCCTGGCTTGACGTCCATCTCGTCCTCCCCATGACCCTGTATCAAACAGGTCACATCCCAGACCATCCGGCGTTTGCAGATGCAGATCGCGATCAGAGCGTCACAGGCTTCGCCTTATCCGATCTCAAACTCGGTGTGAAGTTACAGGCTCTTCAAGAACACAAACACTTTGTCTCACTGGCGTTTATGTTGTATGCGGGTGCCCCAACAGGAGACACACAACGCTTCAATGGAGAAGATGGCTTCCGATTGGGTGGGTTCCTCGCGCTTAGCAAACGCTTCCAGTCTTTTAAACTGGCCTTGAACGTAGGATATCGCTATCTCCCTCCCACGACATTTGTGGATCTCGATCTACAACATGAACTCTTTTACAGCCTCGGAGGTCGGCTTCGGGTCGCCCCTAATACGCTGGACCTGATTTTCGAGTTGACCGGTTCAGGGATTCTCTCCACAGAGATGACATGGAATAAAATCCCCATTGACGCTTACATCGGCGCAAAAATCTACCCTCTTTCCAATCTCGATCTTGCCGTCCAATTGGGTGTCGCGGTCGGCATCATCGCAGGATATGGGACACCAACGCTACGCGCCCTTGGGGGTGTCACGTGGGCACCACGTAAGTACGACCGCGACAAAGACGGCCTCACAGACAACATTGATCGCTGCCCAAGTGTCGAAGGCCCCAAAGAAAACCGGGGTTGCCCCTGGCCAGACTCTGACGGCGATGGACTCAAGGACAACGTGGATCGATGTCCCAAACAGATCGGTCCGACCTTCAATAAAGGTTGTCCACTCACAGATATCGACAAAGACGGCGTCACAGACAACATCGATCGATGCCCCAAACAGAAAGGTCCCAAAGAGAACGATGGTTGTCCTTGGGGAGACAAAGACAAAGACGGTTTAACTGACAACATCGACAAATGCCCGGAAAAAAGCGGCCCGAAAGAGAACAAAGGATGCCCCTGGGGAGATCAAGATAAAGACGGCTTGACCGACAACATCGACAAATGCCCCAAGCAAAAAGGCCCCAAAGAGAACAACGGCTGCCCAGATACTGATCGTGATAAAGACGGTATTATCGATAGACTCGATGCGTGCCCTGATGTGCCAGGGGTCAAAGTCGCCACGAAGAAGACCAAAATCGGATGCCCCAAAAAAGTCCTGATCGAGGTCACCAAAGAGGAGATCAAGATCCTTCAAAAGATCGAATTTAAGACAGGAAGCGCCACCATCAATAAGCGCTCATATGGCATCATCGAGCAGGTCATCTCTGTCCTCAAGAGTCGTCCCAAGATGCGCCTTCGTATCGAAGGGCACACAGACGATGTCGGTGACAAAACCTTTAACATGAACCTCTCGAAAAAACGGGCAGAGGCGGTCTTCCAATTTATCGTCACGCGCGGCAAAATCGACGCAAAACGTCTCACCCACGAGGGTTACGGGATGAACAAACCACTCGTCCCCAACACCTCCACAGAGAACCGCGCCAAAAACAGGCGCGTTCAATTCAATGTGATCAAACAACCCACAAGCACGCCTGCCCAAAACACCAAATAATTGAACTCCCCACACCATCCCCATCGATATTTCAATGGCTTCACATCACATGATCGAGTATCCTGACGCACAATAGAAAGCGTTTGATGGGAGGTATCCCTACGCCTTTGGACGAAAGGAAAGATATAATGAGCATACAAGGGAAAGATTACGTCACGATCACGGACCACTCCACCGGACAATCGATGGATCTTCCGATCTTACGGGGGACCGATGGTGTCCCTGTGATCGACATCAACCAACTTCGCAAGAAGATGAATCTCTACACATTTGACCCTGGCTTTGTCAGCACCGCTGCCTGTGAGAGTAAAATCACCTTCATCGACGGTGAAGAAGGTCGCCTGCTCTTTCGCGGCTACCCCATCGAAGAGCTCGCCGAGCACAGCTCTTTCCTCGAAGTCTGTTACCTGCTCCTCTACGGTGAACTTCCCACAGAAGGCGAGTATGACAAGTTCCGAGACCTCATCACCCACCACACACTCCTGCACGAGGGACTGCGCGAATTTTACAAAGGCTTCCGAAGAGACGCCCACCCTATGGCGATCATGGTCGGAATTCTCGGCGCAATGTCCGCGTTCTACCACGACTCACTTGACATCTCCGATCCCAACAGTCGCGAGGTCTCAGCCCACCGTCTGATCGCCAAGATCCCGACCATCGCAGCCTGGGCCTACCGCTATTCAAAGGGCGAGCCCTTCCCCTACCCACGAAACGAACTCGGGTACGCTTCCAACTTCCTCCACATGATGTTCTCCTACCCAACAGAACCTTACGCCATCAACTCCATCGCAGCGAAAGCCATGGACTTGTTGTTCTTGTTACACGCCGATCATGGCCAAAACGCTTCGGCTTCGACCATCCGACTCGCAGGCTCATCCAAGGCCAACCCCTTCGCCTGTATCTCCGCGAGCGTCGGTACATTGTGGGGACCTGCTCACGGTGGCGCCAACGAAGCCGTCATCAAAATGCTCGCGGACATCGGCAGCACCAAGAATATCGCCAAGGCACTCGAACGTGCGAAAGACAAAGATGATCCCTTCAGGTTGATGGGATTTGGACACAGGGTCTACAAAAACTACGACCCACGGGCCAAATTGATGCGCAACATGTGTCAACAGGTGCTCGAAGACCTGCAAGTCGATGACCCCCTCCTCGAAGTCGCCGAGGCACTCGAAGAAGCAGCTCTCCAAGATGAATATTTCGCCTCTAGACGACTGTTCCCCAACGTCGACTTTTACTCAGGGATCGTCCTGCGTGCCCTCGGTATCCCCACCAATATGTTCACCGTGATCTTTACAATGGGCCGTTCAGTCGGATGGATCAGCCAGTGGAATGAGATGATCAACGCTGAACGTGTCCGCATCGGACGCCCAAGCCAGCTCTACACAGGCCCAGCCCAACGCGCTTACGTTCCTATTGAACAACGAAAGTAGAGCTTCATTTTTCCCCTCTCTGTTTCCCCACACCTCACCCCATAAGCATCCCAGCGTAGCCAACGACACTGCGTGTATCTCCTGACACATCACCGCTCGTCATGTGTTGTACAAGCCGTGTACTGTTGATGCCCTCCTGTGCGAGCATCACCATCATCGCCGTCGTTGGGACGACACCACACATGCTGATGTCATGCTCCCGACAGACCTCGTACAATCCCTGTGGATCAAATGAGAGGCACTTGTCGAGCGCCATCTGATCTTTACGAAGTGTTTCATCATGTGTGTCAAAGTGATTCATATCGGAAGAAGCGATGACAAGGACTTCTTCATCCCACTCTTCAAGCAGCTTCGCGAGCGCACGACCAAGCTCCTCACAAGCAGCGTATGAGCGAAACCCCAGAATAAGGGGCACAAAACGCACATCAGGGCGTCTCGCTCGCAAAAACGGAAGAATCACCTCCAGCGCGTGCTCCTCACGATGCGCCTCTGCGTCGACGACCACACCAGGAAGCCCCTGTAACAAATGATCGGCGAGAGCCTCGTGGATGGGGACAGCTTCGCCAGGTAAAGACCACGCGCCACGATGCATGATCGCAGAATGCTCTCCCAAGCGGGTATGTTTTGGACCCATCAACAACACCGTTTGAGGGAGCTCAATCGACGCGATCGTCCTCCCAGCCACTTCGCCTGAGTAGACATAGCCCGCATGGGGGACGACAGCCCCCCTCACCTTCGAGGTCTCAACAGGGACTTCGAGATATTGACGCACCATCGCGTCCAATGTAGATGCATTCGCAGGATAAAACCGACCAGACATCGCAGCTTCTCGATACATACTTCACCTCCAGGCAAAAGAAGATGTGCCAAGTGTATACACAAGAAAACTGGGACATCAAGACACCACAATGTTCTTGTGCATGACTGATGAAGGGCAGAAGAGAACCAGAAAAGAGCCTTCAAAAAAACGCTCGACGCAAACGACTTGCTTTGCTAGGATACACGAGCTAATAACGATAAGCTCATTCTCCTCAAGACACCCAAGCAAGACGAAGAACGCCCCATTACACGGCGTTCGAGACAGGAGTTTCAGTCATGCACCCATATGCGATAATGGCGATAGCCTGGGCCGCAGTCATCATTTGGATCGGCGCGGTCATCTTTATGAATAGAAAAGTCCACCCCAAAGCCCTCTTCTTTCTCTTTTTTGCGGAGTTTTGGGAGCGCTTCTCTTACTATGGTATGCGCGCGTTGCTCGTGTTGTACATGGTCTCTGCTCTCAAATATACCAAGAAAGATGCGTACGGTGTGTACGCAGCCTACGGTGCGATGGTCTACGCGACACCTATCCTCGGTGGACTGATCGCCGAAAAACTCTTTGGCTACCAAAAAGCCATCCTCTGGGGTGGTATCCTCATGGCGGCCGGTCACTTCGCGATGGCATTCGAGTACAAACTCGTCTTCTTCCTCGCCCTCGCCCTGTTGATCCTCGGCAATGGCTTCTTCAAGCCCAACATCTCCAGCTTCATCTCCACCTTCTACGAAAAAAATGACCCCCGCAAAGACGGTGCCTACACCCTCTTCTACATGGGGATCAACGCTGGTGCCTTTCTCACCCCGCTGACGTGTGGAGCGATCGGCGAAATTGCCGGATGGCACTACGGCTTTGGTCTCGCCGGTGTCGGTATGGTGTTGGGACTCGTCGTCTTTATGATCGGTCAACGTATGGGTGTCTTCGAAGACAAAGGTGCCCCACCCGATGCCGAGTTGCTCTCACAAGAGAAGTTCATCTTGCCCAACGAGTGGCTGATCTATCTCGCGAGTATCCTCGCCCTTCCCCTCTTGATGATCCTCATCCAACACAACGAAGTCCTCGACGTGGGTCTCGGTCTCCTCGGAGTATCGATGCTTGGCTACCTCGTCGTGATGGGCGCAAGAGATGAAAATCACGAAGAAGGACAGCGACTCTGGGTTATCGTCATCTTATTGTTATTCACCACCCTCTTTTGGACCTTCTTCGAGCTTGCAGGCTCCGCGATCACCCTCTACACCAAAGAAAACGTCAACAAGGTCATGTTCGGGCAAAAACTCGCGACCTCGATGTTCCAAAGTGTCAACCCACTCTTCATCATCCTCCTCGCGCCTGCTTTTTCCGGCATCTGGAACCTGATGAACAAAAAGAACATCGAGCCAAGCGCCCCGATCAAGTTCAGCCTCGGCTTGATCCTGCTCGGCGTTGGTTTCTTCGGATTTACCTTTGGTCAAGGCTTCGCCAAAGATGGTATGGTCCCAGTCTACTTCTTGATCTTCGCTTACCTCCTCCACACACTCGGTGAATTGTGTCTCTCACCTGTTGGACTCTCACTCGTCACCAAGCTATCTCCAACACGCATCGTTGGGTTTATCATGGGGATCTGGTTCCTCTCCTCCTCGATCGCGCACCAAGCAGGAAAGTTCGTCGCAGGGCTCACAGCACCTGATACGACCTCCCTCGCCAAAGACTTGTTCGGCAGCTTCAGTCAAACGCCTGCGGTGGAGTTTGCGTCCAAACTGGTCACACTCCAGACGTATGAGTTGACGCCAGCGCAGACACTCCCCATCTACACAAAAGTGTTCACAACAGTTGGCTTTATTGCTGTTGCAGCCGGCGTCTTCCTGCTCTTGCTCAGCCCCATCATCAAAAAATGGATGCACGGCATTCGCTAAGACCGCTCTTTCCTTGCCTACTCCATCCCCCATCCCAGCCATTCACCCGCTCACAACGTCAGGACCACTCCGTGTTTGAACAAAACCAAGCCAAACAGATAGAACTTCTCTCTGTATTCGAGGAGCTTCCATCCCTTTACCAAGATCTGATACGCGTCTTGTCACTCTTCTTTGCACCGCTCCCACTCAATGCGCTCCAAAAAGAACTCACTGAGCTTGGGATTGAGCGGCAAGGCAAGCGCTGGACCCAACAAAGCCTCAGCGATGCACTGCACCTTCTTAAACAGAGAACACTCATCCATGAACATCACGATGGGTTCTCTCTCTCTCCGCTCTTGCAGGAGGTCGTCGCTCAAGAGACTTTTCAGTCCGGTCATTACGACCTGTGGCTCAGACAGACTCCACGCACACACTTCCTGCACAAAGCGAACACCAGACGAATCGCCAAGACGGCGGAGGATATAGGTCGAGACTTTCGCATCAGCCTCTACACGCACCGATGGGACCGTGTGCTATTCCTCGCGGAGTTGTTGCACGAACGACACCAACACCCTCACCCTCTCTTTGCGCTTATCAAAAGAGTCTTCGTACCGACGTGGTTTACACAATTTCCCCCCACCACCCTCACGAGGATCTTCGCATACCTGCTCGAACACTGTTTTCATACGCTCTCCTCCCACCAGCACTACTCCCAACTGTTGGAGCTGTATTGTGCCAACATCGAAGACTGTCCAGATGAGCTTTACAGTCTGTTAGCACAGCAGTCTTTGTGGGAGGGCTCCCCTCACGACGCGCTCGCGCTCCTCGAAAACAATATGTCCCCCTCTGCCCTCTCCATCAAGGCCGCCGCGCACCTGCTCCTGTATCAACTCCCGAAATCCCGAGAACACTTTGACATGGTGTACAACGAGCGTTTACCCAAGCGGCTCTTCAACAAAAACTTTGTGGCTTGCTGCCATGCCACACTCAGTCTCCTCTTGACAGATCTCCCCTTCGAAGGAGAGGAGGCGCTGAGCCTCTCCCACTCCTATTATGAGAAGGCTTTGGAGATCTTCGCATTCCTCCACCAATATACCACCTCAAACACAGCCCCTCTCATCCTCTCGGAGGACCTCGACGAGCTTGTCCCCTACGCCCGATTTTTGCTCGCGCTTGCCTATACCATCACAGAAGAACCATACCCTCGCAGCTGGACCAAACAACTCGAAGATGATCTGACAGCGGCTAAAGAACACGGCTACTTCTGGCTCGCAGACGAGATTGCGGCGTTGCTCAAGAGACAATTTCCCCACAACACTTACTACACCCAACTCGACACCGAGCGTCGTTCTTCCTGTGTGCCCCTCGCAAAGGAGTGGACCCCCAAACAAGCGTGGGAGTTTGCACTCGAAGCCCTCTCCAACATCTCCCCTACACACAACACTCCAGGGAACCGACAAGAGGAGAAAACAAAGCGACTTGTGTGGCTCTTTGAGCTCGAAAAAAGCATCCTCCCCAGGCCTATTTACCAAAAGCGCAAAAAGGACGGAACGTGGTCTAAAGGGCGAGTGATCGGACTGGATAGACTATACAGATTCATCGATGAGTTCGACTACCTCGATCCAAAAGACCATGTCGTCTGCCAATACATCCAACCTACAGCGCTGCGGCAAAACGAAGTTGTGATCATGTACAAGGGTGTTTACAGCCACTCCAATGGCCCACTTGAGCTAGATGCAGAAGCGCTCTTCGAGCTGGTAGACCACCCCCACCTCTGCCTTCAGCAAGGCAAAGAGCGCATCCCCGTCCAATTGCGGGAAGTCCCACCAGCGCTCTATATCAAGACCCAGCGAGAGGAGAGCGTCAACGTACAATTGCGACCATTCCCCAACAAGGAAGAGATCGCGCTCACACATGCCGACGCACACACACTGCACCTGACGAAGTTCCAAGAGGCTCACTTTCAGATCGCTGAAATTGTAGGGAAACACGGTCTCACGATCCCGACTTGGGGACAAGAGAGACTCTTCGACATGCTTCATCAGCTCGCCCCTCTTCTCCCCATCCACTCCGAAGTAACAGGGGACATCGCACAAGCCCAGCAAGTGCAGGCAGATCCCCATCTTCACGTGTACTTACGCCCCAAAGAGTCGGGGTTACAAGTCGCGCTATGGGTCCGCCCCTTCGGAAATATAGGAGCAACGTACCCCCCAGGTGAAGGCAGCCCACAGCTGCTCTTCCACACAGAGGGACAGACCTTTCAAACCCACCGCGACTTTGACACAGAGAGACAAAGCAAAGAAGCGCTCCTTCAAGCCTGTCCAACGCTGCTCAGCTACGAAGAAGAGCTGGGACAATGGTATATTCAGTTGCCCTTGGACGCGCTCCATGTCCTCGCAGAGCTGCGCGCAGTACAACATCTGTATACGATCAAATGGCCACAAGGGAAGTCATTCGAAGTCATCGGAGAAAAGGACTGGTCAGACCTTCACCTTCACATCGACGAGAGAGACGGATGGTTTGCACTCTCCGGTTCTATCGAGCTTGACGAGGGATATATCATCCAGCTCACCCATCTGCTCAAGTTAATGGAGAACACTTCGGGTAGCTTTGTCGAGCTAGACAATGGTCGATTTATCGCATTGACAGCGCAGCTTCGAGAAAAGCTCAGGATGCTACGTGGACTCCCACACAGAGAAGAAGAAGAGAGCGCACTGTTCCCAAAAGTCGCGGGATTGACACTTGATCAATTGTTACAGGAGAGCACGCTGACTGCGAGCGCGAAGTGGCGTGCATACACACAAAAAAGCCGACACATCGAGCAGCGTACGCATCCAGTCCCAGAAGACTTTCAAGCGACCTTGCGACCTTACCAAGAGAGTGGATTTCAGTGGCTTATGAGAATGGGGCAATGGGAGTTGGGCGCGTGTCTCGCAGATGATATGGGTTTGGGAAAGACTGTGCAAAGTCTCGCGATGATCTCGACTTATGCGAGCAAAGGCCCTTCAATCGTCGTCGCGCCGACCTCTGTGCTGTTCAATTGGCAACAAGAGATCAGCCGCTTCACACCCTCTCTACAAGGTCACATCCTACATCACTTCTCAGATCGGGCAGAAAACATCGCAGCTTTAGGGAGAGGAGATGTGTTGTTGTGTAGTTATGCGCTGCTGCACATAGAGCGCCCCTCTCTCCAAGAGATCGAGTGGTCGTGTGTCGTCCTCGATGAAGCACAGGCGATCAAGAACCCACAGAGCAAACGCGCCCGTGCAGCAGCAGCGCTCAAAGGCCAGCACAAGGTCGCAATGACCGGGACCCCGATTGAGAATAACCTCGACGAACTGTGGAGCTTATTTCACTTCCTCAACCCAGGGTTGCTTGGGACACAACGCCACTTCAAAGAGCACTTCTCCAAACGCATCGAGCAATACGACGACACCCTCACGCGGCAAAGTCTGCGTCGCCTACTCAAACCATTTATCTTACGCAGACGCAAAGAAGACGTGCTCGATGATCTCCCTGAAAAAACCGAGATTAACGAGTTGATCGAGCAAAGCAAAGAAGAAGCCCACATCTACGAGGCGCTCCGTAGACGGGCACAAGAGCGTATCAGCAATAACGACTCTCCGACTGCACAGAGACGCTTCTTGATCCTCAGTGAGCTGACCAAGCTCAGACAGGCGAGCTGCCACCCCAAACTCGTCCTACCAGAATCAAAAGTCGAATCGAGCAAGCTCCAACGCTTCACAGAACTCGCGACAGAGCTCCGAGAGGGTGGACACAAAGCGCTTGTATTCAGTCAATTTGTCAAACACCTCAAGATCCTACAAGAGACACTCGATCGACTTGGGTATTCCTACGTGTATCTGGACGGGAGCACACCACAAACACAGAGGCAAACGTGTATCGAAAGATTCCAGAGCGGTGAGGTGGACTTCTTTTTGATCAGCTTACGTGCGGGAGGTGTGGGGCTCAATTTGACACAGGCGAACTACGTGATCCACATGGACCCTTGGTGGAATCCAGCGGTTGAATCGCAGGCATCAGACCGCGCCCATCGCATTGGACAAACACAGCCCGTGACGATCATAAGACTCATCACCAAAGACTCTGTCGAAGAGAAGATCCTCGCGCTACACCAACAAAAGCGCGCACTCGCAGACGCTCTTCTCGAAGGTTCTGAACAGGCAGGAACACTCTCGATTGAGCAGTTGATGGAGCTCTTTGAGGAGTCCTTCGCCGAAACAAAAATCACAGAGGTTGACACTCCTTAGACAGACTTTTATTCTCTGCTGCAATGTCACAGACAAACCCAAAAAACGAGGTAGGAAATATGGAATCACCAACAAACCCGGGTTCCGGTCAGGTCACAAACTCGACCGCGCGGGTCATGTATCAAAACGCCATTGGCATGAAAGATCAACTGAACTCCGCCAAAAAGATGGGGGCAATCCTCGGTATTGGGGGAGGCTCGATCGCTGACCTGCTAACACCACTTGGTCCGTGGACGCTGATCTTTGCGGTCGTTTGCTTGTCTCTCGCAGGTTGGACAGGCTATGTCTGGTTTGGCAACAAAAAGAAAGAGCTCGATAGCGCACTCGACGGTGGGAGCATCGACATCGCACAGTACAATGACGCGGTCTCAAGTAGCTTCTTTGTGAAGGCCTTCTCGTACAGCACAGTGATCGGCATCTTCTTCATCGGATTTTTTAGCTTTAACGCCTTCGCAGGACAGAAAAAACGCGGTTTTCTCGCGAGTAACATCACCCCGTTGCAGCGCATCCAGAACACCCTGTTTAACATTCAGCAAGATGTGAAAGACATCAAAAAAGGCATCAACGACATCAAAAAAGGTATCGGAAAAATCGGGAATCTCGGCGGTGTCATCGCAAATCCACAAAAAGATCAAGACTACTACCACAACGCACGTGTCTACATGATGCGAAGCGACCGCGCGAAAGCACGAAAAGCGTACGAAAAATACATCACCTTCAACCGCCGCTATGTCGATCCACACCTGTCCTACCAAGACCTGCTCAAAAACGCCGAGGGCATCTCCGCAACACGCCGTATTTATCGCGGACTGAAGGCTAAGTACCCGAAAAACCCTGCGGTATCTTTCGCACACGCCAAGCTGCTCGAAGACAAACAACGCATCGCCGCCTTCAAACAAATCGCCCAGACATACCCCAACTTTGTCCCTGTCTACCTCGCGCTCAGCAAAGAATTTTCCCACCAACAGCTCGGCTCACAGACCAACGCAGAGCGCGCCAAAGAGATGAAGTACCTCAAGATGTTCAAGGAGAAAGGTGGGTTGAAAGATATCTCCCGCTTCTATCTCGCACAAGAAGAGAGCAAAAGCCGCGTCAAAGCCGCCTCCACCATGCTCAAAATGTACGAGAACAACCCCTTCTTCAAAGCGATGGCCAAAAACCCTGTCAAAGTACAGGCTTCAGAGTACAGCAAAGGCGACTTTCAGGTCACCTTCATCATCCTCGGCGGTGCCAAAGAGATCTTCTACAAACTTCCCCACATGAGCGACTTCAAATCGACCGGAAAGATGAGCGTCAAAAACCCCGTCACCGGACAAAATATGCCCAACTACAACATCAAGACGACCAAACTCCAGATCGGCGACAACCTCGTCCAGGTCAAATACAAAGACATGAAGGACCAGATGAACGGTCCCTTTGAAGTCAACGCCAAGATCGAGGCGATGGAAGACACACGCGCCAAACACTTCATCCAATACCAATGGTCACTCCCACTGATGAAACGACTCCGTGTTGGACGGGCTGGTCGTCGCTTGCAAATGATGCCGATGTTTGTCGCCTCTGGAAAGCAGTACTTCAAAACGATCCGCTACTCCTTCAACCGCCCAAGCCTCAACAGAACGTTGATCAAAGACGGCAAAGGAAAAAGCATGATCAGCCTCCGTAAACGTTCAGGTCGCGTCACTCTCTATCTCAAAGGAGAGATGCCTTCGGGCTGGACAACAGGCCTGCTCAAATACACATTTAACGCTCGTGTACGTGGCTGGAAAAACATCTCCCCTGCCGAGTAACAAGCTCCAATATCATCCCCCAACTCCCCTCGCTCCCTCCTGCAAGCTCTCCCTCTCTAGTACACTTTTTTTCATCTGATGGCCTTATGACTTGTAGAGTGGGCGGCTTTTTGGTAGACAAAAAGACATCATCCACCTGTGCATGTTCACCCATCTTTGTACAGACACACTGTGGAGCCATCTCTACAGTGACACATATAGAATGCGATGGACTCTCGCAAAGCGCGGGATAACCGAAAGCATCATCATCTTCACCAGGAGCCAATATGTCCGAAACCCAGCGTCCGGCGTCCAAAGAAGACCAGGAACAAAACCCTGAAGCGACCAATGTATCGACAGAAGATGTCGAAATGGATGAAGCACGAGAATCCTTCCACAGGCTTGGAAAGCGTCTCATCCTCGTGCTTTATGTGATCTTTGTCGGAGGATTTACGCTGGCGATCTTTATCTCAGCATATCAGGCCGTGACCACCCAACCCAATGTGTTGTTGCGCTCTCCTCAAGGAAAGTACACACTGATCAAACCACGACACCTCAAAAAATGTGTCAAGCGCTTACGAGGGCTCGATCACGATCTGGAAGAGACCTCCAAAGACCTCTGGTTTAAGATGCGCCACGGTGATCGCAATGGCCGCCATCTTCTCTTGTGGAAGGACTTCTCCAAAAACTGGCGACATCGAATGGAAGCGCTCGAAGAGCAATGTCCTATCAGTCAACAGACCGAACTTGGCGCGTCCTTCACACAAACCATCACAGCGCTAAAGAAGCTCCAGCGCAAACAGGAGAAGACCTTTTACGACTTCTTCAAAGACACCAAGCCGCTGTTCCATAAGATCCACAAGCACATCGACTTCCTCCGTGAAGAAACGCGCTAAACGCCTCAACCGACCCTGGTGAAGACCATGCCCTTCGACACCTCTGTCCACACCACGCAAACGCGCCTCAAGTGGTGGCTCATAGCTCTCAGCCTGCTCACTTTCCATCTCACAGGGTCTTACGCTTGGGGAGCTGGTTTTTACATTCCAGGTCGTGGCGTCCAACCTCTCGCAAGAGGCGGTGCAAGTATCGGTGGTGGCGAGACGCTTCAATCCCTATGGTACAACCCAGCCAATCTCGTCGAGCTCAAAGGATTCCAAACACTGATCGACGCTGGCGTGATCTTTACACACGTCACATACCAACGCGCTTCACGTATCGACGATAACGGACAACTCAAGACATACGACCCTGTCAAAAACGAAGCGCCTCCTCTCCCCGATCCCTCGATGCTGTTTAGCTACGGGTTCAAAAAGCCGAATATCACGATCGCTGGAGGCATCTACGCGCCTTATGCTGCGCACCTCAAGTTTCCAGAAAAAGGAGCACAACGCTACGCCCTGATCGACCTCACAGAGAGCCTCTTTGTGATCAGTCACATCGCGGTCGCGTGGTCCCCTCATCCGCGTTTTCGACTTGGTGCAGGCATCCAAAACATGTCGGCATCCATTCGGCTCGCCTCTGCGACCTCTGCCTATCTCGGTATATTCGGAGGCCCAGAAGACAAAGAGCTCGATCTGTACGCAGAGGCTGTCGGGGATTCGTGGATCAATATCACGGCCAACGCAGGTGTGTGGGGGAGAGTCGTCGACACATCCAACTTTGCGCTCGACCTCGCCGCAAGTATCCAGCTCCCTGTCTCGATCACACTTAACGGAAAACTCAAGGTCCGACTCCCTACACACGCGCTCTTTGACGACGCAACTGTCGAAGGAGAAGACACCACCACCAGCCTCAATCTCCCGCTGATCTTACGCGCCGCAGTCCGCGCCACGCTGATGAACAAGCACAACATCGAACTGGCATTTGTCTACGAAGGCTGGTCTTCACTCAAAGAGGTCACGATCAACCCCATCGATCCACCTGGCATTTGGGTCAACAATGTCCCCACCATCGGGCGATACAAAATCCCCGACACCATTCTCCCTAGGGACTTTCAGGACGCGCTCTCCGTCAGACTCGGTGGGACCTTCACATTGACCTCCAGCATCCAACTTCACGCAGGGTATGCCTTCGAGACAAGCGCGATTCCCGACGAAACACATAGCGTCTTTCTCGTCGACGCCAACAAACACCTCCTCGGTATCGGGATCAGCTTTCGGTGGAAAAAAATGGTCTTCGATCTCTCCTATGGACACTACTTTCAACACACAAGAGACGTCCAAAAGACCACCTGCGGACAACAACGTCCCGATGGTTCAAAAATCCGATGCATGCGACAAATTAACCCTCTCAACCCAGATGGCGCGATCGTGATCGGAGAGGGGATCTACGAATCCTCATACGATGTCATCGGCTTCTCTTGGCGGGCCGCCTTCTAAAATCATCGGATATTGCAGACACTCACGACCTCCTGTCTCGACAAGAGACTTGCCCACACCATCCGGATGTGCCACAAATACACCCAAAAAGAAAACGGACGTTCACCTTCAATCGGAGACCACCGAGCGATGCATAAAGAAGACGAAAACGACAAGAACACCGAGACAAACGAAACACAAGAAGTCACCGAAGAGACCCAAGCAGAGGTCACTGCCGAAGACGAGACACCATCCGAAGCTGAAGACACTTCAAAACCCAAAGCTGAAGATGAGACACCGAACGAAGTGGAAGAGACTCCAAAGCCCGAAGCTGAAACAACGGAGGACAACACCCAAACAGGTGTTGTTATGACAAAAGCACAAGCTGGAAAGCTCGCGATGGTCTCTCTCGTGCTCTGTGCCATCTTGTTGACCCCTGCGGTCCTCGCCGATTACTACTGCAGCAAACTGCTGTCCGTCAAAAAAGTCAAACACAGCCGCTATTGGATACGCAAAATGCGCAGCGTCTCCAAAAAGTACGTCGAGCTTTACTTTGAAGGCCGCAGCAATACCCTTCTCAAGGGCGAACTTCACACTCCTTGGAAGCAGAACAAGCGACTTGTCATCCTCGTGCACGATCATGGCACCGACCGATGGGAAAACTTCGACATACTCAACACGCTTCTCAACGAAGGATTCGACGTATTTACATTTGATCAGCGCGGTCATGGCGAGAGCAAAGGAAGAATTCCGCTGCACCTCAACAAACAAGCAGACGACATCTCACGAGCCTACAACTACCTGCGCAAGCTCTACCCCAACAGATGGCAAAGAAACGCTGGAATTGTGGCCAAGGGGACAGGCGCAGGTGCAGCGATCTTCGCCGCCTCCAATACCCGCAACCTGAAAGCGCTGGTGCTGTTTGACCCCATCCTCGACCTGAAAAAGGAACTCACGAAACGACTCAACGATATGAATGTCCCGGAGTGGTTGCAGTCCTTTACGCTAACGCGGGTCTCTCGTGTGGCGTCTTTGCAATTCAAATACAGCCGGCCCGCGCGCAAAGCGCCTTACATGTACCACACCGCGATCAAGATCATCAGCTCCAAACCAATGAAGGCCAATCACCCCTACAGAGTCTTCTGTAAAGGCAAACGAGGCCAGTGCCGTCTGTCTCACGCGCCACTCAGCAAACTCCCTCCCAAGGCCAAGGCCCCTAAGCAGACAACATCGCGCAAACGCGATCGTCGAAAAGCCGTACGCGGTCCCTCTTGGTGGAAACGACTCCCCAAACAAGCCAAAAAGAAAAGCACGCGCTTCTTGTCGAACTTCTTGGGAGTCGTGAGAAAAAGCCGAAGAAATCGCGCAGAACGTATTCGCCGCGCGCGGAAGCGGAGGCTACGAAAGAGTCGACGTCGCGCCCCTCAAAAACGAACAAAGCGTATACCTCGCCCATCTGTCCGCGTTTATAAGAACAATAAACTGCGGCGATTTAAGCAACAGGTGTTCCCCAGCAAGCAAGCGCTCCAAAAGAAAAAAGCGAAAGCACCGACTATCCAAAAGAAAAAAGCAAAAGCACCTACTATCCAAAAGAAAAAAGCGAAAGCACCTACTATCCGAAAGAAAAAAGCGAAAGCACCTGCTCCACGTAAGGCTCCGAAGAAACGATCCACCAAAAAGCCGAAGCAGCCAGCCATCCCCACGACCATCCCATCAAAAACATAAAGAAAGTCAACGACCTTCTGGACCTCATACAGCTTTAGGACTCCGCGGTCAGATGGCGACGGGATGATGAACGTTCATCGAGGATCCCCCGCGCAGCCTGGAATCCCATGCGAACAGTGCCGAGCAGATCGGACTGATCAAATCTCCCCTGACGGCCAATCGCACGAATCCTTCGAATCCCTGTCAAATAGCTCTTTACTTGTCGAAGACTCTCAATGTTACGTTTGTTGAGTACAGGCATCGCGTGTTCTTCGCGGTGGACATCCAACTCAAGGACACGATGGTGTTGCAACAGACCCGTCTCTTCGAGCTGCTCACGACACCTATCGAAGAGTTCGTGTGCATCGGCGTCAAACAAGGGCGCCTCCTGCTCCAAAAACCATTCGACGTTGAGACAGGCGTGTTTGTGCCCCATCGAATCAGCCGAGACAGGTGTCGCGTATCCTGCCCGGAAAAACGGAAAGCGCTGTTCAGGGAAGTAATAGTGCAAGAAGGGATCGACGTCAGCGTTTTCGTGGAGGATGTTCAAAAAGACGAGCGCTCTGTATCGCAGCTGAAAGGCGTTCTCAGTGAGCGCGTGAGGAGGCAGCGGATCAAAGAGCGTGAGTAGCGATGGCAGCGGGATCGTGGAGAACACATAGTCCGTCTGTTGTCGATGCTCTCCTCCGTCACAATGGTAGTGTACAGATTGTACCTCACCATCTGGCGCAAAAATGCGGTGGACACGTGCGCCCGTGCGTATTTCACCACCGGCTTCGAGGAGCGCGAGCTCCAGCGCATCATTGATCGAGCCGATCCCTTTGGCAGGGTTGTGGAAGGTCGCTGTGTGGGAGTTACGTTCCCGAAAGAGCCCCTCAAAGAGCTCTCGCAGCTGCTCGATGGGTGAGCGTTCTTTTTTCATCCCGGCTGACCACGATGGGTGAAGTGATTTGACCGGGTTCTCCCATATTTTTCGAGCGTACTCGCTCATCATCACCTGATCGAGGATGTATCCGTAGTGTTGTCGTTGATCTTTGTGTTTGGGTGTAGGCAGCAGCGGGACCCTCTCCCGAAGCTGCAGGAGTGCATACTCTGCCGACGCTCGCGCGAGCGTCGGCAGCGGGATTTGAAACGCCGATTTCATGTTGAGAGGATAGCTCACCCAGCGTCCTTGGAACCACAACTGGTTGCGCTTCAAACTCGTCTGGTACGTCCCCCCCATCAATGCCCGAAACTCATCGGCGACCATCTTCTCTGTCGTGTAAAAAGAAGACGCCCCTATGTCATAGCGAAAACCTCGCCATGTCAGCGTTTTGGCCAGCCCCCCTACTTGGGGTTGCTTTTCCAGTATGAGGGTCTGGATGCCCGCCTTCTGTAGCTTGAGCGCAGCCGCAAGTCCACACCATCCCCCACCTAAAATCGTGACATGAGAAATGCCCATCAATCCTCCTAAACAAGCATCCAACGATCTTCAACACTTACAAAATGACATCATTGCCATAGACCAAAGGGCCTCATGAAGGGGCTCTTTGGACGATCGAGGCATCATAGCATATCGCAGAAGACAGAAACAATTTGCATGTCTGTCACGATGCAGGTACCGCTTGTTGTATGCTGTTGTTTGCGGTATGGTGATGGCTTTGTAGACACGTACATTTTCCCAGAAGCGTCCATCATCAGATGGGCTCTCGATCAATTGCAACGACATGCTGAGGAGCAGATCATGCGTATTAGCGGTGTAGGACAAACAGACGTCGGCCTCGTTCGAGATCACAACGAAGACTACTATATTCTCGATCGGGATCTTGGCCTGTACATTGTGTGTGATGGGATGGGTGGACACGCAGCAGGTGAAGTGGCCTCCGAAAATGCAGCCAAAACAGTCCTCGCCTACGTCCAAGAACGCAAAGAAATCCTCAACACATTCGACGACTCACCAGCCGCGCGTATCGCCGTGACACAACTGCTCAAAGACGCCATCTCCGAATCCTGCGCCACCGTCTACAAAATGAGTGTAGACAACCAATCCTACGCGGGCATGGGGACGACATTAACTGCGATTCTGTGTGTCGGTAATGTCGCGGCGATCGGACACGTTGGGGACAGCCGCCTCTACCTCCAACGCGACGGCAAAGTATACAAATTAAGCACCGATCACACCCTCGTCACAGAGCTCCTGTACAGCGGCGTGCTCACCCCAGAGACCGCAAAACACCACCCCAGCAACCACATCCTGACGCGGGCCATCGGTCTTCAATCCTCCGTCAAAGTCGACTCCCTCCTCTTCGACTTGATCCCCAACGACACCTTTTTGATTTGTTCGGATGGCCTCAGCAACTCCGTCAACGATCCCGGTGAGCTCAGCAATATTCTTCAATTGGGAATCGAAGAGATCCCCGCGGTTCTGATCGAGCTAGCACGACAGCGCGATGGTTCAGACAACATCACCAGCCTTATCGTCCGCGCTGAAGCCGACGAAGAGCTGTCCGAAGAAGCCCAGCAACGTGCCGAAGATCTTCAGCTCCGCTATGACACACTTCGCCAAGTCTACCTGTTCGAGCACCTCGACCTGCAAGAGCTCTCCAAAGTGATGAACATCACCAGCGTTGAACACTGCGAAGCTGGCGATGTGTTGATCGAAGAGGGAAGCACGAGTGAGACGATGTACATCGCCCTCGAAGGGATGCTCAGCGTCTCACGTGGGGGACAAGAGATCACCGTCCTTGAGTCCGGAAAACACGTCGGAGAGATGGCGCTGCTCAATAAGCGACCACGCTCCGCAACAGTTCGCGCTGTCGAACCCTCAAGGCTCCTCAAGTTAGAGCGAGCTGGGTTTACACAGCTTCTGCTTTCGGAGCCGTTGATCGGCGCCAAACTGCTTTGGCGACTCGCACAAGAGCTTAGCTTGCGGCTCGATGAAACCAACCAGGCTGTTTTTGGTGATGCACAATCATCCGAAGACTATCTCCCTGCTCCATTTCGCACTGACACATAAACGACCTTTGCAAGACGAAAGGTATACATCATGAAACAAACCTCCCCTCTTCTCCGTACTCTCATCTGCTCGATCGCGATGATGATGCTATGTTTTCCAGCGCTCGCGTCGGCCAAGACTCTCACAGGCACGTGGGAGGCTCAATCGATTTCTCGCCCTGACGGCAAAGCAAAGAAGCTGCCCAAACACACAAAGATCAAATTGTCCTTCAGCAAGGACGGAAAATTCTTGTTCGCTTACTACAAAAAGAACAAGAAAAAGCCCTCCAAAAAACTCAAAGGAACATGGACGTTACGTGGAGATGTGTTGATCACTGTCGAAAAAAAGACACAAAAAACGGAGACGATGATCGTCAGCTTCCGCGGTCCATTTGCCATGCTTGACCACAAAAAATCCATCCTCAAGATCAAACGCATTCGCTAACACCAAGACACCCCAGGCTCCCTCTCCTCAACGACTCTCCCCAAACTGCTCACATTTCCGTTTTCAACTCGATAGCAGTCCCTCGCGAAGACGCACTTTGCAAGTGCGTGTCCAGCCACGCTTCAAACTTTTCAACGCCCATGGGGCGGCCCAAATAATACCCCTGAATCAGCTGGCACCCAGAGCGCTTTAAGAAGTCGAGCTGCTCTTGCGTCTCGACACCTTCCGCGAGGACTTCGAGCCCAATGCGATGTGCAAATGAGATCAAAGACTCAACCAACAGCGCGTTGTCTTTGTCTTTCGGGATATCGCGCACAAAGGAGCGATCGATCTTCAAGACATCGAAGGGAAATCGTTTGAGATAGCTGAGTGAGGAGTAGCCCGTACCAAAATCATCGATAGAGAGACGCACACCCAGCTCGCGCAGGCGAAGAAAGGTGTGATGAATTTGAGGCGCGTCATCCATCAAGACACGCTCCGTCACCTCGATCTCCAGGCGATCAGGAGCAAGACCACTCTCGTCGAGGGCCTTGACGATCTCTCCGTAAAAGGAGGGCGATTTAAATTGCTGTGCGGACACATTGACCGCGATCCGAAGGGGTAAACGTGCAGACCACTCCATCGCTTGCTGACAGGCTTGCTGAAGAACCCATGCTCCGATAGGTACGATCAAACCGTTGTTTTCAGCGAGAGGTATAAAACGGTCTGGAACCATCAACCCAAGCTCGCGATTTTCCCAACGCACGAGCGCCTCAACCCCTACGATATGCGTTTGTTCGGCTTCGATAATCGGTTGGTACACGAGCATCA
The DNA here is from genome assembly GCA_002731275.1 of Deltaproteobacteria bacterium. Classification (GTDB taxonomy): domain Bacteria; phylum Myxococcota_C; class UBA6777; order UBA6777; family UBA6777; genus UBA6777. The sequence continues at coordinate 74,880 of PCBK01000098.1, read as the reverse complement.
ATTCATCTCGCTCGATCGCTCGATGTAATCGAGATTCGAGTTGAATGCGCTCTTGCGCTTTTTGATTCATCTCAAAAGCGAAGAAGCAAGCCGTGCAGCGTCCCTTTTGCTTCGCCCGGAACATCGCGGCCTCAGCGTGTCGATGAAGCGTGCGCGCGTCATCACCGTCGCTCGGGAAGATCGCAGCGCCAACACTCACCGTCGAAAAGACCTCGTGACCGTCGATTTCAAATGGCTGTGAGAAGACATGTAGGATCTCGTTGATCACAACTTCGACATCGGGGATGTCGACTTCATCAAGCGCGACGGCGAAACCATCTCCAGTCATCCGAGCGACTGTGTGGCTCTCGTGAACACTCTCACGTAAACGCCGCGCCACGGCACACAGCAATTGATCGCCAAATTGATGCCCCAAGGTGTTGTTGACGTCCTTGAAGTGATCGAGATTGACAACCAACAGCGCGACTTTGTCACCATCTCGCCTTGCTCGCGAGACGACCTGTGACAGACGATCGAAAAACAACACTCTGTTGGGCAGCTCTGTCAATGGATCAAAGTGCGCTTGTCGTGCGAGCTTCTCTTCGTACTCTTTGCGAATAGAGAGATCTTCGATCACCCACACATAATGAGTCACATGTTCGCGTTCTTTGATCGGCGTGATGCGAGCAAATCCGAGAAAGATGGCACCATCACTGCGGCGATTATGTAGCTCACCACGCCATGACTCTCCCCTCTTGAGCGTCTCCCACATATCCTCATACACATGACGTGGTGTGTAGCCAGAGTCCAAACGACGGACATCTTTGCCTTCGACCTCCTCTGCGGTAAAACCCGAGAGCGCAGAGAATGAAGGGTTGATGTACTGGATCGCACCATCTGCGTCGCAAATGAGCACACTTGAAGGAGATTGTTCGACGGCTTGTGAGAGCTTACGCAGCTCAATTTCGGCTTGTCGACGTGCGGTGATATCGCGACAATTGAGGACGATCCCCTCGACCCCTACGACATCCAACAGCGCAGTACAGCGACCGTCGACCCATAACTCACGTCCATCTTTGTGATAGGCACGCCAATTGGAAAACTCTTTCGTCACACCAGGCTCACTAACAGCCTCTCCAATCATCAGAACGACACGCTCCCAATCATCGGGGTGTACGAACTTCTCGGTTTTCTCACCGAGAAAATAGACCGGCGGAAATCCAAGCACCTTCTCAACAGCAGGACTGATATACTGACAGTATCCCCGTTTATCCAGGATCAGGTGGACGTCATTTGTGTGTTCAGTGATCGTCCGAAAGCGCGCCTCACTCTCCAGTAGCGTTTGCTCAGTCCGCCGTTTGTTGATCGCGATCGCGGCCTGTTGCGCGGTGACTTGGACGGTCTCGATCTCCAGAGAGGTGGGAACCTTGCGATGTTTGTAGTGGATCACAAAGGCCCCAAGACTCGCCCCACTCGACTCCTTGATCGGTTCAAGCCAGCAGCTCTGGAATCCCGCGTCCTGGATCGTCTTTTGCCAAGCCGATTGGGGTGTTGTTTCAGCGAGCAGATCTTCGATGATCAGGCGCTCCCCTTTCTTAACGACTCGATTCCAACCACGAAACCCCTGGAAATTGGTTTGCTGCAAAAATTGGCTGTAGGCTTCGGGGAATCCAGCCTCCATCAAGCGGATCCGCCGAAGACTGTCGTCGATGAACAAGACACCACAGTGCATATCGGGGAAGGCGTCTCGAAGAAACCGCACGAGGAAGGACAGGATTTCATCGACGCTGGCGCTCTTGGTGAGCAGTTCGAGGACTTTGTTGCGCCCTTCGAGGAGAGTGCTGATGTGTTTTCTTTCCGTGATATCTTCAGAGATACCGGCGACTCGATATACTTCTCCTGTTTCGTCACGGATCGGATACGAGCGCGTCTGGATCCAACGCATGGAGCCATCGTTTTGAATGATCCTGTAGCTGTGATCATAGAGATCAGCGGACGTGCGAGGGATACTCTTCGCGATACGCTCCCGATCAAGGGGATGTACGCGCTCCAAAAAGGCGTTGGGATCTTGGTACAAAGCGTCACAGGACTGCTGGAATATCTCTTCGTAGACAGGCGAAATGTAGAGGATCGTCTCGTCGACTTTGGCGAGCCAAAAGATCGCATTCACTCCCTCTGCCAGCTCTCGGAATCTCGCCTCATTTTCGCGAATGGCCTGCAAGGCTTTCTTGCGGATCGTCACATCCCGACAGATCACCTGCGCCGCAGGTCGCTGATTCCACGTGACATAGCTTCCCGTGACATCGGCATAAAAAGCGGTGCCATCCAGGCGCAAGAAGCACTCCTCCCGCAAATCGGTCGTTTGGTGTTCATGCAATGTCTGTTGGATACGCTCGGCAACAAAGGGGCGGGAGTCGGGGTGGATCAATGACAACATCGTCCGCCCGATCAGGTCGTCTTCACAAGACGCTCGCAACATACGTACAGCTGCGGGATTGACGAAAACAATCACCCCCTCACAATGTAAAATGATGGCGTAGGGAATCTCGGCAACCAGACGACGATAACGCCATTCGCTATCGTGATCTTTAAAATTGGGGATAAGTTGTTGGGCAGCATCAGCACTTTGCCCGTCACGTACAGCAGAAGTTCCGACCACTTCCACCAAGTCTTTCTCTTGATTGTTCATCAAACCCTACACTATGTGAATCCTGATAGCATCGCGTAACACGATTCCGTATCGTACTCAATTTTCGAAAAAAAGTGAACCCTCGATTCGTTTCCATCGTTGGAAAAAACAGCAAATCGCACAGATCAGTTGCAAGCCGGCAATCCTTGTGTTATAAGAATACCCCATTTGGGTCATTGTGACCAAAAAAGATGAATAAAAACAAGGACAATTTATATACATTCAGGAGTTGCGATCATGGCAAAGAAAGACGATCGAATCATCATCAAGTTGCGCAGCACAGAGAGCTCGTACATGTACCACACCACAAAAAGCAAACGAAACACACCAGAGCGTTTGCAGCTGCGCAAGTATGATCCCATCTTGCGTCGCCACGTGATCTTCAAAGAACACAAGTAAACAACGCGTTCTTTTCTCAAACGAGAAGAAAACGTCCCTGATTTTCTGACACTCTTGGGAGTCACATGTCATCTCTTCACATCGCACCTTCCATCTTATCTGCCGACTTCTCGCGCCTCGCTGAAGAAGTTGTTGCGGTCGAAAGAGCTGGTGCAGATTGGCTTCATCTCGATGTCATGGACGGACACTTTGTCCCCAACATTACCTTTGGGGCATCCGTTGTCAAAAGCCTACGACCTCATTCGAAGCTGGTGTTTGACGTCCATTTGATGGTCGCCAATCCAGAAGATTTGATCGATGACTTTGCAAAAGCCGGCGCGGATGTGATCACCGTCCACGCAGAAGCATGTACCCATCTAGAAAGAGTCTGTCAAAGAATCCGCGCGTTGGGTTGTCGGGCCGGTGTTGCACTCAACCCAGCGACATCACCAGAGTCGATCAAGTACGTCATGCACTGTGTCGATCTTGCCCTCGTCATGACTGTCAATCCAGGATTCGGTGGACAGTCTTTGATCGAGGAAGTCCTGCCAAAAATCAAACAAATTCGCGGCTGGGCAAAAGAGCACGGAAAAACTATTGACATCGAGGTCGATGGTGGTGTAAACAAGGACACCGTTTCTGCGGTGAGCAAGGCCGGAGCGAATGTTCTGGTCGCAGGAAGCGCAGTCTTTTCAGCACCTGCTGAGGAGTACAAAGAGCGCATCTCAACCATCCGCAATATCGCAGAGGCCCATATCGGCGTGTAGCGCAGTTTGGTAGCGCACTTGCTTCGGGAGCAAGGGGTCGGAGGTTCAAATCCTCTCACGCCGACAAAAGCTCGATCTTGCTAGATCGGGCTTTTTTTTTACCACACGTTTGTCGTCCGGGCCCTCCACTCCCTCGGACCATCAAAAGGATATGCATCATGAGTCACACCCATCAGACCTTCGAGGTGCTCGTCATCGGCTCGGGTCATGCCGGCTGTGAAGCCGCGCTCGCTGCAGCACGCATGGGCGCACAAACAGCTGTCATCACGCCACGACCAGAGCGTTCTGGCTGGATGCCATGTAACCCCGCGATCGGTGGTGTTGGCAAAGGACAACTCGTCCGTGAAATCGACGCCCTAGGTGGCGAACAAGCACACTGTATCGACGCTACAGGTATTCAGTTTCGCAGGCTCAACACACGAAAAGGTCCTGCGGTCCAATCAAGACGCGCACAAGCTGACATGTTCGAGTACGCCGATCGCATGTCCGAAGTCGTCCAGAACACCCCAAACTTAACGGTTATTCCGAGCAAAGCGACAGGTCTTCTGCACAACAACCAGCGCGTCGAAGGTGTCGTCCTTGAAGATGGAAGCAAAGTACACGCCCAGAGTGTGATCGTCACGACAGGGACATTTTTGCGTGGCCTTCTCCATAAAGGCGAAGAAGCCACACCAGGTGGACGTGTCGACGAAGGACCTAGCAACACTCTCTCAGACTCTTTGAGAGAGCTAGGACTCCCCCTGCTGCGTCTCAAAACAGGGACGCCTGCGCGACTTGACACCAACACGATCGACTACGCGCAGCTCGAACCACAATATGGCGATCAACCCCCTCTGCCCTTCTCGTTTATGAACGATGTAGTCGCGCAACAAGATCAAGTAGCCTGTCACATCACGTACACCAACGAACGCACACACGAGATCATCAACAGCGGCATCGATCGCTCCCCACTCTTCAATGGACAAATTCAGGGGATCGGGCCACGTTACTGCCCAAGCATTGAAGACAAAGTCGTGCGCTTCCCAGACCGACTGCGCCACCAGATCTTTTTGGAGCCTGTCGCGCGAAACAGCCCACTTGTCTATCCAAATGGGATCAGCACAAGCCTCCCCGAAGAGATCCAAATCGAACTCGTTCGCTCTATCGCTGGACTCGAAGATGCCAAGATCATCACGATGGGTTACGCTGTCGAGTACGACGCCGTCGAGCCACAAAGCCTTCACCCTTGGCTCGAAGTCCGCGATGTACAGGGCTTGTTCCTCGCAGGACAAATCAACGGGACAAGTGGTTATGAAGAAGCTGCAGGACAAGGTCTGATCGCGGGGATCAACGCAGTACGACACCTGCGTGATCAAGAACCATTTGTGCTCGATCGCACACAGGGATACATTGGTGTGATGATCGACGATCTCACAACACGCGGTGTCTCCGAACCCTATAGGATGTTCACATCCCGCGCTGAGTATCGCCTCCTTCTACGTGAGGACAACGCAGATCAGCGCCTGACACCCCTTGGACGGGAGCTCGGACTTGTTGACGACGCACGATGGCGACGCTTCAACGAAAAAATGGACGCGATCGCCTCAGCCAAAGAGACGCTCAATACATTCCAAATCCCTCCAGGCCCCAATGGTGCTCATTACACCGGTCCACTAGGGATCAGCCCGATCAAAAATAAAACCTCGTTGTTCGAGTTACTTCGACGCTCAGACCTTGAAACAGAGGCGATCACAACGCTTGACACCTCGCTCTCATCGTTGCGTCCAGATGCGCTTGAGCAATTATTTATCCAACAACGCTACGCCGGCTACCTGCAAAGACAGGAACAAGAGGCCGCGTTGTTTCGGGAGGGTGAATCCATCACCATCCCCGAAGATTTTTGTTACGAAGATGTGCCGGGCCTTCGCGCAGAGATGCAAGAAAAGCTCGGAAAAACACGTCCCCGTTCGCTTGGACAGGCAGCGAGGATCCCCGGTATTACGCCGGCAGCACTGCAACTTCTTACTGTCATGCTGAACGCTCGACAAAAAGACTTGTCTTCTGAAAAAAATTCGTTATAATTCGGTTCCCTCGACAAGGATTGGGTAGTGTTTTTACCTGTGTGAATGGGTCATCAAGCACTACAAAATGCTGTAGGTAAAACCAAAAACCAACAATCAAGATATAAAGGAAGGTAGATATGTCACGTCGTTGTGAAATTTGCGGTAAAGGTCGTCTGGTATTGATGAAAGTCAGCCACTCCCACAAACGCAGCAAAAAAGTTTGCAAAGCGAACATCCAAAAAGTACGCGCAGTCGTTAACGGACGCCCCCAACGCCTCCGTGCATGTACCACGTGCATCAAGACTGGCCGCGTCACAAAGCCCTGAGTATCCCCCTTCCCTCTTCCCTCCTATCGCCTCCTGTTTTTCTCATACAACAACCGCAGTCCTTCCAACGTGAGGTTCTCAGAGACCTTCTCTATCGTCTTCGACTCCGAAGCGATCAGATGACCCAATCCCCCTGTCGCGATCACGAAGAATGCGTCTGACTTCACACCATCTTTTTCTGCGTACGCGACGATCTCGGCCTTCATCCGTAAGACGATCTCATCGACAAGACCGACGTATCCAAAGAACAAACCAGCCTGGATACTGTGCACTGTGTTGCGACCGATCACCTGAGGCGGCTTCTCCATCCCCACACGAGGCAATTTAGAAGCCCTTTGGAACAACGCTTCTGCCCCAATCCCTGCACCTGGCGCGATCGCCCCACCAAGGTACTCCCCTTTGTGACTGATCGCGTCAAATGTCGTCGCAGTCCCAAAATCGACGACAATCCCACCACTGTTGTACTCCTCAAACGCAGCGACTGCGTTGACGATGCGATCCGCGCCCACCTCTCTGGGATTCTCGTACAAGATCGGCATCCCCGTCTTCAATCCCGGCCCGACCTGCAGTGGCTTCTTCCCAAAGTATCGACTACATGTTCGTTCCAGAACGTAATTCATCGGTGGCACAACAGTGCTCGTGATCACGTCCTCAACGTCATCGGGCTCGATCCCACGACTTGAAAGTAACGATCGAAACAAAATCCCATACTCATCGCTGGTTCGTTCGCGCAGGGTGTTTACGCGCCAATTTTCGAGCAGCTCAGTCCCACGAAACAAACCCAAGACGATATTTGTATTTCCGACATCAATGACCAACAACATGATGGACTCCTTCCTCAAACAACACAGTTCTCTTTTTCCTGTTTGCTTTTTTTGTAACGACCTTAAGGCCCCCAACCAACCCAGGTTGTGCCATCTGTAAAGATCTCTTTCTTCCAAATGGGGACGCGCTCCTTTAACACTTCGATCGCGTGGGAACAAGCCGCAAAGGCTTCTTTGCGGTGAGGGGTACACACTGCGATCACGACCGCAACCTCTCCGATCGAGAGATGACCGATACGGTGGTGGATACTCACCTTCGCCTGAGGCCACATCTCGTCCATCTCTTCGACGATCCGAGCGAGCTCTTTGAGGACCATCTCGGGGTACGCCTCGTACTCCAACCGCACGACTTCTCGTCCCTGACTCTTTCGACGCACAATGCCAGTGAACGTCACAACGGCTCCTGCGAATGCTCCCTCAACCAACGCAACCACGTCCGCCGGCACCACCACTTTATGTGTCAATGCCAAACGACCATCCTCGCTCGTCCACGTGTCATGGGTCGCCTGTGAGCCATCGTGGCCACCTGCAACAGGTGGTAAAAGCGCAACCTCTGCACCTTCGGATAGAGTCGTCTCTTTCGAAGCGTATTGGTGATTAACCGCTACAGAGACCTGCTCCAAACGACCAGATAGAGCAGGATGTTTCTCCAGAATCGCCTCCAACAGTACACTGACAGTCACACCGTCAGCCAAGGAGAAGCGCTCCTCAGAGAGGCCTGTAAGTTCACGCAATACAGCAAAATACTTGACGTTTACAAACATCAAAGGGCTCCCATGTTGTAGATGGTATAGCGAAAAAAGATCCCAGCGTGCGCTGTCTGCGCACGCTGGGGAAAAAATGAGGGGTACGAAGGGGGACATCAACAGGTAGGGCAAAAATCATCAACCTTCGATGGCAACGATGGCAAACCATGCTTGATTTTGAACAAAGATAGAGTCCTTTTTAAGGACCGAGATCAAGACCTTGAGTGTCCCTTTCGCAGAGACTCCCCAGCTGCCAAGAACCTTCGCAGCCAATGCACGCACTTGCCACTGAGGATCTTCGAGCAGTCCCAACACGTACTTGCCGTCTTTACCATACGAATCAACGAGTTTACCGTAGGTAGAGAGAGCAGCGTGTCGCACCTTCCAACGCGAATCCTTCAGCAAAGGAAGCAACTTGGATGCCATGCTCTTACCAGCTTTTCCAGACTTACCAAGTGCACGCAAGGCAACCTTCAAAACAGCCTCATCTTTGCTTGTAAAGAGTTGCCCAAGAGCTTTCACGGAAGCAGGTTTTTGTAGGGAAAGTTCACCCAACACATCGAGACCAAGCTCGCGTTTTTTGGGATCTTTGCTGAGGATATCGGATTTCACCACCAAAAAGATCTTCTCAGACCACTGTGTGAGTCCACGTTTGACGGCACCCCTGACGAGCTTGGAGTGATCTTTCATACCTTGCAAGAAGGACGACAGCACTGCGGGTGTAGGTGTGTCGATCTTGCGCAGCGCGACAGCCGCAAAGAATCTCGCCTTCGCCGAACGATCACTCATCATCACTTTGAGCAACTCATCCGTCGCACTTGCAGCTCTCTTTCCAAGTTTACTCAACGCAAACGCAGCCTGGTAACGCACCATGCTATTCTCATGGGAGAGGAATCCAGTGACCTTCTTTACGATCAAAGAGGCTGGATGGACATGTGCTGTTGCCCACAAAGCGTTCGCGATGGCGCGAGGTGTGGTGTCCGCAAACAACGCCATAAGAGGAGACACTGCTGAGCGCGCAAGAGGCCCCATCTTACCAATAACAGCGGCAGCATCAGCGCGCACACCACCATCCGCATCAAACAGGCTGGAGGTCTTCAAAATGGGCAGCATGGGAAGTGCTTTTTTGCCCCAACGGTGGAGTAGACCCAAGATGATTTTCTTCGTTTTGGTGTCCGCAGTCACGAGTTGTTGTTTCAGGCTCCCAACAGCTTGGGGTGTCGGTTTGGAGTAGAGCCGCTTCATCATCCGACGAACCGTGTATGACCCTGGCTTCTCTGCTGCAACACGGAAAAACATCGCGTAGAAAGAAGTGCTTTTGGGGTCGATTTTCAACAACGTGTCGACGATTCGCAGCTTGGTGTAAAATCTCTTGCCTTGAGCGAGCTGCTCTACGAGGAATGTAACTGACGGGTCTTTCGCCGACTTCAAGTTGTATCGATGGAGATCGATAATTGCATGGCGAACCCGTACACCCGCTGTTGGGTAGATCTTTTGCAGTTTGGGCAAAATGCTCTTACCAAATTTGCGCAAGACTACAGTTGTGTACCACGTATTCTTTCCCTTGAATTCTTCCATGACGACAGGAAGATAAGGTCTAAGCTGAGCGGGCTTCAGATCTCGAAGCCCACTCAGTACATGTTTGAGGGTCTTTTTATCTTGCAAACCCTTCATCAAGATAGCCTGTCCGGCTTTTCCGAAGTTGGGCAGCAGGCGCGTCGCGCGTTTGTACATCGCCCATTTACCAGAGAACAACGCTGCTTCCAGGATGGGGAGGACCGTCTTGCTGGCTTTTGGCCCAAACTGACCGAGCGCTTCGAGGACTTCACGTTTGGTCCAAGAGCTCGTGGTTTTTTTGTAAAACGCTGCGAGCGCAGGTGCTGCCGACGCAGCTGCAGGACCGATCATTCCAAGAGCCTTGGCGTATGTGCGTTTTTTCCACCCTGTTTCGTTCTCAAACGCCTTGATAAGGGCAGGGACGGCTTTTGCGGACTTGGCACCAAAAGAACCGAGTGCTTCAGCGACTTTCCCACGAGTGTAGCTCGAAGCTCCCTTGAGTAAGGGGATCAAGTCGGGCACAACAACGGAGGCTTTCGGTCCAACGCTGCTGATCAAGTACAACAAGGAGGAGAGCAATCCTCTGCTGTTTTCTTTAAGCAGTTTACGTGCGAGAGGGAGCGCGGGTAACGCATGTTCTTTGTATTTTGCGAGCGCATTGATAGGACCACGACGCTTCCAACCAGTCATCCCTTCCAGCGCTTTGATCAGTTTGGGAACGGCGATCTTGTGATCGATTTTCAGGTTTGCGATGGTCGATGCCGCTGCGTCTGCGAGTTTGGGTTCGTTGAGCGCCTTGAACAGGTCAGGTGTCGCGACCTTCGCTTTTGGACCAATATTTTCGAAGATCTTGATGAGAGCTCGTTTTCCTGGGTAGTAGGGATCACGAAGTAACTTCAACAATTCGGGGATTGCGGGAGCAGCTTTTTCGCGAAGTCTTTGGAAAGATTGAGCACCAGCGCGGCGCAGTTTGTTATCAGGATGTTTGAGTAATTTGAGCAGCGCGGGGATGGCACTTGGACCACATTTTCCAAGTCGTCCAGACGCGACCGAAGCGAGCCATCGATCAGAGCCCGAAACATATTGGATAAAGAAGTCAACAGCTTTGTCCCCTTCGATCGCGAGGATCGCGTCAGCGATTGCACGTCTCAACTTCATCAATGTGTACCACTTGATTCCCTTACGTCCTCTGGGAAAGTAGAACTTGAGCGCGGGGAGTGCTGCCTTCGCGACTTCTTTTTGCTTTGTCGCGAGAGTCCGGATAGCCTTAGCAGCCTCGATTGCAACGTCGATGTTTGAGTGGGACAGCAAGCCAACGAGTGAAGGCAGAGCAACAGCTCCAGCCGCAGCCAATGTACCACGCAGACGATAACGTTTGCTCCAATTTTTATTGGCTTTGAGCGCCTTGATCAAGCTCGGAACAGCATAGCCACTGTACCCAGCAGAGAGGATCGAATGTGCGCTATTGCGAGCGCTGTAATTTTTACTGTCGAGAACTTTCAACAAGTAAGGGACCACATGTGGACCAAACAGCGGTAAGATCTTTGCTGCATCTTTACGTACACGGTAATTTCCAATGGAGAGCAATGAAGCCAATGTGGGGATCGCGGAGTGAGGTTTCGGGTGCATGTTCGCGAGGATTTTGATGTACGTCCGAAGCTGCACACGACGCTTGTTGCCCTTGCGTTCATTTTCGATGGACGCGACAACAAGACCTGCTGCACCAGGACCTATCTTCGCGACGGGTTTCCACATCGCATCGGGGGCAAACTTCACGCGCCAACTCTTCGCTTTAAACGCATCGATCGACGCGAGCTTCTCTTGGACTTCGAGCTCACTCTTTGCATCCAGCGCGGGCTTGTCTGGAACTGGAGGGAGCTTGACGTCGTGAGGTTGTTGGACACCGAGAATGGTCTCTGTCGCAGTGAGAGCGGTGTTGATGGGTTTCTTTTGTTCGAGGGGTTTGGCGTTGGGAAGGCCCAACTGCCGAAGAGCCTGGCGCGCCATCTGACGGACCAGAATGGCCTCATTGGACAACAGACGTCGTAGATTGTACACGACGTTTCTATTTTTGACGCCAATTTGACCGAGTGCCCAAGCAACAGTGAACTTGGTCTGGTTATCCAGCCTGTCGAGGCCGACAGCGAGCGTGGTTGCCGTACTTTTGGCCTCTGGCCCAAGTTTTCCAAGCGTCCAGGCAAAGCTTTTTTTGACCATGTTGCTGTAAGTCGAGGAGTAGGCAGCCCCGAGCGCACGGACACACGGCGCACCAGCAGCACCAAAAGCACGAATGGCCCGAGCTGCTTCGAGCTGCACCCACTTGTCACGATCGGACAACGCCTTGCAAAACGCAGGAAGCATTGAGACAGCCTTGGTACCGTAACCAACAAGAGCCTCCATGCAGCTCGCGCGCACGATCTTTTTAGGATCTTTGAACGCACCTTTTTGCAACAGTGGGAGAGACGCTTTTGCTCCAATTTGACCAAGAGACCAGGCAACAGCGGCACGTACGAGCTCGTCTTTGGATGAAAACAACAGGTGCAGATCGTTGACAGCGTCCGCGCCTTTTGCGCCAAGACGTCCGATCGCTCGGATGGTCTCGATTTTTTGAAACACATCCTGGTTGGTCTGCAGTCGCTGGCGTAGCGTCTGCACCATAGATGTCTCAGTCGTTCCTTGCCCGTAGGCAAACGATGCTCCCATCCACACCAGACAACATATTGCGCCGTATGACAGTCGCCTCAGATGACTTGTCTTCCTCATAGTATCTCCTCAATCACTCCAAACCCTGAACAACGATCATTCCCGAAACAGTCGGTCCGATCTCCGAATCAACCTCGCCTATCACGATGTAAGACGAAAACCCCCCATCGCAATCGAGATCACCTTGCGCCTCAGCGCGAAACACAGCGTTCTTTCCAACTCCAGTTGAAACAATCCGATAACGGTAATAATGCGCTTTGGTCAGCCCAAAATTTAACTCCTCCCATCCCGCTTTCTTCCACTCACTGTAATCGGGCTTATAAAGAGCCACTCCGCCAAAACATGGAGGTTTTGCAGGCGTAAAGACGATGGAAGGGAATGTATTGGGTTGTGCCACACCGTTTTTGCTTCGTTCGGACTGGTAATATACAACAGATGACTGGGCGATCTGCTTGAGATTGATGATCGCTTCGGTCGTCTTGCTCTTCCAAAGAAACCGTCGGTATCCTTGGATCGCAGTCGCGGCCAGGATTCCAAGAATCGCCACAACGATCATCAGCTCGATCAACGTAAACCCTCGTTGCTTTTTTCGCATGTTGTATACCTTCATCAGTTTCGAAATCACTGCGCACAATATGTCGGCATGGTCTATACAAACCATGACAGTATCTCGGTGAACGATATGAGTGAGGCAAAGATCGCATACCCCCCTGACATCGTCAACCTTCTATTTGCACTTTTTCGCGAAGTTCCTACATTATCGGTATACTCATGGGGCATATACTACCCAATAGCAAGAAAGGCTTACAACGTATGACTGAAGAGACCCCTCAACGCCCAAGAAAGAGGAGATTCATCATCTCAGAAGAAGCAATGTCCGATGACATTCGGCTCTCCATGCAGAAGCTACGTGACTTCCGGCAGCTCATCTTCTCGATCACTCCTTGGGTCTGGATGACTCCCACGCTGATCGCGCTCAACGTGTTGATCTTCATTGTGATGATTGTCTCTGGCACACATATCCTCCAACCAAGCGCGGGCGATCTTTTGCGCTGGGGAGCCAATCACGGTCCTTCCACTTTCCAACAGGAGCCTTGGCGACTCTTTACATCGATGTTTATCCACGTCGGTGTCATCCACCTCGCGATCAACATGTACGCGCTTTGGGCCATTGGTCGCTTCGTCGAGCGCCTTGTCGGTAACTTCGGGTTCCTCGTGCTTTATCTTGTCTCCGGTCTACTAGGCTCCCTCATCAGCGTCTCCTGGAAGATCGACGTCCTCAGCGCAGGTGCTTCGGGGGCCATTTTTGGCGTCTTTGGTGCGTTGATGGGCTTCGCATTTCTCCGCCGGGACACCATCCCCCCCGAAATCTTACAAAATCTCAAAAACAACGGCATCTTCTTTGTCGGTATCAACCTCTTTTTAGGTTTCTCCTTTCCAATGATCGATATGGCCGCTCATATCGGAGGGCTGATCGCCGGCGTTTTTTGTGGCGTTGTGCTCTCTCAGCCACTCACTCCCGACATCGTCCATAAACGCTGGACACGCAACCTCATCCTCGGCTTGCTCGGCTCCTCCATTCTCATCATAGGGTACAAGATCGCGCCCAAAAAAGGCGTCAAGAGTTACGCCTTTATGAGACAAGTTGAGATCACAGATCAGGAGATGTCCAAAGTGATGGGGAAAGCCGAACGTGCGATCTCGACACAACCACTAGAATTCCTCAAAGACACACGCACGTATGTCAAAATGCTCAAACAAAAAGTTCTCCCACGCTGGCAAAAGCTCGAAAAGATGGCCAAACAACTCCCCGCCTCAGATCCACCAGAGCGATTGCGCTTTCGCATCAAAGCCTTCAAAAAATATGTGGGGTTGCGAAGACAATACATCTCCTTGTTGACTATCATGTACGGCCGAGCCACGCCAAAACCACAGATGGACACGTTGATGCGCCAAAAAGCCAGACTCAACAAGCAAATCAACGAGATCGTACAACAGCTTAACGACAACCTACATCAGGAGATGAACAAACAAAAACGTTCCCAATCCCCCGAAGAATTTGTCGACTGGCTCAAGAAGGAAAAGAAAGACAAGCTTGGAAAACAAAAGGAAGGCAAGACAACCTCCCCCACAAAAGCCCCCCAACAGCCAGCAACATCACGCCCAACCTCAGCCCCGACGACCCGACCTTAGGTCGGCGCATCTTCCCTCACACAGCGCTCCAACTCGACGATCCCATCGAGCAACGCAGAACGAAAACTCTCTGGCTCCGACCTCGCAGCATACCGAAACTCTAGGTAGTGTTGTGTCACGTGAGAGAATGCCTCTCGTAGCTCCGGTCGCTCTCCAGCCACACGCTCGAAAAACTCGGAAGGTGTTTCGCTCTCACAACGCCGCAATCCCTCTCCCTGTAGTAGCTCTAAAGCTCGTACATACAGCAACGTCGCGGGAGAGATAAAAGACGACATCAACCCTGCAGCCCGGCGCCTTCTCACCATAAAGATCAGAAAAAACAACACCGCTGCGCCGAGACAGATCAACAACACACGTGTATATGGAACAGATGGCTTTGAAGAAGCGGTACGTTCGACAGGCTCACTCCCCCCTGCACGCCAGACCTTTCGAAGGTAGAGCAACGCGCTGATTTGGTAGGAAAGATCGTACTCAATCACCCACTTTTGCCAACGCAGCTTCAACGCATCGATCCGCTGCTCGATCTGGCTCCAAATCGCCCAACGCTGCTGGGGACGCCCCGAAGGTGTGGGATCATACCTCCGCCAACCACCTTTTTGATCGTACACTTCGACCCAAGAGTGTGCATGACTTTGGCGCACTGCGTAGTATTGCCCGTATTGATTCCACTCCCCACCATGAAACCCCGTCACCTGCCGTGCAGGTACACCAAGGCTCCTCAACAGCATGATCATACTCGTCGAAAAGAACTCGCAGTGACCGCGTTTTTGAACAAATAAAAAGTTGGGCAGCGGGCGCCCTTTAAAGGGCGCCCGCTGTAGCGAATACGTGTAATTTTTACGCAAGTAGCGCAAGATCGCCATCGCCCTCTCGTGTTGGCCCTGTACATTCCTTGTCACCCTCTGAGCCAATGCAAGAATCCGCTCATCGATCCCGCTAGGACGTTGTGTGTAAAGACGACGCAGAGTAGCCTCCAACTCTGCACGCTCACCTCGCAACGCTCGAAATGTCATCGCTCTGCGGCGTTTCGTTGGAAAAGAGTACGCCTCGTAACGAAACGCACTCCCCGTTCTCCCCAACCCCTTGTACGAAGTCACTCCACTCCACCGATCGTAGTGAACACGTGGGATCTGGAAACGAACCTTCTCTTGAATGCGGTGTGGTAGGCGGAACGCGCTGACTTGATCGATCGCAAACAGAACGTCTGTACTCAAAGGCTCGCGGTAGATGATCTGCCGAACAGAAGAATCCTTGTCCATCTTAAACGGATGTTGAAGTAACACGTGCCAAGGCATGACCCAGCGCGCGAGCTTCAATTTCTTCTCGGAACGCGTCCACCTCTTCCCATCGTACTTATCGAAGGACATCCCACGCCAATAATAGGTGAGGCGCTTCTTGATGGACTGCTCAGGCAGCTCCACCCGCAACACGACCTGACGATTTTGACGAATGGAGCCAAAGCTGCCGAGATCAACTTGATTGGAGAATCCAGCCATCTGAGGACCACGACGTTGGCGATGGAAGAAAAGCCCAAAGCCCACACGCGGAAACAACACAAACAACAAACCACTCGAAGCAAAAATCGCCAACGCGATGAGACTCGTGGAGAACAAGAACGAGCCACGTACAAGTCGCCTTGATTGCAAGATCTGCTCGACATCCACCTTCTCCCCTTCGCGGCTATTCTCCGCATGCCTCATCAAGTACGTCTCCTCGATCTCACGTCGCAAGTGGAACAGCGTCAACGTCCAGGTAAGAAACACAACGTACATCACAAAGCACACAGCGTACGACAACTCTGAGTTCAAGATGGTGCTCAAGGTCAACATCAAAAAACTGAGCAAGTAGATGTGCAAATAATCTCGATTTGTTCGCCGATTGAAGAGTTTGTTCACCAGCAAAAAGAGCAGCAGATAACAGGCGAGTTGAATGGGGTTTTGGATGATGCGCAACAACAGCAAAAACAACGAGCCGAAGAAGACAACAGCAGTAAAAGAGGTCCAACGACGTCTGTAGCGCTCTTCGTGGAGCCGTTCACCTTCGTAAAACCAGCTCACGATGACTGCGATCAGGACGATAGGCCAAGTGATTGGGAGCAAAATGTTGGGTAACAAGAGGATAAGCACGCCGGTGACAGCGACAAGGTAGGAGCAAAGCTTGTGGAGTTTGATAAATGGCAAACCACACCTCGAGGTAGAGGAGCCACTCCCCACGAGGGGATATCACTCCTTAAGGTTCTTCAGTCATTGCGGGAGTAAAAAACTCAACGGAACGGAGCCCGACAAACGCACCAGATTTTTCGAGAAAATAGCCTCCACCAAAGTACATCAATCTCTTGCTGTGAGGATGCAGCACAACTTGCGTGCGGTAGCGTCCATTTTCTTCCAGGATATCATTATTGGTCACGGGAGTCTTGAGGGTCAATGTACTTCCACTGATCGTAAAAGGAATCAACTCACTGGGCTTGATCCGTGTGTTGCGGTCCTTCGTCATCCCGCCCGCGATCAGCAATTGATTGTTCGGCAACAAAACGGCTGTATGACCATATCGTGGAGTGTTGAGCTTTTTCGAAAATGAAACGAGTTTTCCATCTCTCGACCACGCCTCAACCACATCGACAGGTTGATCGTCTGTATCACGTCCACCTGTCACGACAACCCACTCGTTGTCTCCGTCTTTGATCAACGTAGAGGTATGATCATAGCGTGGTGTGCTGCTCGTATTCCCCTCAAGAGTCGTCGTGATGCGCCATCCCTGTGAACCTTTTTGAATGAGCAATGACTTTTGGGTGAGCTCGCGTTTCGCGCTGTTGTTGTCGCCGACAAATTGCATCCCACCTGTGATCAAGATGGTGTTGTTACTAAACGCAGTCGCGCGGTGCAAAAAGCGGCCATTCTCACTTTTCAGGTCGGTGACTTTGATGCTTTGGTTGGACTCGGTGTTGTACTGCTCGATGGTCAGGACGAGTTGACCTGTCCAACTCTTACTGTCGTTGGGATTGAGGACATTACCAAGGCCACCCACAAAGACGACTGAACCATCAGGCATTTTCGTCGCGGTGTGAAATGCACGAGGTTTTTGCAATGGTGTGTTTTGTGACTCGATGGTGCCTGTTTTTGGATCGTAAATTTCAACGGTCCCGATGGGAGCAGGTGTCTTATTAAAATAACCGATCCCACCGGCGATCAGTACACGTCCATCATCGAGCACGGTCGCAGTATGAAAGACCCTTGGTGTTGAGAGTTGTGCATTGGAGTCGACGTTGATGCGTCCTGTCTGCGGATCGTAGATCAAGATCTGCCGAAGCAAGTCATCAACAGAGCGGAGAGTGAAAATACCTTTGTCTTCACGAAAGTAAATCGTCCCCCCAACAAGCAACACACGACCATCGTTAAGTGGAACGGCCTGGTGTCCGACAAGCTCGTAGGGGAGTTCACTTTTCTTGCTCGAATCCAGATCCGTCAGCCAGCCAAATTTTTCGGTTTGGCTAATCAAGACCCGCAGAACCTGCCCCGCTTCGGGACGGATGGTATAATCCGTCGCGCCAATGGCGACGATTCTTTCGCTGTTGCGGTACGCAAATGCACGTACAGAGATGCGTTTGTCGGTTGCGTTTTTGTCGAGGATCAGTTGGGGCAATGTCGCTGTCCCACTGGAGAAGTTGACATCAAACGTTCCAGGCTCTTCTTGCAGGCCAGGTCCTGTCACTTTAAACGTCAATAAGTCAACATTGGTGAGGGTCTGTCCAACAGAAGGTACGAGCTCAATGGAGAGATCTCCAGCAACACATGAGGACAACCCAAGCGCACCGAGCAAACATAAACAGATAAGCCATCGAGAAACATTCATATTTTCAAACAAGCCGGCGCAATCCATCTATGCACCGCGCGAGTCTCCTTATCACACATGTAAAGATTCAAGCTGTCTTTTTCCTTGTGGTGACTTTAGTTATTACCAGAAGGAGGGTTGGCTTTGATAAAGACATCATAGGAAGTTGCGGGCTGCGCTGCAACGATCGCAACGGTTGTTGCGGTCCCAACAACCACAACCCCTGCTCCAATCGCAGTCCAAAACCACCAACGTTGGGTGATGGGTTTTCCAGCAGCAACAGGGCGTCGATCGGGTGGAGGGATACGTCTGTCAGAAGGATCTTCATCCCACGCATCACCACTTCGTCGGCGAGGGGGCTCGCGACGAAAAACAGGTTCACGTCGCACTGGGGGTTCGCGTCGAACAGGCGTGATCACACGCTCTGGCGTCCGAGGACGCTCCACTGGATCGCGACGAACAGGCGCACGTGCGACACGTCGAGAACCTGTGTCTGCGTCATCTGGGATATAGCGTCGAGCGTTCACTTGGCGGGCCTCCGCAGGGATCGGATTGGACCAGTCGACCTGCTTGTCTGGATCGAAGTTGCGACGTCTTACCATGGAGTAATTGACATCGGCAAGAGCTACTTTTTGGCCTCTCTTGATCACAACACGACGTCGGATGACTCTTCGACGTCGAGGACGTGTTGTGCGTCGAACAGTCCGAGTTGGGATAGAGGCGACACGTTTGGAACCTGCACCGACATCTACTTTTGGAGGCTCGGGAACACGTGTCACTTTGCGGACAGGAGGCTGCCTTCTCTCAGGTGCGCTTTTCGGCGTCTCAGGCGTCTCAGGCGTCTCGGGCGTCTCTGGTGTCTCCGTTCCATCTGGCGTCTCGGGTGTCTCTGGTGTGGAGCCAAGGGGCACAGTTGCGCGTGGTGGCGCGCGGCGCTCTCGGCTCTTCGAGACAACTTTTCTCTCGACAGGTGGCGCGACTCTTCTCTCGACAGGTGGTGTGACTCTTCTCTCAACGGGCTTGCGAGCTTCGGGTGCCGATGGTTTTACGACGTTTTTGAGCCCGCGTTTTTTTGCGTAGCGATCAGGGTCAAAATCATCCATATCAGGATCGTCTTCTGGACCGAGCGCGACACGGGCTTTTGGCTTGGCCGCGGTACGTGTTTCAGGAGGGGTTCGGCGTTCAGGCGCTGCCGGTGTTGTTTCACGGGCAGCAGGACGCGCTTCAGGTTTCGCCGCGATGGCGGTCGTTGCCTGCCAAGATTCGGTAGGCAATGAATCAAAACCCTTTAGTTTCTTGGGTAAATTGACAACGACTTGAACGAGTTTGATCTCGACTTCGAGCAGCTCAAGATCGAACGCCACCTCAGGGTGTTTTTTCAACGCACCATCGGAAGCTCTGTAGATGAAGAGTGAGAGCGGATAACTCGTCTCTTGTTTGGTGGCATACCCCATGAGGAGGTAATCAGCCCCCACACCTTTTACGATCTTGTCAGCGAGTCGGCGGACTTCTCCGTCGAGCTTTTTGCTACGCAAGCGGGCTTGGATTTGTTTTGATTCAGCGACAAAGTTGGGTCCTGAGGCTCCCTTTGTTTCTTTCTCAAGTTCGGCCGTGATCACAGTCCATCCAGACTCTTTGACCTCGATGGCCTGACCAAAAGAGACGTACCCTTTTTTTCTCACCCACACGTAGTGGCGTCCCGGCTGAAGCTTCTTCATCGACCACTTAGGACCGCTGCCTTTGAGTGTGGATTCATCGACAACAACGGTCGCCCCTTCGGGGCCAGAGATCGCGAGCTTTCCGCCCCCAGAAGTCGCACGCTTTTGCGCACGCTTGAGAATGCGTCGCAACATCGGAAACAGCTTGCTTTGTGCGTATTGGCGTTTGGGGGCGAGATATCCCATCCTCTGTACGGCTTTCTCTCCCTTTTCATTTTCTCCAAGACGAAAGTGGTTGAGCGCGAGCAGTCTGTAAAGATCAAGAACGAGCTCGTAGTCCTTTACGTGGATGAGACCCTTTTCGATCTTCT
The DNA here is from genome assembly GCA_002731275.1 of Deltaproteobacteria bacterium. Classification (GTDB taxonomy): domain Bacteria; phylum Myxococcota_C; class UBA6777; order UBA6777; family UBA6777; genus UBA6777. The sequence continues at coordinate 54,819 of PCBK01000098.1, read as the reverse complement.
CTTTGGCCGCGAGGAGAGTCGCTTTGGCTTTCTCGTATTGTTTTTTACGAGAGAGCGCCTTGCCTTTCTGGAACAGCGCGTAACCAGCCTTGTACTCTTTGACAAAAGGGAGCACAACAGCCCCGCCGCCACCAGAGAGCGGACGCACATCCATTCCTTTTTGTTTGAGCTGACGAGCCAATTTTTTGGAGACGTCTGCAAAGGAATCACCAGAAGAAGTTGTCGAAACAAAGGGGACAATGGCAACCTTCTCTTTGGCATGTGCTCGTTTTACAGAGAAGACCGGTGTCGTCCCTTGCCACTGGAGATCTGCTCCCCACACCAACAAACACACAAACACACCGCAACACACGGTTGATTGTCGAAGAAAATGCAACATATTTGATAGCTCCTCGGATCTCGCGAGATGAAGCCCTCCACAAGGGGAAACATTCTGACATCGTCGTGAGATGGCAGGAACATCAGGCGGAGAGCAAGAAGAAAAACACACAAACAAAAGAACGTGCGAGATTCGGATTCGTTTTAGGGTTTGAAAAAAACCAAGCTACTTTATAATAGGATCAACAATCATCGTCAAGAAGCCTACGTGGGCGAGCAATTGACACAACATTTCGGATCCTCTACGCTAACGAAAATGTTTGAGAGTGAGCTGCTCTGCGAGCAGACAGGCCGAACAGGAGGCCTTATGATTGCAGGATGGATGTGTGTGTCCATCCAAAACAACGGAAGGAGCTTGTGATATGCTCGATCAAGATCGCATATCAGTGTTTTTGAGCTATCTTGGGTTCGTAGGTATCGTCCCTCCCTACCTCGCGTACTTCTTTTTTGCGAAGAGCCCTTACGCACGATTCCATGCGAAACAAGGGATCTTCCTGACGTTGACCTTTCTCGCGAGTATGGTCTTGTGGGGATTGGTCCGGCTGCTCGCGCTCACACAAGGATGGTCAGAACGCATCGTGGTGGCAGGGTATGGTGGTCTTTTCTTTCTGTACATCGTGCTCAACTTGCTCGCAGCAATTTTTGGACTGCTGGGACGCCAATGGGCGATTCCGGGCTTCTCACTTTGGCTAAAAAAGTAGCCTCTCTCGCTCCCCTCCTCCATGCACGACGGAATAGGTTGGTCTGTGTGAACGTTGTTGTCAAAGTGATGGAATACGCCTCGGCAAAATGGAGAGGAGTCTCATGAACGAAGAGAAACACAAACTTTTGCTCAAAGATCTCAAAGACATCGGTATCAACGCCAAGAACTACCAGGTGTTGTCGCTGCTCCCGCTGGTCTTTGTCGCCTGGGCAGACGGAAAGATCCAAAAAGGCGAATACGTCGAGATCATGAAGATCGCCAAGGAGCGACATTATTTGCACAAGGGTGGCGAGAAGCTACTGGCACATTGGCTCAACGAAGAACCAACTCCTTCTTACTACGAGAAAGGTTTTCGCGCACTTGTCGAGCTTGCTCGCTCTGAAGACGCGATCGGCGAAGACATCACCCCCAAAAATCTCAAAGAGTTACTCGACATGTGCATGGACGTCGCGAAGTCAGCAGGTGGCTTGTGGGGAAAGTTGTGGTCCGTCGCTCCAGAAGAAGAGGTCGCGATCGCCAAAATCGCTTCAGCCCTTGCGATCGATGATGGAGAGAGTTGGGGAGAGCTACTCGAAGATCTCTCGTCTGAACCATCCTAGCTAGATTTTTCGGTTGACAAATCCACTACTTTTCTGCAAAATTCCACCCTCTACGACCCTGCTTTTCGCTTACTCGCCTCGACAGAAGCAAGCAAAAAGTTAATAAAATCAAAAAAGTAGAAGAGAATTACCACAGAAGCGATTCCTCCATATCATTGTGTGAAGGGATGAAGCTGTGGGAGTGATTTGCCAACCAGGAAACAAAGAGAAACCATATGTTTGACAATTTAACAGACAAACTTCAGGAAGCTTTTAAGAAGATCAGGGGTCACGGCCGCCTGAGCGAAGGCAACATTGAAGATGCCCTGCAAAAGGTCCGCCTGAGCTTGCTCGAAGCGGACGTCAACTTCCGTGTTGTCAAGCAGTTTGTCAAAGCTGTCAAAGAGCGCGCAGTGGGCGCAGAGGTGATGAAGTCACTCTCTCCAACAGATCAATTCGTCAAGATCATCCACGAAGAGATGATCGAGTTGCTCGGTTCGGAAGATGAGACCCAGATCAACCTCTCGGTCAAGCCCCCCGTCGTGATCATGGTTGTCGGTCTGCAAGGTGCGGGAAAAACGACAAGTTGTGGTAAGATGGCACTCTATCTCAAGAAGAAAGAGAAGCGCCAACCCCTGCTCGTCCCTGCTGACGTCTATCGCCCAGCGGCGATCCAACAGTTGAAGACTGTCGCTGAGCAGATCAAAGTCCCCGTGTGGGACACACAGCCCGATGATGATCCCATCGATGTCGTCGACAACGCTCTCGCATACGCAGAGCGCAATGGATACGACACAGTGATCATCGATACTGCAGGTCGTCTTCACATTGACGACGAGATGATGGACGAGGTCGAAGACATTCGCGATCTCGCACAACCTCACGAGATCTTGTTTGTCGCAGACGCGATGACAGGTCAAGACGCAGTCCAGGTCGCGAAAGCCTTTAATGACAAGCTCGCCATTACAGGTGTTGTCCTGACCAAGATGGACGGTGACGCACGTGGTGGAGCTGCCCTCTCCATCCGTTACGTGATCGACAAACCGATCAAATTTATCGGTGTCGGTGAAAAGATGGATCGCCTTGAGCGATTCTATCCAGATCGGATCGCCTCACGTATCCTCGGGATGGGAGATGTGCTCTCTCTGATCGAGCAAGCGCAAGAGACCTACGATCTCGAACAAGCCGAAGCCCTCCAAAAGAAAATCGCCAAAGATAAATTCACCCTCGAAGACTTTCTCAACCAAATGAGACAGATCAAAAAGATGGGTTCGATCACCGATATGCTGGAAAAACTTCCAGGCTTTAGTGGTCAAATGAAAGAGTTGGCGATGAAAGAAGACCCAGAGCAACAGCTCAAACGGGTCGAAGCGATCATCCTCTCGATGACACCCGCAGAGAGACAAAACCACCGCATCATCAATACATCCAGACGCAAACGAATCGCCGCAGGTAGTGGGACCAAGATCAACGACGTCAACCAACTGCTCAAAGAGTTTGTGCAGATGAAGAAGATGATGAAAAAGCTCGGACCTCTTGCCAAAGCAGGATTCAATCCATTTGGCGGCGGTGGTGGCTTTAATCCCTTTGGTGGTGGTGGTGGACTCAACCCCTTTGGTGGTGGTGGCGCCCCACAAGGTGGAGGCGGTGGACTAGGCGGTTTATTTGGGAAAAAGACACCTAAAAAGACCACCAGTCGCCCAAAACCCAAGCCAAAGAAAAAAAAGAAAAAGAAAAAACGTTAATTTGTATACACAAACGGAGCAATCTTTGGTAAAGAGATACTCCGCAGAAGATTCATTTGTGATCTTCGCTTTTATTTGACACAAACAAGTACGTCCTGAATAGATTGATAGGAGACTATATCCATGGTTAAAATTCGCCTCGCTCGTTTCGGTTCCAAAAGAAAACCCATCTACCGCGTTGTTGTCAGTGACATCCGCAACAAACGTGATGGTCGCTTCATCGAGCGCGTTGGTTGGTTTAACCCACACGACAAAAGCGCTGAAGGCCTGAAAATGAACCTCGAGCGCATCAGCTACTGGGTCGACAATGGTGCACAACCCAGCGAAAAAGTCGCTGGACTCATCAAACGTGCTCAAAAAGCCAGCGCACAAGCTGCCGCATAACACGACCCTGCGCATCCCAAAATCGCACATCTCCAAGATATCTGCTGCTGTTGCTATTGAAAACCGCACAAAGAAGTCCTATCGTGAAACATGTGGATAGTGAGCTAACACGTTGAATCGCCCTACAGGAGGTGGAAGATGCTCAAGGAATTAGTCGAGTTAATCGCGAAAGCACTCGTTGATCACCCAGAACAAGTTTCAGTGATCGAGATCGAAGGCGAACAAACATCCGTCATCGAGCTCAAAGTCGCAAAAGAAGATCTCGGAAAAGTGATCGGAAAGCAAGGACGAACCGCCCGCGCCATCCGTATCATCCTCAGCGCTGCGTCGACAAAACTTCGCAAGCGCTGTGTCCTCGAGATTATCGAATAATTGCACCGGTGAGTCACTCGCCAACGCAATGCACTACATGATATATACGTACAAAGACCGCTCTAACGAGCGGTCTTTGTATCGTGCATGTCATCCACACCTCTTGTGTATGGCATACACCTGTCCTCCGCCATGTCACATTCATCCACCCCGTCCTGCCACCACCTGACATATCTTGTCGGTGTGTCCTGGTAGTCAGACGATCCAAATCACTTCCAAAGATGCAAGAAAAAAAACAAAACCCTGCAAAACAACGCAAACAAACTGCGCCCGAAGGGATGTGTTCACTCGGATACATCACACAAGCACACGGTCTGCGTGGTGAAGTCCGTATCCACTTACACAACCCAAACGGCGAGACGATCCTCGATATCGAGACCGTCACCGTCCAATCGCCCCAACACCCCAGACAAACACTCCACATCCAATACGTCCGCGATCACAACAAAGGTTATCTGGTCAAATTCAAAGAGGCCAACAACCGCAACGACGCAGAAGCACTCAAGCGATGTGAGCTCTTTGTCCCAACTTCTGATTTCCCAGAGCTTGATGAGGACGAGTTTTACTTTTATCAACTCGCAGAGCTTCCTGTCTTCTCCACCACAGGCGAAGAGATCGGACACGTGAAACGCGTCCTCCCTGGACCTTCCTACCCAATCCTCGTCGTCGCGTACAAAAAAAGAGAAGTATTTGTCCCCGTCGTCGAGAGCATCGTCCCCACAATTGATGTCGAACAAAAACGTATCGAAGTCGAGATGCTACCGGGTCTATTTGACGACGAAGAGTAAATCAACTCGAACAACACCTCATATACACCGCGCAGATCTACACAAATTCGTGTTGCACATCCTCTTCAAATCGAATACCTTGCGGATGCTCTGGTCTCCAATGCCAAAGCATCCGCTGTCCAACGACTCGCGGACAAACGCTTAGGCCGGCCTTCACCCCATCATTCGGAGCTGCCCATCATGAAACGATTTATCATGCTCACCCTCTTCCCTGAGATTGTACCCGGCCCCCTCGGGGTCGGTGTCGTAGGTCGTGCGATAGAACGTGGACGCCTCAGCGTCGAAGCGATCGACATCCGCGACTTCACGACAGATAAACACCGTACTGTCGATGATACGCCCTATGGAGGAGGGGGTGGCATGGTGATGAAGCCCGAACCGCTCTCGAAGGCCATCGCCGCAGCGCGCGAAGCAGCCCCCCCAAACTCTCCGGTGATCTTGATGAGCCCACAAGGTGAACCCTTCACACAAAAGATCGCTGAAGAACTCTCGGAAGCTCCAGGGTTGATCGCCGTATGTGGTCGCTATGAAGGGTTCGACGAACGCATCAGACAACATCACATTGACAGAGAGATCTCACTTGGCGATTATGTCGTCTCAGGAGGGGAACTTCCTGCCATGTCGATGTTCGACGCAGTCGCCCGTTTGATCCCTGAGGTGTTAGGAAATCCTGAGTCGATCCAAGAAGAGTCGTTTCAACAAACGCTCCTCGAATATCCTCAATACACCCGTCCCGCTAAGTTCGAGGAACATGATGTCCCCTCCGTCTTGATGTCAGGCAACCACGCAAAGATCCGCCAATGGCGTCTGAAGCAGTCACTGGAGCGCACCCTCGATCGACGTCCGGAGTTACTTCAGAAACGCCCTCTCACCAAAGAAGAGAGCAAACTACTCAAAGAGATCAAGCGCGAACGAAAAGAAAACAAAACGACATAGAAACCGAACCAATCGCAGACAGTTTCACAAAGGAAGCGCCCATGAGCACCAACAGAGCCCCCGTGTATATGGCCCTTGTCCACTACCCAATCCTCGACAGGCAAGGAGACATTATCACCACGGCTGTCACCAACCTCGACGCACATGATGGCAGTCGACTCAGCGCCACATATGGACTCAAGAAGTTCTTTATCGTCACCCCACTTCACGAGCAATTGTCCCTCGTCCACCGTGTGCGCGCCCACTGGGTCGATGGTCCTGGCGCCAAAAAGACCCCAACGAGACGTATGGCCCTTGAGCATCTGGAAGGCGCAGAGTCCCTTGAAGCCGCCTGCAAAGTGATCGAAGATGCACACGGAAAAGCTCCGTACCTCATCGGCACAAGCGCACGCAAAACAGAAGAGGAGATGACCTCTTACGAAGATCTTCGAGCGCGCTTTGAGACAGAAGACACACCCTTCCTCGTCGTCTTTGGTACAGGCTGGGGACTCGCTGAACAGGAATTGAAACCATCGATTCACGCGTTTCTGCCGCCTATTATTGGCCCCACACCATACAACCATCTCTCCGTGCGCGCTGCGATGGCCATCACCATTGACAGACTCCTCGGTGTCCATGAGGTGATCTGACGTACTTATACAATTCCCTTATGGCCGGCCCTTGAATTTGAGCTCGTTTGTATGTCATCACAACACAGAATCGTTAAAATGTGCGCAAAAATTGCCAAATTAGGCTTGACTTTCTGGTCCCACTTATGTACATTTATGCGCCGAATCTGTGATTGTCAGTGATGATACATAAAGCAAAAAATTCCCGCCTGTCATGCATCACTCACCAATAAAATCACACTGTTAATGTCATTTTACTTGAGTTAATATCAAGTCATTGAAGATAGAATGGGAGAGTTTTCAAATGAACGTAATCGATAGTATTGAACGCCGTTATTCGCGTATGGATATCCCAGAGTTTCAGGCTGGCGACACCGTCCGCGTTTACGTACGTATCCGCGAAGGTGAAAAAGAACGTCTGCAGGCCTTCGAAGGCGTCTGCATCTCCTTCAAACGAGGTGGCGTCCGCGCTTCCTTTAAAGTTCGCAAGATCTCCTACGGTGTAGGTGTCGAGAGAACATTCCCCATCCACTCCCCAATGCTCGATCGCGTTGAAGTTCTGCAACGTGGACGCGTCCGTCGTGCAAAACTCTACTACCTCCGCAACCTCCGCGGAAAAGCTGCACGTATCCGCGAACGACGTACCAACCGCTAAGTCTCACCTATGGCACGCGCCAAATCCTCCAAAACCTCCCCCCAACAAAGCACTCTCTTCGAGAGCCATCGCTGGCTCGAACAAGAATATGCCCAACAAAAGATCCACCGTATCATCGGCATCGATGAAGCCGGTCGAGGTCCACTTGCGGGTCCTGTTGTCGCGGCTGCGGCGACTCTCCCTCCTGACACGTGGATCCCTCAGCTCGATGACTCAAAGCGCCTGTCTGAGGCCCAAAGAGACAAGCTGTTTGACCAAGTGCTCGACAAAGCTGATGCGGTGGGTGTTGCTGTGATTTCCGCCGCCGAGATCGACGAGATTAACATCCTTCAATCCACGCTCAAAGCGATGAGACTCGCGCTCGTCCAATTGTTGCGACAGCTCCCCGAAGAGCCACAACTGATCCTGATCGACGGAAACCAAAAATTCCCCTTTGATGGCCCCCTGAAAACAGTTGTAAAGGGAGATCATCTCAGCCACAATATCGCCGCCGCGTCGATCCTCGCCAAGGTAACACGCGACCGTATCATGGCTGCATACCACGATCTCTACCCGATCTACGACTTCGCCTCTCACAAGGGTTATGCTTCAGCCAAACACAGACAGGCGATCCTCGATCATGGCCCCTGTCCCATTCACCGCTTCTCGTTTAAAGGCGTCCTGCCCGAAGAAAAAGAAGAACCTCCCACAGAAAACGATGAGTCCCTCCTCACAGACTCCACCTCAGATGGTACCTAAACCTCCCAAGCAAAAGCACAATCGACGAGGGCAACAAGCCGAAGCCCTCGCGAGTGTTTGGCTTCAATCACAAGGTTACGAGCTCCTCACACACAACTATCGTTGCCGTACAGGTGAGATCGACATCGTGGCGATGGATGGTGATGTCCTCGTCTTTATCGAGGTAAGGAGCCTTTCAAGACGCCCAACAGAGGAAGCCCTCTCGAGTATCCATCACAAAAAACAACAACGCCTACAAAAAGCCGCACAACACTATCTCGCCTTCCAGGCAGACAATCTGCTCGATCCAGAGATACGTTTTGATGTTCTTGGTGTGTCTTTTCGCACAGAGCACGACATCGAATGTCAGCTGCTCAAAGGTGCCCTCTTCCCCTTTTAGTAGAGTATCTCGATCAAGAAGAACACTTTGCGACAAGCGCAGCTGCGTCCTTCGCCCGCGATTTTCGCCGAGAGCTGCGCTTTCTCTTCGACTTGGACGCGAGCGCAAGCAACTCGTTGGTTTGCTCTGAGACATCAGGCTGAAGTGCATATGTGATCGCCGCCGCGAGCGCATCAGAAGCATCCACTTGAGCAGGCTCTGGCAAGCCGAGCAGTGTCTGCACCATGCGAGCCACTTGCTCCTTGTCAGCCCGCCCCTTGCCTGTCACGATCTGCTTGATCTTCGTCGGCGCGTATTCATGCACAGTCAAATCTTTGTTAAGCACAGTGATCAACGCGACACCACGAGCCTGACCGAGCTTTAAGGCAGACTGTGCGTTTTTGGACACAAACACTTGTTCCATCGACACAATCGTAGGTTTGTACTCCTCAAGCACCTCTTTCAATCCTTCGTGGATCTCTCTCAGGCGCTGGTGAAAGGCTTTTTGCCTCGTAAAAATCCCACCATTGTCCACATGTGAGATGCGGTTGTTGTCATAATCAATGATCCCCCAACCGGTGATCAACGAACCTGGATCGATCCCTAATATCCGCTCCACAGATGACTCCTTTTCTTCACGCATGATGCAAAATACATCTGAAACTTCGTTCACCCTTTCTTTCGGTATACACTCTACAATATGGGTCGTTCAAGAAATTTCCCAAAAAAACAATCGCCACCTCCCTCTTCACAATTGGCAAGAAATTGATAAAATAGTGTCTTCGTGTTGATGTCTGAGAAAGACACACATTGACGATAAGATCACAAGACCGGAAGGAGTCCCCTTGTTTCGCGACGAGATAGTGGAAAATATGAAACAGCTCACAGAGCTGAAAAGCTCTGATCTGCTCTCTGATGAAGAGTTTGTCGGTCGCTTGGAGGAATTGCTCGTAGAGTTTCGTTCATCGCGTAACTTTCCGTCGCGAGCAGAGGTCATTGAGACTGTCCCCCTCGCGCCGAGTGAGCCAGAAGCTGTCAGTGTTTTGTTCGCGATCTCGCTGCACGGTCCAGAAGGGCAGCAACGATTCGAATTTATGCAAAGAGAGCTGACAATTGGCCGCTCCTCTGAGAGTGATCTCGTCTTGCGCAGAAATGACATCAGCCGCCGACATGCCCGTATTCTGCTTCGTGACGACCGATTTATCCTGCTCGATCTCAAGAGCGAGAATGGTACCTACCTCAACGGTAATCTTGTGGGCTCACCACAAGTCGTCCATCCCAACGATCAGATCACAGTTGGTGACTACCAACTCTTCCTCGAACCCCTCTGGTAGACAAGGTCGCAAAAGCCACCTACCGTCCATCCTCCCACACAGGTAGACCCTGGAGCATATGCTCCAAAATCTCAGTGTATTCTCCCGGCTGTACATGAACATTCCATGGTGAGAGCCATCGCGTCGCGACTTTCCGTCGTTTGGCTTCGATCAACACCAGCTTGGCATCTTCACCGGGAAATGGGTGTACAAAACGCACCCGCGACAAAGACAAAGACAGATGCTCAAGTGCACAAAGCAGACGGTGCGCTCCTTCGGCAGGATAGACCAAGGCAAGACGACCATCTGCGTGCATCGATGAAACAGCGGTCTCAAGCATCTGTTCGAGCGTTGCGTGGAGTTCATGTCTGGCCGCAGCGCGCTCAGGGTGAGCGCTGACGTGGCCTCTCTTTGCGTCGTAGTACGGAGGATTGAAGGTGATGAGAGACCAACGTCCCTTGCGCAAACGGTAACGTAAGTTGTGTTGGAGCACACTGAGCTGCTCTTGGAATCCGTTGAGTGCGATGTTCTCACGTGCAAGTGAGGCTAGAGAGTCCTGCAACTCCACACCGATCATTCTCGGATGTGCGCCCTGTTCTCTCCACAAATCCGCAAGTAACAACAAAACAACCCCACATCCACAACCGAAATCCAACGTCTCGACAGGTGCGCCTCCCTCCGCAGCGAAGTAACTCAACAACACAGCGTCAAGCGAAAAACGATACCCCTTGCGATGCTGGTAACACTGCACCCGTTTACCAAACATCCCATCAAGCGTACGCTCCCAACAAACCTCATCATGCCTCCCTTCTGTCACGGGATGCTCCTCCTTCCCAAAAAGTTTCTACGGAGAACATGAGCACGAAATGACCGTACAAATGCGCTCTTGAGCAGACATACACTTGGTGTACCATCTTTTTCTTCCTTAACGCACCCGCTATAATGACACGTAGCGAAGTCGTTGCGTTGTCCCAACTCATCTGCGACACAATGTCAACGAAGTCATCCTCCGTTGAGTTCACAAACTCAAACACAGATCAACCCATCACAAAAGGAACGTCCTCTATGCTTCAGCGGCCACTCAGCTTGTTACTTGCACTGGTCATTTTTTCATCAACGCCCTTCCACGTGGCAGACGCCAAAGAGTCGTACACCAAAGAAGACAAAAACCTCGCCAAGTTACCCAAAGTTCGCTTTCGGGATTGGCGTCTACGCAAGGTCTGGAAGGTCCTCGCCCGCCAGTACAAATCGATTTACCATAACTTCGCTGGTGATGGATACATTTTCCCAAATGAGCGTAGAGAGTTGATGTTTACAAGGCGGATTATGCGCCGTCTAGAGATCATCGACAAGCGTAGTCACAAAGTCAAAAAAGTATACCGCAAATTCCGCAGGATCAAAAAACGCAAGCGAAAAGCCAATTATGCAGAGATTATGACCTTTTTGGAGAAAAAGAAGAAGCGTTACGAGACCATGATCCGCCGCTTTGCGTGCCGTCATATCAGCAAGTACAAAAAACGCCATCGCTCCCACTGCCCCAAAGCAGACACCAGTTTGTAGAGACATTCACTCTTGGCGTGATAAACACCAGGCACAAACATGCAAGACACCCCTCCGACACCTCCAGGCTCCGCTCCTCCAACTCCTTCCCCACTTCATGCTCGACGCGGCTACGGCGCACTCGCAGACAAACAAGTCGATCTGTACGAAGCTCTTCACCTCCACCCTCGCGCATCCTTACCAGCGCTGGAGGACGCGCTCAAACAAGCGCAGCGCTGGTGGAACGGTCAACAAGCCAATCCCAAATACAGAAGACAAGCCCCTGACGCGCTCGCCCGTCTGACAGAAGCACGAGAGATCTTATTCGACCCCATCCGTCGGCAAGAATACGACCGTACACTGCAAGCATTTCGGCGCTCCTACAGAGAGCTGCGGTGGCAACCCATTCGGGATCTCGTCGACCTGCTCCTCGAAGACGGCACCTGTGATCACCAAAGACAGCATCTCATCGTCCGCTTTGCCAGACGTAGAGGTCTGCAGCAAGCTGACATTGAGACGATGCTTGGAGAAGAATTTTTACGCAGAAACATCGAATGGATCGACGACACCCCCGCCCCAACCTCAAGCACTCCCCCACAAGCCTCCATCCGCCCAAAGTACAACCCCTCTATCGCAATGCTTTCATTGAGCTTCATAGGGCTTCTTCTGCTCCCCTTTTTCGGAGAAGCACACAACGCGATCCTCCTCTTTGTCCCCTTTATCAACACCGCACGTCTTCTCGCCAAAGGCCTCTACCTCCCAAAGACAACCCCCACACAAACCAACCTCTGGGGATGGTTTGTCGGGATCGTCGTGTTAGGTGGCGCAACGCTCACATCGCTCTTTTCTTTGCAGCACTCTTCGGCGTTCCCGATCGGACTCTTTAGCGCGGTGATGCTATGGAGCGCATGGCTCGCGCTCACCATCCTCTGGGAACAAAGACCACTCGAACAACCTCCTTCAACAGAGGCTGCACAAAAAGCCCCCACACACCCCACAGATTGACAAAAATCGTTTGAAGTTTATGGCACCGACTGCTATCCTTGCCAACGTGTGACAAGAAGTGACACGTCTCTCACGCATAATCCATCCTATACATACGCAAACATCAATGAGGATAGAATGCGTTTACACTGCAATACATTCGGCCACTGGAAAGACATCCTGATTTGTTCAATGTCTTGTCCTTACACTCAAAGATGCAAGCAATTCCAAAAGTGGCAAGAAGAAGGTGATAACAAAGTCCAGATGTGGAATCGCATCATGGACTACCTACGCAAGCATCCAAACAATGCCTATGAATTGCTTCTCAACCCCATTGCTTCCAAAAAGACCAGGGAGAAAGTCGTGAAAAGATACGTTTGTAGTCGTGATGACGAGATCAAAATTCTGGACGAAGAAGAGATCACCCAACACCTCCTCGATGGCGTCATGTTCGACGAAATCTTCGAACTAGGCCGCGAAATGGAAGTGCAAATCCGCCTCGTCCCCGCTGGCAAAACCAAGAAAACCAAGAAAACCAAAAACACCGAAGACACAGAGGACAACAACACCAAAACCGAAAAAGAAAATGGTGTGGGAAAGACAAGCGGCCGTAAACGCAAGTCACAAGCCTCCGCAGAGTAAAATCACCCCTTCCAACATCCCCCTTCTCTCCTCACTTCAACCACTTGATCTGCTCAGGTCCACAAAGATCATCCTCTAGCAAACCAGACATCCGCGATGGAATCGAAGCTTGCAGGTGTTCAGCTAACTCTGCAGGTGTATCTCGTAGCCCCAATTCTTCGAGAGATACGGTAAAATCACCGTGTCCGCGTCCCTCACGATAATCGGGTTCTTTGGGCGGATGAGGCAGATAAGTCGCAAAAAGCTCGCGCTCAGCACGTACGAGCAACACAGCTTGGTAGAGCAAAAATGTACCACGCCGCCTCATCGATGAACCCAATATTTTCCTGCCATCCACCGCGAGATCAGAGATCCCCTTTTGGGAGACATTTGCGATACCGCGCTCTTGGAGACACTCGGCGATGGGTTGTTGGATCAACTTAAAATAACGCATGTTGGAAAAAGGATCACGCATGTGTGCTGCAACTGAGATGATCAACATTCCAGGCGCAAGCACAACGGTCCCCCCTCCACCTTCTCGACGGTAGACAGAGACATTGTCTTTGACAACGTTTGGGATGTGGATCTCTTTCGGAAGCTGACCGCTTTTTCCCATCACGATACAAAATTCGGGCTGCTCCCAAACACGGCATAAAAAAGAATCCCCTTGCTCGCGGAGTGCGCGTTCCATCGTCGCGTCTTCGGAGTAAGGAAGGATCTCTACATCTTCAATGGTATAGGATCTTGTCATGGTGTTTCTTACAGAGAGTGGGTGCGAGAGTGGACGTCAAAGCGTTGGCTCAGACAGGCGATGTGGAGAGTGTTGGAAGAAGATAAAGTTGTGCGTGTTACTGGCACTGGTTTTCGTCGGTACATTGACCTGACAAACACACGAATTTTCGACCATTGCCCTCAGCAGGACAATCGGAATCTCCCGTACATTTGCGACCACAGAACATATTTGCTCCGTAGGAGAGACATGAGTTTCCAGCACCGCAATCTTCGTCTTTTGTGCACTTGTCACAGGGCTCGGGGATCTTGATACAGACGCCAAGTTCACAACGCTCGTTGGGCTGACATTGTTTGTTTTTACAAGGATCTTCACAGTATCCGGTAACAGGGAAGCAGATCTTGAAGCCACTGACGATAGTGTCCGTACAGGAGAAACCGGCCTGACAATCGCTGTTGGTCTCACATTTGGTGAGGCATTTGTTTCCGTCCTTCAAGTTCTGGCTTGTGCCGATACAGAAGTCACCAGAACCACCACACTCGTCATCTCCAGAACACTTCACACAGAGGCCTTTCTTGCACTGACCTTTGCCGTTGTTTGCGCTCGGATCACAGCGGATCAGTTGTCCAGCCGCATCAACACAGTCCTCATCTTTCCGGCAGATGACCGGCTCTTCACACTTGTATGTGGTTGTGTTGCACTCGGGGCGGGGATCTTGGCAGTGTGAATCATCGACACATTCGACATCTTCACAGATGTTATCTTGACACACAGACTTGGGACTATCAGCCTGACATTGTTCGCTCTTTGTACACACGACACATTTTTGTGTGGTGGTGTCGCAGTACTTGGTGTCACCGCGATCTTTACAGTCATCGTCTGTTGAGCAAGGTGGAAGACGACAACAACCATTATCACAGGTATCATCGCCAGAACAATCAGTCGTTGAAGAACAGGACTTTGCACATGTGCGGCAGCGTTTTTCGCCACCAGAGAGACCACACTCTTTTCCGCTGTCACAGTCTGCATCTTTTTCACAGACTTTCCCTTGGGCTTCTTCTTGGCAACAGCCGTCAGTACAGACCTGGTTGTTTTTACAATCAGATTTCACCAGGCATGAGGTCACACCAGCATCGCACTCTTTGGTCGTCGTACATTCGCTCTTGGCTTTACACTCGCCTTCCTCTTTTCCATCTGCGATACAGCAGGTGCCTTTCCCTTCTTCGGTGCAATCAGCATCGGTTTTGCAGACACCATTAGGAGGCGCAGGACAGGCTACCAGGAAGCAAAGTGAAGTGATCAACAAAAAAGATCGTACCAACACATGCATTGTTTTTCTCCAAACATTCATTCATTCAATCAATCAAGTCATTCAACGATCGAGAAGGTGAAGTTGAGATCAACCTTCCATCGCCAACATACATCTACGTCAAATTGTAGCATAGGGCTTTAAAGCTGAATCCGCAAAAAAGCAGAAAGCTTCACAAGATCATTTCATATGGTAACCAAGATCATCACGAAATGTTACGCAAAAGAAACGATGAACGTCTCGCTCCCCCATTATTGGGTATGACAATCTACTGAACCCAAAGCCAAAAAGTCAAGCTGAGAATGAAGGGTTGAGGATCACACGGCTGTCATGTACAACCAATAGCAAAGAAAAAAGCCCCGCCTCCCATCCAGGATTGATGTTGATGCCATCAAAGCGTTCAAAATCTCGCAAAGGACCCAACCTCTATCACCGCGTCGTGATGAGTCTCTTTCACCTCCGTGAAGAAGAAGTCAGTCGCGTCACGTTGATGTTCCTCTACAGCTTGCTGGCCATAGGGGCGTTTATTTTGGGTCGTATCATCCGCGATACACTGCTGCTCACTCTGCCAAAAGCACAGGGAGTGGGTCGACTTCCCATCTTGATTGCGCTCTCTGCCGTCGCCGTCTCTGCGTCCTCGTATTTGTACACGCGATTTGCCAATCGACTACGTCGAGACAAGATGATCATCCTCATCAACACCATCTTTTTCGCAGCCTTGATGGGGATTTACGTATTGACCTTGCTGCTCCCAAAGAGCCTCCTTCCTGAGATGCTGCAGATCAACTACGTGTACGTCGAGATCATGGGCGCGATGCAAGTGATTCAGTTTTGGACCTTGGCGTCGGAGCTCTTTGATCCACGCTCTGCCAAAAGAAGCTTTGCCATCATCGGTGGGGGCGCTGTCCTCGCGAACCTCCTCGCGTTTGGGGTACGACCGATGGTCAAATTGCTCTCAGGCGCGCTACACTTGCTTCCCCTACTCTCCCTGATGTTGTTGTTGTGTATCGTCGTCGTCTATATCATCGGAAAACAAAACGACAACGCGCTCACACAGCAATTTGTGAGCAAACAACTCGAACAAAAAAACGAGCGTATCCGCTCTCGACCGATACACCACCTAAACGCCCAAACAGATCGCCTGTGGAACAATCCCCATCTGTTTGCGATCGCTGCAGTTATCTTCATCACGTTTTTAACCACGACGATCATCGACTACCAGTTTAAAGCTCTTGCTGCCAATCACTACCGCGACGCAGTAAGCTTGAGCCAATACTTCAGTATGTTTTACGGCTTGACAGGTGTGCTCGCGTGTGTCGTGCAATTTGGTCTGGCCAACCGCATATTGGAGTACAGAGGCATCCAGTTTGGGTTGATGTTGCTTCCGATCGCGCTACTGTTCAGCTCCACAATGCTCGCAGTCGCGCCGATGTTTATGCCTGTCGTGTTCGCCTTCACCGTCGCCAAGGGGAGCGAGAATGTCCTGCGCTACACGATCAACGATGTCTCCGTCAACTTGCTCTACGTCCCGGTCAGCTCAGACCTCCGCGCAAAAGCAAAGGCGTTTATCTCTGGAATGCTCAAGCCAGCAGCGATCGGCATCTCTGCGGGCAGTATTCTGATCTTTCGATGGTTTGGGTGGCAACCTCAGCAGCTCTCTTGGTTCGTGCTCGTGCTCGTCGCTCTTTGGCTTGTGGCCTTGGGACGGGCGCACAGAGAATATATCTCAACGCTCTTGCGTTCCATGCAAAAAAATCGTCTCCAGCTCGACAAAAGCAACTTCTCTCTCAAAGACGAGACCGCGATCAAAGCGCTTCGTGAGGTTTTGCGGGGGAACGACACGGCTCACATTCTGCACGCACTTGAGCTGCTCCCTCACATCCCCCATCATCCCTGGCAAGACGTACTTCTCAACCTTTTGGAGCATCCACTCGACGAGATCAGGGTGAAGACACTTCAGGTGATGGCTTCACTCAGTCGCCCCCAGGAGTTGGATGTTTACAAAGAGTTGCTCGAACTCCCCCAAGCACACATCAAAGACAAAGGACTCGATGACAGGCTGCTCAAGCTCATGCACCACGAAGCTCCTGAGATCCGCTCTCAAGCGATCGAGACGAGATGTGCGCTGCTCGGTGATGACGCGATCCACGAGGTCAGTCAATATCTCGATGATGAATCCATCAAGGTCCGAGCATCGACGATCATCGGCTTGATCCAACACGGTGGTCTTGATGGTATTCTGCAAGCCGCTGAACCACTCAAAGCCTTGCTCAACAACGACTCTCCAGAGTTGCGGCAATATGGAGCGCATATCCTGGGCCGAATCGGCGCAAAGAACTTCTATCTTCCGATCCTTTCGCTATTTGAAGACCCCGAGTTAAAGGTTCGTATCACCGCGATCGAAGCCGCCGGGAAGATTCGCAATCACAAATTGCTTCCGGGACTCTTTACACAGCTCAAGGAGCGACAAACTGCGAAGTACGCGCTGTTGTCCTTGATGGCTTACGGAGAAGCGCTCCTCCCCACGATCACGCAGCTCCTCAACGCAGAAGATGAAGTCGAAATATGTCATTACTACATACGCTTGCTTGGAAGCTACGGAAACCAAGAGGCGATATACGCGTTGGAAGACTATCTTCAACAAGCCCCTGAGGTGATGAAAGGCAAAATCCTTCACGCCCTACAAAAACTGCTCTCACAACACCCCAATCTCAAGCAAAACAGAGAGCTTCACCAAAAACTCCTCTACGTCGAGATGAAGCAGTTTTATCAGTGGTGGCAGATCCAAGACACACTCAAGCAAGAGTTTTCGAACGCTGAGGTCCTCAGCGACGCACTCGACGAGTGTATGGAACAAAGTATTGAGCGATGTTTTGGGGTGTTAGGACTGCTTTACCCACCACGACAGATCCAGTTGATTTATCACCAATTCAAACATGGTGACTCCCGGATGCGCAGCAACGCCATCGAGCTCCTCGATAACTTACTCAGCAACGAGACAAAACGTTGCCTGCTTCCGTTGCTTGAGCAAAGAGAACTTGCGCGGACAGCCTCGGAGCGTTTCGGCCTCACCACTCCGTCCCCTGAGGAAGCATTGCAGGAGATCATTCGCAGCGCAAGTCCGTGGCTGCTGTCCTACTTACTGTGGACCATCTCCAAGAACGATGCGCTCTCAAAGCTACCGATCGTCTGGGACGCCCTCAGTCACCCAGATGCGCTCGTTCGAGAGTCT
This sequence comes from Deltaproteobacteria bacterium, assembly GCA_002731275.1. Taxonomy (GTDB): domain Bacteria; phylum Myxococcota_C; class UBA6777; order UBA6777; family UBA6777; genus UBA6777. Next base: position 36,848 of record PCBK01000098.1, on the reverse strand, counting down.
GCGCTGTGGGCGCTCGAATCACTCATCACACCGCAGGAATTTCAAAAACAGCTCGAAGAGATGTGCCACGATCCAGATGATTCCATCGTGCTCTTCGCGCAAGAGAAGCTCTCCCAACTCGCTCCACCATCCACCCTCCCCGCAGATTGAGGTATTGCCATGTTGTCTACGATCGAAAAAATCATCTTCCTCAAAGGCGTACAACTCTTCCAAGAGATGTCGAGTGAGCAGTTGACACACATCGCCCAAATCGCAACAGAGATCATGACAGAGAAGCACGAGATCCTGATCACCGAAGGTGATATCGGTGACGCGCTCTACATCGTGATCGATGGCAAGATGCGTATCCACAAAGGAGATGTGACCATTGTGATGATGGGTGCACGTGAACCTATCGGGGAGATGGGGATACTCGACAGCGCACCACGCTCCGCCTCTGTGACCGCTGAGCAAGATACACGGCTGCTCAAAATTGAACGAGAGGCCTTTAACGAACTTCTTAGCGATCACATCGAAATCGCGCGTGGAGTGATCCAGGTCTTGCTACATCGACTCCGCCAGGTAAGCTCGGCATCAACACATCACGACACCCCCACCACACAGGATCTGCCGAAAGAACCAGCTCGAAAACAAGAAAAAGACTGACAAGCGACGACATTGACACAGCGGCGTACTCCCGTTAGGATAAGCGCAATTGTCGCCCAAAGAGACTGACGTCCAGAGCAAAACGCCCCTTATATTCGAGTGTTCCAGTCGTTCATTTGTGGATTAACAAGTTGGAGAGCACAGCGGTGGTTTTTACATTGCAGCGAGTCCCAAGCCTTCTTGTCAAAGGGCTGTTTTTGGTTTTTCTGCCCTTTCTCTGGGCACCAAGTGCCTATGCCAAGAAAAAAAAGGTTCAATATCTCTGGGATGATTACACCGACGGCATATACTCCCTCAACGTCACCAGCGTCGCGATCGATCCAACCAATCCCAAACGCATCTACGCCGCTTCAAACGGTATTCTTTACGTCTCCCAAGACGAAGGTTTTACATGGGACCCGCTCGCTCGATTCAGTGGTTCGACGAGGGGCAGCGTCAATCACACCAGCGTCAATCTCCAAAAGAAACTCGACGAGTTAAAAGAATCCATCCTCGAAGAAAAGATCGAAGATCTCTCAACAGAGATCGGAGAAGAGCTCGCACGTGAAGCACGTCCACAGCTCGAAAGAGAAGCCGAAGAAGAGGCAAGAGACCGACTGCGAGGATCTGTCCGCAGCAACCAGATCGGCTCACTCAAAAACCGCTTTCGACGCTTTATCTACCGCATCGCGATATCCCCCCAAAACCCAAAACTCATCTTGCTCGCGACAGACGGTGGGGGCTTCCTCTCTACAGATGGTGGAAAAACATTTAACTCGACACTACGTGGTCGCGGTGGTGGTCCAGAAGGACATATGACCCGCGCGCTCATCCATCCCACCAACTCCAAACGCATGCTACTCGGCAGTCAACGTGGACTCTGGTACACAAACGATGGTGGCAAAAACTGGAACAAAATCTTTGGGAAACTGCGCACACTCGCGATTCGAGAGATCCGTAGGGACCCAAGTAATCCCAAGCGCATCTACGTCGCGACACCACGCGCCATCTTCGTGAGCAAAGATGGTGGTAAGAGTTTTCGTGAGCACTTTACCCTCACCTCCTCGGGCCCGCAGCGCATCACAGCCCTCGCCATCCTCAAGACGACACCTAAGATCACGATCATGATGGGGACAGGTAACGGTATCTATCGTTCAGTGACACCTGATGCGAGACGATTCAAGCCCGCTCGCTCCCTCGGTATCGGTGTACGGACCATCAAATACCTTACAAACAGCCCAAGCGTTCCCAACAACCTCTACGCGATCACCCCACAAGGCGTATTCATCTCGACAAACCAAGGCCGTCGTTTTCGGCAACTACGTACCGCAATGACGACACAAAATATCCGCTACATCACAGTCGAGAAGCGAGATCCTCTCAGGATCTGGGCCGCAACAGATTACGGTCTCTTGCGATGGACCAAAGTGATCGGAGGACGCATCACCAAAGCCAAATGGAAGCGCTTTCAGAAAAAACTCCGAAGAGAACCCAATGCATGGCGACTCAGCTATGCCGCGCTCAAGTATATGCGGCTCAATCGTCGCCTTGGGGGGCTCTTTTCTCGCTATAAATTGCGTGGCCTGATGCCTAACCTCCAAGTCCAAGGCTACATCAATCTCGACCGAGATCAACGCAACCTGATCCTTCCAACCATCCTCCCTGTACGAGTCAACGAAGGCCGACAATTTATAGTGCGCGCCAACCTCGTCTGGAACTTTAGCGAACTTGCCTATGTCCGGAGCGAATCATCTGTCTATGGGCAGATGATCAATCTCCGTAGACTCAGAGATAAAGTGATCACACAGGTCGTCCGCTTGATCAATGCAAGAAGACGTATCCAACTGCTCTTGTTTTCACGCCCCCCCAAAGATCCAAGAAGATATCTTCGTAGATATATCAAACTACAGGAACTCACCGCTCATCTCGATGCTTTGAGCGGTGGCTACCTCAGTAAACGACTCAAACGTTTTCGATGATGATGAGGTTTCCGATGAAACACTTGATGATCCCCGTTCTGTTTTTGTTCATGGTTTGTACTTTGATCGAGTCCTCACCGCGCGCACAAAGTAACGCCGAAGCGATGCGCGTGCTCAAACGCTTCAAACACGAGCCAAACATCAGAGAGATGCAAAAAAAAGCCCTCTCCTACGCGCTCGTCAACCAAAACCGTATCCGTGGCCTGTTTGCGAGAGCGAGCGTCTCCGGTTGGCTCCCACGCTTTCGCGCTCGTTACCAGTACAACTCCGAAGATGATCGCAGCACCAGCTTCCCCACCCCCACCAGCGCGATCCTCACAGACCAAGACACTGACCTCGACCACAGACTCGAATTTCGTCTTGAGTGGAACCTCAGCGACTTGATCTTTAACAGAAACGAACTCAGCGTTTACAAAGAGCTCAAAAAGCTGGTCGAGCTGAGAACGGATATCCTCAAAGAGATCACAAAACTCTACTTCGAACGACGTCGCCTGCAAGTCGACTTGATCCTCGCACCTCCCCGCAGCTTGCTCAACCGTATCCGCCGAATTCTTCGGCTTCAAGAGTTGACCGCTGACCTCGACGGTTTGACAGGAGGACACTTCTCTCGACGCCTCAAATCTGCCGGGCATGACCCATACAAATAAGCCCAGTTATGCAAGAGATTGCGTCACGAGGACTCTTCACAGGTAGCAGGAGATAGAAGGTATGTCCCTTACACGCCCAGGCAACCGCCCGGCACCTAAAACGCCACATCACGCCCCCAACGGGGTCTCTTTGCGAGCCGCTGTTCGGTCTGGCTTGCTTCTTTTTGCGTTGGCCATCCTCGCGGGGTGTCAACTCATCTTGCCTCCACCAGAGCACCCAACGCCAGAAAACCCTCCCTGCCTTGAAAGCTCAACGCCACAGGGAGGCGCAACCCTCACAGTCACACAGATCCCCACGATCAAGGTCAAGTTCTCCAAAGAGCTCGAACCGAAAACCACCACCACTGAGTTTATCTACCTCGTACAAGGTGACGTGGACTACTCATTTTTGCGCGATCTGGAGACACCCAGTAGTATCACTTCGACGAGATTGCCTTTTCTGACGCCCATCACGATCAAAACGGTCAGCGCACCAGGTACCCCGACAGAGTTGGAGATCACCCCGATCGACTCACTTCGTGGTAGCAGCACCTACACCCTGGTCTTCACACTCAACGTCCGTGATAAGCTCCAGGAGCTCGGCGAAAACAAACGTACAGGTTCACGCCCCCTCAACGTATGCCCCGACGCAAATGGCAACTGGCCCGGTGAAGTCGAGAACTACAAAAGAGGCGAGAGCCAAGTCATCATTTTCCAGACAGAGCCTGAGCCACCACGTACAGGTATCCCCCGCATCAACGAAGTGATGGCATCTCCTCCTTCGGCAATCAGCTCGAAGGGCGAATACGTCGAGATCTACAACGCTGATAAATCCGGAGACCTCGACATGTGTGGTTTATTCATTCGCAACGCGGAAAATACACCCCGCGAGATCATCGCCTTTGCGAAAGGTGTCACCAAATGTCCAACGATCAAACCCGGTGGATACGGTGTGATCATGGAACCAGATTACGACATGACCGCAAATGTGTACAAGATCCCCTCTGGCGTGCCGATGTACACGACACGTAGCAGCAGTGGCAGCACACTTGTCTCAGGCGGCCTCTCCGCAACTCAAAGTGTTACCATCTCTCAAGGGACCGAAGATGTCGTAAGTGTAAGCCCTATCATCGTCTCTGCGAGTGGCACTTGGCCTTCAAGTGTATCTCTCGAAAAATGCGACCCCAACGGCGCCAACCAAAGCTCAAACTGGGCTGAATCCACCTCCACAACAGGCGGAACCCCAGGCGCTGCCAACTCTGCGAAGTGCCCGTAACATTGAAAAAAGAACCGAAACCTTCATCCTCTCCTTCACCCACATCTCCCACACTCATCTGGCCTTTTCTCACCGCCTCCTTGATGACCCTTGGTTATGTGGGCTTCTATGTCTTACCCGTTCTCGATCCACACAACGCGCTTGGACACGTCGCGCTCACCACAGGCATCTTTTTGTTATATGTCACAGGCGCCTATGCCGCTCGAAACATACAACATGGGAAAGCCTTTGCGGTCCTCGTAGGGTTTGGTCTACTGTACAGGTTGTTGCTGTTTCCCATCGAACCGTCCATGTCAGACGATTACCATCGGTACATATGGGATGGAAAGGTCCAGGCACATGGTTACAACCCGTACATTTATCCACCCGAATCAGATGTCCTCATCCATCTCAAAGACCCGCTTTATCACAACTCCATCAACCACCCTTACCTCCACAGCATCTACCCTCCCACCTCACAGTGGGTGTTTTTGCTGGGGTACTTGTCGAGCTCACAAAGCGCGATGGGGCTTAAAGCCTGGCTCTTTTTGGCCGATCTCTTCACGATCTTTCTGCTCGCACTGTTTCTCAAAAGGCGTTGCAGGCCTCCCGGATACCTGCTGTTTTACCTGTGGTGCCCCATCCCGATCATCGAGACGATGTTGGACGCCCACATCGACGCGCTCGCCCCTCCCTTCCTGATCGCAGCCTTATTGCTCGCGCAGCGGAGAAGACCGTACCTAACAGGTGCGATGATGGCTCTCGCGATCATGGTCAAGCCACTCCCCATCTTTCTCGTGCCTGTCTTGTTGTGGCACTTTCGTTGGAGGAGAGCTTTCCAATGCCTCCTCGCAATGGCGATCGTCGGATTTTTGGGATATCTTCCGTACTTACAAGCAGGTCCCTCGATGTTTGTATCGATCATTCGGTACTCTCGCCACTGGCATATCAATGGGCCTTTCTTCAAGTTCTTCAGCCAATGGTATGTCAGCGGTGATATCCGAATGGTCCTCGGGCTCGTCACAATAGGTGTCGCCCTCATCGCCCCCTTCCTACGTCTATCCCTCGAACGGCGTTTGCTCGTGCCTCTTGCGGGCTACCTCATGCTCACACCGACAGTCTACCCTTGGTATTTTGTCTGGCTCGCCCCCTTCCTCGCGATGACACCGACACCGTGGTTGTTTTGGTTTGCGGGAACGATCAGCCTCGTCCACACAGTCCATTACTTTAGCAGTATCAATGGGGTATGGTTGCTTCCGGGATTTTTGGTGTGTATTGAGTACATCCCCATCTTCTTGATGATCGTCGTACAGGCTGTCCCCTTCTTCCTTCGACCGTGGCTACGACGCTGGAGAGAACAGCGTTGGGATCGAAAGGCACAACCCCCACCCCGCATAGCTCCTAACGAGACAACCTTTTAAGATCAAACCTTACCAACGAAACTTCTTTTTCGTCTTTTTCCCAGGTCGTATCTTCACAGTAAAACGCTTCACTTGGTGCTCTTTTGAATGGAATACCCGCAAGTGATACGTCCCTTCGTAAAGCGTGATCAGCTGTTGTGTCGTCCCAAGTTTTCGTCTCCCTCCAGCGAATCCTTTATCATACGCGTAGATCGTACCAAATGGCAGCGCATACATAAACAGCTTCCCAGTCCGATAACGTCGACGAAAGGTGTCTGCTGAGGTTTTACGCACAGGGACGCGAAAGTGACGGACAAACGAATCACTTGCGCTCACACAAGAAACGCTGTGCTTACCGATGGGGGCAAAAAGTTTGGCCATAGGGGTCATTCCTAGTGGCTTGCCTCTCCAACTCGCGCGGCAAGAGGGCAAGATATCGAGCCTCACCTCTCCAATACCCTTCTCCTCCACACGTCGTCGAGGTGGAGGTCGTCGTACAAGAGCGACTCTTCTGATCGTTGGCTTTGTGATACGAACACGAGGAGAAGTTCTCCGAATATACCGACGACGACGTCTATATCGTCGCCTCACGACCTTCCTTCGACGCACAGGGACAGGTCGCTTGGCTTCAGGAGTCCTGGCTTTGGCTTCAGGGGGTGTAGACCTCAGCTCAGGTGTACCAGCGTCAGCGACCTGTTCTTTGTGTTGTTCGATCGGCTTTGCCGGAGGACGTCGTCGAGGTGTCCCTTGCCGAGTCACAGCAGCGGTTGGGGTTTTTTTCTTTGCGACAATCTGTAGCGCAAACCAGATCATCCCACCGGCTGCAGCGATCCCGAACAACAACGCCGTGAGACCGACAAGGAGCGAAGGTCCATCCTTTTCGAGGGGCGCTTCATCGTCAAAAGATTGTATGGCTTGGGCGGGTCGCTTTATCGAATCAGGGATGATCGCTTCCGTGTCCTGTATTTCGTCGGAAGTTGCCTGCACAACGTGACGCCCCATTGTATCTGGTGTTGGAGTGTTCACAGGGGAAGAAGGTGTGGGTGTTGGCGTCGTTACAGGAGGTGGTGTAGAAGGCGTCGTAGCAGGTGGTGGCGTCGAAGGGGCTGGCATTTGGAACGGCGTCATCTGCACTTCAGTGCTTTTGATCTCGCCTGTTGGTAAACCGCCACGTGCTTCATCCTCAGTGATCGTCTTGCTACGGTCGTACTGCGCGCTCATTCCGGAAAAACCATGCAAGACAACTTGATGGCGAGACCAGTCATCCGCGACATTTGGGAAGATGCTTGAAAAGTACGCTTGCAGCGCATGTGTCGACACATCATCGGAGTGATCGCGGATCAAATATTCGAGGGCTTGTGTGAAAGCCAGCGCAGTTTTCGGCCTCTTCTCACGATCTTTTTCCAGGACTTGCAAGATCAGTTTGTTGAGTCCTTCAGGCATATCCTTACGCAAACTAGAAGGAGGCGCTGAAGGCTTCGTCAGAATCGCCATCATCAAAGATGTAAAGTTGTGACCTGAGAAGGGGCGCTGCCCCGTGCAAAGCTCGTACAACACGCCACCAAGGGAGAATAAGTCAGAGCGAACATCAAGCGCCTCGGCGTGAAGCTGTTCAGGGGACATGTAGGCGATGGTTCCCTTCACCACGCCCGTCTCGGTGTTGAGTTGGCTGATGGAGGTCTTGGCGATTCCAAAGTCGATGATCTTGAGCTGCCCACCCGCCGTAAAGATCAGGTTTGCAGGTTTGATATCACGGTGAATCAAGCGAAGAGGAACACCTTCTGCGTCTGTTTGGGTGTTCGCGTAGTGAAGCGCCTGCGCCGCCATCGAGACAAGACGCACAGCGATGTACCAAGGGATCGCGCGGTGTTGTTCGAGAGTGTGTTGGATGAGGGCTTGCAGATCCTTCCCCCACAACTTCTCCATCACGAGAAAGTGCTTACCATCCCACGTCTCAATATCGTGAATACGCACGATATAAGGGTGATAAAGCTCTCTTGCGAGTTGGGCTTCTTCAAAGAAGGCCTGCCGAAATTCGTCTTGTTGCTCTTCCTTCTCGTGCAGGAACTTGAGCACAACCTCATCAGTTTTATTTTGGGAGTAACGTACAGCGGTCCATACAACCGACGTCGCACCTGCGCCTAGTTTGTTGAGGAGGACATATTTTCCATCGGAGAGGACCATGCCGGGGTGCAGCTTCATCGCAGAGTCTCATGTGAAGAATGAGGGGAACAATTCATCATTATCGTCTTCTTCGGCGTAATCGAACGGTGATCCTGTTCTTTCGTCGGTGTACAAAGAGTAAGCTCAAACGTCGACTTCGGTAACGTCGCTTGCGAAATCTGTATTTGCGACGTTCACCGCTTGGCGCAGAGAGCGTACAGGGCGTCCGACATACGAATTTTCTTTTGTAGTAGATCAGCACACGACGTGGACGAGAGTAAATCCGGATATGGATCTTCTTTTTGGGTGTCGCTCTCACGACAGGTCTCTTGACCACTTTCGGCTTCACGGCGTGCAAAGGCACCGTGATATATTGGGTTCCCTCTTGCATCTTGATCGTTTGTGTTTTATTCGCGAAGCCTTTGCGTCGGAACGTAAACATCAACTCTTGGGAACAATCACCTCTGTGGATATACGCTGTGGGAGAGTTTCCGACAAACTCAGAACCCAGCCAAACAGTCGCACCTGCAGGCTTGGAACGAAAGCGAACCGTGCACCGAAAAGGCGTCTCAAGCCCCTTCTTCTTGAGCGTAAGCTCCGGATCTTTTGCAGGTCCAGAGAAGATAAACCACATGATGAGTAGGAGCAAGGCAACCAGCCCACCTCCCACACCGAGTTTCACGCCCAAAGAGATCTCTTGTAGCCCTCCCTTTTTCGCGAACATGTCGAGTTCATCACTCTTGTCATGCCCGACAGACAAAGGTTCAGGGGTGGTCTTTGGTATGCTCCGTTCTTCAGCCGGAGCGGTCCGGACAGACGCAGCCGGCGAGCGGCGTTCGGCCTCTGTCTCACCGAAAGACACTTGCGGCGTAAGAGAGGCGCTTTGTTGGACTTCGTTTACTGACGCTCGATGCTTATCGGGATACTGCTCAGTGTCGTATTCTTCGAGGAGGATATCTCCACCTGGGATGCTCTTCACGTTCGACGAAAGGGTATGTGATGGAGGCTCAGGCTCCCTTTGCACGCGTGCAGGACCGAGGGATTGGTTTTGAGGGGCTTGATAAGCGCTGACATCGAGGATGGGTCGTCCGACAGTTGTCGGCACCTCATCAGGCATCATGCTAATGTCCATCAGCCCGGAATCATCACCATATGCAGCCGGAAGCGAAGACTGACTCTGGCTGTACACAGAGGGCGGAACAGCGGGGAGCGCATCTTGGCTCACTCCCACAGCAGGGAGTGCATCTTGGCTGTACTGCGCGAGATCTTCGGCAGAGGTCACATGATGTTCTGCCGTATCCATATCCGAGACACGATGAACAGCTGTGTCCATATCGTACTGCTCGACAGATTCTGTAGGAGCGGGATGCGTTGGGAGTCGTTCTTGCCCGAGCAGGTTTTGCTCTCCCTCAGGGACGGAAATGACTTGCTTTTTGGTGTCGTCGTCGGCCGCTTCCTCAATGGAGAGCAGCTCGGACTCCCAGGCCATCTCCTTACCGGTCGGCCGGGCATCGATCTCAGCAAATGCGTCCGCAAATCCTTGACTATCATCGTCCAAACGGTGTGGTTTGGCGTGGACATGAGCGGGTGCGAGTCTCAGGTCTTCGACGTCTGTCCCCAAAGGGATGGTCCGCTCGCTCACAGGGAGATCAGCAACAGCCGCCGATTCAACATATCCGGTGGTTCGTTGGACAGCGGACTTAGCATCTTCGAGTTTCCCCATTTTACCAGTAAAGCCGGGGACTCGTTGTGTCTCTCTCAACTCTTCGACGGGAAGTTGCACACGTCGAACGAGCGGTAATGCCTCTTTGAGAAGTGACCAGACTTCTTCCATGTCATCGGGTCGATCTTCGGGCTTCTTAGCGAGCATCCAGTCCATGAGATCTTGGAGCTCTGAAGGAAATTTATCCTCATCGAGTGGAGGAGCCTCGCTGCTCATGTGCAAGAGGATCATCTCTTCAGGTGTAGAGCCATCGAAGGGAGGATGTCCTGTGAGCATCTCGTAGAGGATGATCCCAAACGAATAAATATCCGAGCGGTGATCGATCTCCAGCCCTTGCGCCTGTTCAGGAGAGAAGTAACGGGGAGTCCCTAAGACACGCCCCATTCGTGTCAACTCTTTGACTTGTAGTGATGCAGAGGAGGTGATCTTGGCGATCCCAAAGTCCAGGATTTTCACGAGCTCTCGACCGGAGCGAGGGACGATGGAGATGTTTGCAGGTTTGAGATCACGGTGTACAACGCCGGCTCGGTGTGCAGCAGCAAGCGCGTGACACATTTGTTCGGAGATGGAGGCGAGGCGCTGAACACCGAGAGGCGCTTCACGTGCGAGGAGATCGCGGAGACTTTGCCCTTCGAGGTATTCCATCACAAAGTACGGACCGATCTCGACTTCGACATCAAAGTCTGCGATAAAGACGACATTTTCGTGCCCAATACGTGCAGCAGTTTGGGCTTCGCGGAGGAATCGCTCGGCGGACTCTTCGTTATTTGCGAGGACAGGGTGCAAGATCTTCACAGCAAAAGGGGTTCCGAGTTTGCTGTGTAGTGCCTGGTAAACAACCCCACAAGATCCTTGCCCTAGTTTCTTCTCAAGACGGTAATTCCCCAATTGCCTTCCGACGAGAGGGTCCATCTTTTGCTCCATATCTGCCCGACTCCTTCGATAAATCGCACGATAAACGCGTCACTACCCACCCAACCCTGAGGCTTTGAGCAACTCGTGACCGGGTTGGAAATAAATGATGTAAATAACCGCAACAACCCACAATACCACATTTAACAGCGAAGGGATATCCCTTAGCAATTCTTGTGTCGGACTTTCGGTCTTCACGCCTCGTTGAATCAGCTGTAAAAACCGTAGGATCGCAAAGACGATAAATGGAATCGTGTAGATCAGAAAAGGCGTCTTAAATTTTCGTAGCGTCTCAGGATCGAGCGTATATCCACAATACGCGAGCACGGTAAGTGACGCGATGATTCCCAAGAACAGGTCGGTCTTTTCGATATCGTAATACGCCAACACATCGCGCTGCTTTGTCGCTCGCTCGCCGTGGGCGGAGAGTTCATGGCGACGTTTTCCAAGCGCGAGATAGAGGGCGAGCAAGAAAGTACACGGGAGAATCCAGCGGGAGATAGCGACATCTAGGATCAAAATCCCGGCCAACGCGCGCAGCAAAAATCCACTCGCGATGATCATGATATCCAGGTAAGGCACGCGCTTCAGACGAAAAGAATAACCAATGTTCATCACCAGATAACACAGACAAATCAACGCAAAGTAAGGGGAGAGAAAGAATCCACCAACGACCGCACCGATCGCAAAGAAAGGCCATATCTTTCTAGCAAAAGAGAGCGGTAACTTGCCACTAGGGATCGGGCGATGCTTCTTTTTCGGATGGAGTTTGTCCTTCTCGACGTCCACGACATCGTTGAGAATGTAAATGCTCGACGCCAAGAAACAAAACAACACAAATCCCAGGCTGCTTCGTGTCACGGCTGACACATCGAGCAGCTTTTGACCAAACAACAACGGTCCAAAAATCAACGTATTTTTTGCCCACTGGTGTGGACGCATTGTACGAATCAGTGCAATGAGCATATTCTCTCCAGAAATTGAGCGTCTATCTTTGTTCTATCAATCACGAAGCATCGATGGATGATGCCCATCCATTCTTTCAACAAAATCCCAAAAAAAGTACACACCCTACTGCATTTTTTGCGAGAAACAAAGTGCACTACACACACCATACTTCTTTTTAAGGAAGAAGACCGTTGATCTTCCTTTCAATTTCTTCCATACTGTATCAAACGCGTTTACAGGATTTTGCTTTTACTTTGAGGAAGAACATGATGTTTGGACACCGGAATGCTGTCGGAGACGCTCGAAAGAGACGGTTATCATCCTTTTGGCTTTTGCTCCTTATGATGACGGCCATTGGCTGCTCACAAGGCTCGTCATCGGGCGGCTGTAGCTGCGCTGAACCTATCCCTGGAGGCTTTCCACAAGCCAAAAAGATAGGAGGCGTTGGACAGGTCGCGCTCACGAGGCGAGCCCTGCAATTCATCGAGAACAACAACCAACTCCTGATCAAACAATTTTTGCCAAACGGCCTGTCTTTTGACATCCAAAATAACGGCAAAATCTGCACCAATGGCTCCAAGTCAAATCCTTGTAAAGTCACAGGTAAGATCAACAAACTTCAACTGACTCCCGCAGCTCCCAACAAGCTAAATGTCAAGTTGAATGTCAATATCAGCTCCAGTAAAATCCAGATCAAGCAAAAGGTTCTCCTTGTGACTGTCAAGTGCGATGTCACAGCCTCGATTAAAAATCGGGACATCAAAGTCGCCATTGGATTTGGGATCGACAACCGCAACAAGCACCTCAAGCTCAATATCGGCCAACCAGATATCACGATCAACAGCAGCGACTTCAAGATCAGCGGAAACCTCGCTTGTAAAGCCGCCAACCTGCTCAAAGGTTTGTTTAAAAGCACCATCCAAAAACAGATCGACAAAGCGCTCAAAGACGCGCTCAGTGGCTTGAGTTGTATGTCTTGTCAGGCCCAGGCCGATTGCCCAACAGGCTCGACCTGTAAAGGCGGAACGTGTAATCAAGGTGGAAGCTGCCTTCCCATGCCCATCGGGACAGAAGGCCAAACAGACGTCTCCAGTCTCCTCGGTTCATTTGGGAACAAGAGCAGCAACAAGATGCTCTTCTCTGTCTTTATGGGTTCGACAGCCAGCGCCAACGCAGAAGGTATTTTCTTGGGTGCGCTCGGTGGTACAGACTCAAAATGGCATTCATGTGTACCCAAAAAGACCTTCCCCGCGCTTCCCAAGCCACCAGCCTACTCCTTCCCAGCCAAAACACCAGACGGCAAAAACTACATGATGGGTCTCGTTCTCTCACAGGTCTTTTTTGACGCTGCCAGTAGGGACATATACAAAGGTGGCCTGCTTTGTGTAAACATTGATGAGTCCCTCAGCCCACAGATCGCAGGTGTGCTCAACGCGCAAGGTCTCGGTGCCCTGATCAGTCCATCACTCCTCAAGTTGACCAAAGACTCCCCCATGTACATCGCCTTGCGTCCGTCTCAACCACCCGAGTTCAAAATCGGGAAAGGGACATTCAAGACCAACGCCAAAGGGGAAAAAGTGATCGATCAGCCTCTCTTGGAGTTGGCCGTCCCACGCCTCGGCTTTGACTTTTTCTTGATGCTCCACGATCGATGGATCCGACTCTTCACCTATCGCGTGGATCTCTCCCTCCCCATCGGTCTGGAGGTTCGCCCAGGTAACAAAGTCGGTCTCGTCATGGGTGATCTCGGCTCCTCTATGACCAACCCCACAGTCGAAAACTCACACATTCTCAAAGAAGATCCTACCAAAATGGCGTCAGGTCTTGAGACACTCCTGAAGTCGGCCCTCCCCGCTCTCGCAGGCTCACTTGGTGGCCAGGAGTTTGATCTCCCAGACGTCTCAGGCTTCCGCATCAGTCTCCAATCGATCACCGGACAGGTCGCACGCACAGACAATCCCAAGCTGTACAAATTCCTCGCGTTGTATGCGGATCTCTCAGTAGCCCCCAAAGGAACACCACAACTTCCATCACTCTCGGTCGACATGACCGCGAGCAAAATCCACTACCCAACAAACTTCCGCACACAGATCAAAGATCGTCAGCACGTAACGGAGTTCCCCTCCACACAAGTCACCATCCACAACTACGATCCCAAACGAGAGTACTCCTTTAAGATCAACAAAGGTATGTGGGGATACTTCCGCGCAGGGCGCACACATCGTATCGAAAGTCCTCAGTTTGTCCTGCAAGGACGTCACGTAATCAGCGTCCGCTCTAGACTCAAAGACTACCCTGCAGCGTCCGCACATACCGATGGATGGACAGCACTGTATGTCGACTACACAGCACCGAAAGTCACGACGAGTGTGTCCAGCCGTGGCTTGACTGTCCGCACGGATGACAACGTCGCAGCACAGACCGACATCGAGACCATGTACCGCCTCGACAAAGGTGAGTGGAAAGTTCTTCGCGACAATGACACCATCTCCTACAACGAGCTCTCCAAGGGCAAAAAAGTCGAAGTCCGCACAATTGACCCCCAAGGTAATGTGACGACACAACAAGTCGACTGGCAAAAAGACGCCACACAACTTCCCCCAGAGGCCAACACCGCATGTGGTTGCCAAACCAGCCACCAAGAACCTGCGCAAGGATTCTTCCTCCTCGGTTTGTTTGCGCTCTTGTGGTTGGGACTTCGCAAAAAACATCAACGCGGATAACACCTCCTCATCCCCTCCTCATCCCCTCCCTACCTTTTCAATTTCCCACGAAACAGATCTTGAAGTTTCTCCCCAATCGTCCTAGGATAGATGCAAGGACAACCGAGAAGAACACACATCAATGGATCCCTTGGCATTCTCTCTGTGTCACGATCGCCCTCCTTTTTTGAGGGTTCTTGTCGTTTTCATCGAAAGAGTGCTATAGAAAACAGACATTACACATATGCTTGTGTACAGGATCCAATTGATCTGGGAGGATATCTTTTATGAAGGCTTTGTGTTGGCGTATTGCTCTGATTACATCTGTTTTGTTTATCTTTCAGGTAGGATGTGGACAAGCTCCCCCTCCTGAAACACCTCGTCCCCTCGCAGACGCAGATGGAGATGGATTTCCATCTCCTCGTCACGGAGGACGTGACTGTAATGATAATGATCCCAAGATCAACCAACTCGCCAATGAAACCATTGGCAACGGCGTTGATGAAAACTGCAATGGGCAAAAAGACGAAGTAACCGCAAAACTTGGACATTGGCAGTTGACCACGCCAGCCCAACCCAAGTCCACTTGGCACATCGAGATCCGCACGGACTCCAAAACAGGATTCCAATACATCCGATGCATCCAATTTAACTTCCAACTCAAAAGCACCCAAAGCAACACCATCCTCAATCTCACACAATGGCAGAGTTACCTGCCTCCAGAGAGCATCAAGATCGAAAAGATCGGCGACGCCACACAGTTTACCTGGAGTTATGACAATGACCAGGACACTGTCAAAACGACCTTCTCTGGTCAGGTACTCGACACAGATAACGACGGCGTGGGTGACACCCTCAAGGGAAAACTCATCCTGCGTGACACGGACCCCAAAGTACAAGCCTCTACCACACTCGACTTCACAGGACGTCCTGTAGAACCCCTTGGCTCAGATGCCGTGACAAGCCAATTTTGTAAACGATGCTACGGCGATGAGACCTGTAAAGCCGGACAAAACCAATAACTCTCTTCCCCCAAGATTCCGGCCTCACCAAAGAGAGCTCCTCCTCAAACGACAAAATCTCCGACTTCAAAACCAGCACCCTGCTCTTCGCTGACAAACATCAAAAAGATCGGTTGCATCCTCCTACAGAATGGATACACTGTTGCGTATCTGCCCTACAGGGACACTCCAAGAAAAAAGTGGTCAGGACGATAGGTATGGACGGGAGTCAAGCAAACAATCAAAGAACACAGCGACAATGGGGGCATTTTGGCGTGTTCTTTCTCGCGTGGGTGGCGCCCACGAGCTTGACGAATTCTATCCATTTGAGTAGCCAATAGAACTGGCTTTCGTCGAGACATACGAACTCAACCAAATATATATCATCTACAATAAAACGATACATCCCATACAGCCGTGCTGAACATATGGGATTTGTGAGAGAACTTCTAGAAGCTCTGCGCAATCTCACCGCACAATATCCCGGTCGACTGCACAGAGATGAAAGGAACGAAGGAATGAAGCGCCAATTGCAAAGTCATGCGTACAAGCTCCTGACCCACTTGGGCAAGGCCGACGCAGAGACCTGGCACAAAATGACCGAGCTAGCGACCACACTCGATCTTGATCAATCAAAAGTGAGCGCCGTTTGCACCGGATTTTCAGAAGAATCACTGATCGACATACAAGAAGACGAATTCGAAGAGTTGACCCTCGAAGAAGCTGGACAAGCTTTGCTCGCTTCGAATGAACCCCTCCTTGAAAAACGCATCGCCAAGCTACTCCAAGAGAAAGGCGAGGCGATGGGTACACCAGACATCGCTGGTGCCCTGGGCGTTGGTCCACAAGAAGTTGGTAAAACGCTGCGCTTCGTCCTCTCCAAAGGATACGCCCGCAAAGAAGGCAAAGCCCTCGCACCACAAGACGCAGACATCGACGCGGAGCAAGCTGACGAAGCCCTCCTGCGGCGACTCGGAGAGTCCAACGGGACCATCTTGCTCAACAGCGAAGAAGCCAACAGCAAAGCCAACAAGAACGTACTCAAAGGCCTTCGTTCACGTGGATATGCCAAGACTCGTACACGTAAACAACGCTCCGTCCGCCTGACAGAGACAGGTCGACAGCTGCTCAAAGATGGCGTGGAAGAGATCAAACTCGTCAACCAGCTGACTGAAGAGATGATGCTCTCTGGTGAGTGGAAAAACGTCACCTTCCGCGAGTACGACATTCAGCTCGACACCGCTCCTGTGTACGCAGGAAAGGCACACCCTCTCCGACGTGTCCTCGAAGAGACACGCCGCGCGTTCCTTAACATGGGCTTCACAGAGATCCGTGGCCCCTACGTCGAGAGCGCCTTCTGGGACTTCGACGCGTTATTCCAACCCCAAGATCACCCTGCGCGCGAAATGCAAGACACATTTTACTGCGCCAATCCCGGCACATTCAGCCTTCCAGACAAAGAACTGGTCGAGACCATTCGACAAATCCACGAAGATGGTGGTGAAACAGGTTCGACAGGTTGGCGTTACGACTGGGACGAAGAGAAAGCCAAGCAGGTCGTCCTTCGGACCCACACCACAGCCGTCACCGTCGAAGCTTGTCACAAAAACCCCAACCCACCCCAAAAGGTGTTCTGTGTTGGGCGCGTCTTCCGTCGTGAGACGATCGACTACAAGCACTTGCCCGAATTCCACCAAGTTGACGGTATTATCGTCGATGAGCACGCGAGCTTCGCCCACTTGCTCGGGACACTGACAGAGTTCTACAGACAGATGGGCTTTGAAGAGATCAAATTCCGTCCAGCCTTCTTCCCCTACACAGAGCCTTCCGTTGAGGTCTTCGTCCGTATGCCCGGACGCAAAGAGTGGTTTGAGCTTGGTGGTGCAGGCGTCTTCCGCCCAGAAGTCATCCGCCCAGCAGGCGTCAATGTCCCTGTCCTCGCGTGGGGTCTTGGACTCGAACGTCTCGCCATGATCCGTTACCGCGTAGAAGATATCCGCCACCTCTATCTGAGCCAACTCGACTGGTTGAAGGAGCTTGCGTTATGCCAGTAGTCGCTATCCCTATCGAAGACCTCAATCGTCGCCTCAATACACAGCTCTCTAACGAAGAGATGGAGCTACGCCTCGAACAGCTCGGCTGTGATATCGAGGAGTTCACGCAGATCAGACGTATTCAATGTAACGTTTGCAACAACTTGCGCGAGCTCACACTCAACGAAGAGATGCCCAACCGCTGCACAGAGTGCGGTCATACAGATGACAAAGCCGACTTTTGGAGCGATCTTGGCAACGAAGATGTCGTCCGTATGGACCTGCTCCCCGTCCGCCCTGACATCTTCGACCCAGGCGGCTTGAGCCGCGCGCTTCGCGGTCTCCTCGACTTGAAAACGGGACTCCCAGACTACCAAATTGGAGACGCGCAGCTCTCACTGACCGTCGATCCAATCGTACAAGAAGAGTCTTCCTACCGCCCATACATCGGCTGCGCAGTCATCAGAGGGCTCTCCTTTGACGACTTCAGCCTCCGCCTCGTGATGAAGCTCCAAGAGAACTTACACTGGGCGCTTGGTCGAAACAGAAAACTCGCCTCTATCGGCGTCTATGACCTCTCGACGATCAACGGCCCCCTAAAATATACGGCTGTTGAGCGAGAAGGTCTCCGCTTTACACCCTTGTTTGTCCCCGACCAACAGCAGACGCCCCAAGAGGTCCTCGAAACGCACCCCAAAGGGGTCGCATTCGCCAACCTACTCGATGGTTACACCCACGTCCCCATGCTTATCGACGCAAACGAACAAGTCTTGTCGATGCCTCCGATCATCAACTCACATGAGACGCGCGTGACCATCGACACAAAAGACGTCTTCATCGATGTAACAGGGATCACACAGAAGGCTGTCACCAAGACACTTCACACCATCGTCACCTCCATGCTTGAGCTGTTTCCAGGTGCAAAAGCCGAACGCGTCGAGGTCCAGTTGCCCAAAGAGAAAGTGCAAACCCCTAGCCTCGAAAAAGAGGTCTTTCGCTTTGACGTCGCTGCCTGCTCTCGCTTGATCGGTATCCCTCTCGACGACGAAAAAGCGATGGGTCTCCTGCGCCAAATGAGACACCAAGTTGGACCACACAAAGATGGCGAAGGCTTCCTCGAAGTCACTGTCGCCTCTTACCGCAACGACCTCATGCACGAAGTCGATCTCATGGAAGATCTCGCGATCGCTTACGGCTACCAAAACATCGTCCCAGTGCTCGTCCCAACGATGACTGTCGCGCAAGAACGTCCCGAGCGCGTCATCGCAAACAGAGCACGCAACACGATGACAGGACTTGGCTTCTTCGAGGTGATGAGCCTCATCCTGAGTAACGCCGAGGAGCAATATGACCTGCTCAACCTCGACGATCCAGATGAAGCTGTCCTGATCAAACACCCCGCTTCTGTTGAGCAGACGCTCTTGCGCACCTCGCTGATGCCTCAACTCCTCAAGTTGTTCGCGCTCAACCGCGGACAAGGCCTACCCCAAAGGCTCTTCGAGGTCGACGATGTTGTTCGACGTGTCGAAGGACAAGAGTTGCCAATCGAAGAAGTTCATCTCTCCGCGGGGATCATCGACTCTGAGGTGGGCTTTGCGGACATCAAAGCTCTCTGCGAAGCGCTCGGACATGAGATGGGTATGCACTTCACCTTTAAGGTCAGTCAACATCCGGGAATGCTCCCTGGACGTGTCGCAGAGATCCACTGGAACGAACATAAATTGGGTGTAATGGGTGAAATTCATCCTTCGGTGCTGGAGAAGCTGCGCCTGACTCACCCCATCGTCGCGCTAGAGATCGATCTCACGCCTCTCTGTGGTCCCCTCCTCCCCACTCACTAAAACATTCCCCCTACCGCTGAGGCGGCGCAAAAGATGGCTTTGAAGGCGGGTTCTTCTCAGACACATCAGGTGCCGACTTCTTCTCCTCCTTGCCCTTCTCTTTCTCCTTAAAGGATGGCTCTGCGAGATATTCCTTCATGATGAATTGACGCAAACGCTTGAGCTCTTCGCGGGTCTTCACGATAAACTTGTCTTTTCCAAGACCGAGTGTCTCCGCTGCCCGAAGGTTGCGCTCAAAAGCAGCGATCGCCTTGTTCAGCAACACCCGAATGCGCTTTTTCAACATATTCCGGTAGATCTGACGCTCTTCTTGGCTGAGTTTTTTGGGAACAGGTGCGCGCATCATGTCGTGATACATGTGGCGATAGAGCTGACCAATGTGGTAAAGCGAAGCCACAATCCAGTGGGGGTTGCGCAAACGAATGGTCCGAATGTAGTGGGCTTGCGCACGTAACAGATCAGAAGCCTTCGCCTCTAGATCCTCTTTCATTTTGTCGAGCTCGGTGCGGAATTTTCGGTTGCGAAAGCGATCTTCGTAAATTTTCCCAATCTGAAATTGCGCCATAGACGCAAAGTAATCGTTGCCGAGGTATTCCTTGCGCGACTCTTTGCGAAACAAGCGTAAGGTCTTGCGGTATGTGGATTCCGCGAGGTAGGGCTTCCCGAGCTGTTGTTGAGAGAGTCCGAGACTGGCCATCGCTTCGAGGCGATCGGAGACATCCATGTTTTTCTTTAAGGCGAGGGCTGCGTAGACCTTCTCTGCACGCGACCACTTCTTCAGCTCGACGAGATTTGCGCCGATACGAAATTGAGCGTGTTGGCGGGTTTCATCGTCAATATTTCCCGACAAAACCTTCTCATATAAAGAGATCGCCCGATCGTGGCGTTTGAGTCGCTCAGAGGAGAGCGCGAGATTGTAGGTCGCAAGTTGTGTGTAGCTCGATTTGGGAAAGGCTTTGAGGATACGTTCGTAGTATTTGGCGGCCTCTGCGTATTTCTCCCCTCGAAACGCGACGGCACCTTTTTCAAACAGCTCTTTGTCGTTGTATTGCTCGATGCGAACAACTTTCCCCCCTTTGCTGTAAAACACCATGGGGGCGAGTTTGACCACCTGAACAGGCTTTTTGCTGCGGACCTGATGTGTACATCCTTGCGATAACCACGCGAAACAAAAAAGACAGACAAAGAGTGCTTTGGAGTCCATAGAGTCCTCTCTCCTATCAATCTGGGGGTGAAAACCATCGCCTCATCAAGAAGAGACGTCACTTCGCAGACTGCCTACAGCTCTTTGACGTGTGCGTGTTACATGGCCTCATCAAGCAAGGGGCCAACGCCGTCGTCGAGCAGGAGCTGTCCAACGTGAGCAAGTCCAGCCAACTCGTGGAGCTCTTCTTGAATCAAAGGAAGCAACCCAATAAAAGGCTCCTCCCCAAGTTGCTCCCTCAAAAAGACAACTTCTTTTCGCGCTTGTTCCACCTCTTGAAACTCCAGCCCAAAATGCCTGGACATATCTCGCAACAAAACCACCGTATCTTCGAGCGATTCACCATCTTGACAAATCTCTTTTGCCAGCACTTCTAGTGCCTCTTCGTCAGGCCGAGAAAATTGTTGGGGGAGCGCGCTCCAGGTGTGCTTGTCCTGATAAAACCCTCTCACACGATTGAGCCAGATCCCAGAAAATGGCATCCCAGACTCCAGCAGTTTGTGGTGGAAAAACAAGGCCTCCTTGAGCGCTGAACGATTGGGTGCAGAGACGAGAAAGAAACCACATTCATCAGAACGCAAGAGTCCCCACATCTCCCCTGCGCGCTCTTTAAATCCATCGTAAAGAATGCTCATGTCTTGAAGCAGTGTGGAGAGCTCCTCTACGACTTCTCCACCGACAACTCGACCCAGCGCTTTGATCAGTGAAGACCCTCCCCAACGCAACCATCGACTCGCGGTCCCTCCTCCTCCCACACCCTTGCGAAACCATTGGATCGGCTGTAACTGCAACATATCCATCAGTCTCTGTGGTGCTTCGAGAAAATCCAGCGCGTTGGTCGTAGGAGGTGTATCGAGGACGATCAGATCGTAGTCCCGTTCTTGAGCCATCTCGTAGAGCTTCTCAACGGCCATATAATCTTGTGCCCCTGCGAGTGCGGAGCTCATTTGTTGGTACCAGCGATTCTCCATCAACCTCTGCGCGCTTCCAGCGTCAGGAGCGTATCGCTCGACCAGAGTGTCAAAGGTGAGTTTTTGATCCAACATCATCGCAAAGAGTTGGCCAGTGACAGGCTCCCCCTTACAAGTCAGCGTGCTCAGATCCACCTCAAACTCTTCGTTGCCAAACTCTTCGAAGCCGAGCGCATTCGCGAGACGTCTTGCAGGGTCGATGGTGACGACCAAGGCTTTCTTACCTTGCAACGCAGCCGAGAGCGCGAGCGCCGCACTCACAGTCGTCTTTCCAACGCCTCCAGAGCCTGCGCAAACGATCAATCGCTTCTCGGACATCAACTCTTGTAACACTGCTCGCTCCTATTGTGCGGTGTGACGAGCCAGCAGCTCTTGGGAGAGGGAGGAAACAATATCTCCTTCGGAAGGAGGTGCGTACACGTGGGGCAGTGTCAAAAGAGAGAGTCCAAGGTCGGCCTTGATCTTTTCGCAATAACGACTGGCTTTTTCGTGCTTCTTTTGTGCGTCTTTGGCCACCGCAAACCAAGGCGCGAGCGTCGGATGTTCGATCGCTCGGTCGTACAAAGTCGAAAACTGTTCACGATGTGAATCTTGGAAAGGTGAATGGGGCCACTGGTTGATGAAGATCTGTTCGGCGTGCATGTTCAGATCATTCGCGAGTGAGTGGTACAACTCAACAGTCTCATTGATCGGCATCTCCTCAGGCAATGTGACGAGATTGAGCTGTGTTTGTGTGGGATCTTCGAGGACATCCTTGATCTTTTGCGCGGCCGTGTGCATCGGGCCAACAGGAACAGTACGAACGATCACATCGGGGATTCGCAGCATCGCGAGACCGTGTCCTGTGGCAGGAGAGTCGACGATGACCATATCAAAGCGGGGCGTGTTGTCCTTGCGTAGCTCTGTCGTGTGAAACCACACCTTTCCGATGTACACGAGCTCCTGAAGACCAGGAACCGCTCGCAAGAATTGTTGCATGAGCTGATTTTCAAAGACAACTTTGTAGAGAATCTTGAGCCTGAGGACCTGAACAACATACTCCTTCATGCTCTCATTGGGGTGGATATTGACGGTCCAGATGTTGTCTTCGAGTTGCCAGACCTGGTCGAGTGTATCGATGGAGGAAGGGATCTCTTTGGCAAACAAGGAGGCCATCCGATCTTTGGCGTTGACCTCGCAGATCAGAACGCGTTTACCTTGGGAAGCCGCATAGCGCGCGAGCGCCGCTGTCAGCATACTTTTGCCGACACCTCCCTTGCCAATGTTGACAATTAATCGCTTTTCGAGACAAGACGAAAGCAATAGAACCTCCCAAACTCACCATCATGAACTTCATCCAATCGCTTTGATAGGATGCTGCTTTGTACTTCCGGATTCGTGATAATACGCAAAACACGAACTTTCGACAAGAGAACGCGTCCAAAATGTATACACGGACGCCAAAAGGCAAGACACAAACAACACAACAGAGATGCACATAACCCGTCGTTCTTGACTTTACCGAGGTTGTTGCCTATACCTTGCGAGATCGCCAGAGAGCGACCGTTTCGCCTCACGTTTCAACACGACGTTACCAATATGGGAGCGCACATTGACAAAGACCAGCCCCTACACAAGAGAAGTCCCCAAAGATCGTCCCTGGCGTATCGTTTTTATGGGAACTCCTGGATTTTCCGTCCCCAGCCTACAAGCACTTATCGACAGTAAGCACGAAGTTGTCGGTGTGTACACACAGCCCGATAAACCACAAGGGAGAGGGCGCAAGATCCAACCTCCCCCAGTCAAAAAGCTCGCAGTCGAGGCTGGCATTCCCGTCTTTCAGCCAGACAGAATGACCAAAAAAGAGTCCCTCGCGCGCTTTCAAGAGGACAAACCAGACCTCGCCGTTGTCGTCGCGTACGGAAAAATTTTGCGCCAGAGGATCCTCGACGTCCCCCCCATGGGTTGTATCAACTGCCACGCCTCTATTCTCCCTAAATACAGAGGCGCCAACCCGATCTTTTGGGCCGTTGCAGACGGCGAAGCCGAGACAGGCGTGCAGACCATGCTCATGGACGCCGGGATGGACACAGGTGACGTTCTCAAAGGCCTGAGCATCCCAATTTTGCCGAATGAGACGGTTGGTGAGCTGCACGATCGACTCGCAGCGCTGAGTGCACAAGTATTGCTCGACACCCTCGATGCCATAGAGGCGGGGACGTTGACACAAACCACACAAGAGCACGACGCCGCGACACACGCACCAATGCTCGACAAATCACAATTCTGGGTCAACTTTGATCAACCCGCGCTTGACGTCCATAACTGGATCCGAGCGATGGCCCCACGCCCCGGCGCACGTAGCCTGACGCCAGAACAAAAGACCGTCAAACTCTACGAATCCGTCGGTGTCGTAGAACAAAACGGACTTCCAGGGCAGCTGCTCCACGCGGACGCAGATGGTCTTGTGATCGCCTGCAAAGAAGGCGCTGTTCGTGTCAAATCGATCCAATTTGCCGGAAAAAAACGCGTTGAGGTCAAGCAATACCTCGCAGGCAACAGCTTCCCTGAAGGCTATACCTTCGGCAGTCCCAATGACGAGGAGACCTCTTCGTGAGCAAACGTTCAACCCCTCCCCCACCCAATCCCCGACGCAAAGCCAGCCAACTCCTTCAACGTGTCCTCAAAGATGAGGCCTTTACCAATCGGCTGCTCGACACACTCCACCAACAACAAGGCTGGAAAAAAGAAGACATCGGTCTGATCACACAGCTCATCTACGGTGTCTTACGCCACCTCTACGAGCTCGACAACCTTCTCGAACAGACAGCTCGCAAAGGGCTTCGCTCACTCGATCCTTCGATCCTCGCGCCGTTGCGGATCGCGATCTTTGAGATGCTGTATCTGGACCGGATCCCTGAAAGAGCGAGCGTCTCCGAGGCCGTCAAGATCGTCAAAAAACAAAAAGGCCCCAAAGTTGCCAATCTCGTCAACGCCATCTTGCGGCGTATCCAACGCGAAAAAGAGAGCCTTTGTCAGCACGAAAACATCAAAGACCCTCTCAAACGATTGCAGGTCCAAACGAGCCACCCACACTGGCTGATCAAACGATATATCAAACAAATGGGTGAAGAACGAGCACACAAACGACTGCTCATCAACAACCAACAACCTCCACTCACTTTACGTGTCCAGTCGGCCTGGGGAAGCGTTCAAGATCTACAGGCTTTGCTCAACAAGAAAGATATCGAAAGTCAGCCCACAGTCTTCTCCCCAGATGGCTTACGCGTCTCTTCCTCTCTCTCGATCGGTAAGTGGCTCAAAAAGTACCCAAAGGCTTTCATCGTCCAGGACGAAGCTGCACAACTACTCGCTCACTGGCTCGCGCCGCAAGAAGGGGAACATATCCTCGACATCTGCGCAGCGCCAGGTGGAAAGACGACACACATCGCCTCACTCGCCCCAGCAGCCCACGTGACAGCCCTCGATCTTCACCCCCATCGAATCGAATTGATCCGCCAAAATTGTGAACGTCTTGGTCTACACAATGTAAAGCTTCAAGTCCACGACGCGACGATGCCGTTACCCCCACACGTCCAGACCAAAGCAGAAGATCACAACACACTCTACAACAAGATCTTGCTCGACGCACCATGCTCTGGTCTCGGCGTCCTGAGAAGACATCCAGAAATCCGTTACAACCGAAACAAAGAACAGATCAAAGAGTTGGCCTCACTCCAACGTCGCCTCCTCGACAACGCCGCCGCCCACCTCAAGGACGATGGCGTCCTCCTCTACTCCGTATGTACGGACACAAAAGACGAGACGACCGACATCATCGAATCTTTTCTGGAGAGACACCCACACTTTGTTGTCGAACCTGGTACACAACAAGAGCGTTGGCCTTCCCTCTTCGACGCACACGGTTACCTGTGGACGACACCAGAAGACCACGATATGGACGCTTTTTTCGCGGTGCGTTTGCGCAACAAACGGACGAGTGGAGAGTGAGGCGTTAGACTTATAGTCCGGGGGGAAGGGTATCAGAATCAACAGAGACTTGTTTGTCCACGTTGAGCAGGCAGAGAAAAAACTTGCGAGTCATCAGGGGGATTTTCAGCGTCTTCACGCCAGAAGCACCACGTAACGTTTTCTTGAGTGTCAGGCTCATCTCGGTCTGATCGAGCTTGCTCTGGAAGGTCACGATCATCCTCTTTGCGGTCGCTACGCTGCGGCGAAATCCTTGCACACCCTTCATTTTTTTCAGCTTCAAAGACAACAAATCCGTCATATCCTGGACTGCGTCGAGTTTTCCTGCGAGCACGATGTAGTAGCGGTTCCCTTTGACTGCGTCTTCACGCCAATACTTCATGGCGTGACCGAGTGATTTTTCCGTCGCGTTCTGCACGGCTTCCTTCACAGTCCGAAACTCGCTCTGTGCGGTGCGTGGGTAGCTTCGACCAAAGGCAGGACTATCGCCGATCAGTTTCCCTGTGGTCGTCTCGTAGATTTTGACGCGCGCGGCACCTTTGGTGCTCGCACCGACGTTCTCCACCCAGGCTGAGACCTCAATATACACATCAGCTCCCATCGCCATCGCCGCGCGGAACTTTTTATCCACAGGGATCTGTTCGCTCTTCAACAGCGCCTTCGTCAGTTTGTTGAGGCCTTTCATACCGGACGTGAGGTCAAGGGTGTTGTAACGACGCTCAGTCAGGAATTCACTCGCGCTACCTTTGACAAAGGACTCCCACCGAGGATCGCGAGTCTTCCACTTGGTCACGACGGCGACCGTTGGATTCCCGACCTGTTCGCGGATTTTTTTCAGATCGACCACCCTGTTCTCTTTGAGATAGGCGGAGATCAACGAACGATTGACGTGAAGCTGCGCCTCAACTTGGGCACGGCCACTATCATCTTGCTTGTACGTCCCGTCCGTATCGGCTTTTGAAAGAAAGGTGTTGTAGCGAGCGTAAAATTGTTTGTGGATCAGGTCAAAGCGTTTGCGTTCGTATTCAGTGTCGAGCATTTTGGAGGCGACGTACCAAGTCGCCGCTTTTTTCGCATCGATAAATGCGGTCTCTTGACTGCTCCCAATCCCTGTACAGATCACCTTCACAGTATCCCCGGAGTGAGCGCCATCATAACGACAGATCTTCGAGATAGGGACGACGTTGCCGCTTCCTGGTCGACACATGGAGATCCAGGGAAGGCTCAAGACGGCAAAAGCAAAAAGAATATGTTGTTTCATGATCGTTTCTCCTTTGCCGGTGTTTAATATTGGAGGGAATCAGGATTTGCGCTTTTGACGGAGGTCAGAACCACCTTGGCCTTCTTGAGCTTGAGTTTTTCGAGCTCGGCCTGACGGGAGAGTGCAGCTTGTTGTCCTGCGAGCGCACCAAGACGTTTGGCGAGCGCCATTAACTTCTTCTTGTTCTTACTTTGTTTGGCCTCTTGGGAGGCTTGCTTGATCTGTTTGCGCTCGACTTTGATCTCTTTGATCGCGTGGTTTTTTTGTTGGACACGTGTGTCGAGTAGATTGACTTGAAGCAGCGCGGCTTTCTTGGTCGCTTCGTACGCGAGCTTTTTCTCTTTGGCAAGCTCCGATGTAAAGCGCTTGATCACCGGCTCATCCTTTTGTGTGGAGGCTTTCGCGAGACGTTGCTTGAGTTTTTTGATCCGGCGCACATACTCTTTTCGCTCGGTCTGACGGATATCTTTGCGTAGTCTGTAGAAGGACTCTTTGGCGGCGAGTTTACGTCGCATGGCTCTCATCTGCACGGCGTATGCACGCTGCATCTTCTTTAAGAGGGCAACTGTTTTGGGTGATTGTTCTTTCTTTGCGCGTTCGTATTGAAGGCGAAGACGTGCCACTGTCTCTCGCTTCTTCACCCAGAGCTTGTGTTTCAAAAGGAGCAGCTCTCGTGTTTTTTGCGAGCGAGCCCGCAACAGCGCGAGCTTTCGCTCGTGTGCTCTCTGTATACGCTGCTCATCCTGGCGCTTCATCTGCTCCACACATTTTCCATGACATAGACTGCGAAAGCGGCGCTTTTGTGACGCAGTAGGACATCGCTCCCCAGCTTCCCCACACTCTTTACTAAAACAAGTCTCTTTACACTCTTCAAAACCTTGTGTTTTGGCCGACACGATCGACGAAAACACGAGAAAAACACTAAACACAACGAAACAACAACAGTGCCTTACCCACAGAAACTTTCGCATGCAGACCTCCTGGCTCTCGACAACTCTCTTTTTGATGTGATGGTACACGGGCAAGTGCGCGAACAATATAGTCTCCCTCACCTGCCCACGCAACGTTCAGACACAAAGTTTTCGCTCACGCGCTCACAAGGCAGGCGCGTCATCGCTGCCATAGACGCGTTTTGGTTTGTTTTTTTTCACACCTTTTTTAGGAGGCTGTACATCAGGAATAAACGAAGGCACCCAGTTCTCAACATCTTTTGCCTTCTTCTTGCTCTTCGCCGCTCGTTTTACAGGTGGCGCGGCGTGGGCGTAGCCTCCGAAGGACAAACACATACAACAAACACACAACCAGGTAAACTGACGTATCATCTCATATTCTCCTCTAGATATCCCACACAATGGTGACCTCTACAATACAGGTCTTTGTGCCACAACGGAACACATCCGTCCAATCTTTGCTGGCACAGATATACTTCGTATACGTATGTGCGCGTAAGAAGTTTTGATGAAGGTCACGTGAAAAGGGGATCAAGGGCGGAATTTTAAGTCGTGCAACCGAACGGGAGGGGGTAACTTGAGCCGATCGACGCGCACGCCGCAGATATAGTGAAGTTCTTTACAAATGCGATGACAGGCATAGCGGCTGCGTTTTCGCCATCTGCGATACTCACGTCGGGAGATGCGCCGTCGAAAGAGCTTTCCACGGCGACGCACCCAACGCTTTCGACGAAGCCATTTACGTCGCTCAGGTCGAAGACACAGTGGAATACACTTGGGGGCTGTCATCTGGTAGCCTGTGCAAAATTTGGGAACGCTACAACCTCGAATACACGCGCGAAAATAAATTCCAGCCTTCATGTTGCAGTACAGACGACCTTTGTGACGGCAACGATAAAAGCGACGATAGCCTTTGCTGTAACAACGTTTCAAACAGCGCTCTTGTCGCTTTGATTTGGGAACCCACCGCTTCTTTTTCTTCTTTTTGGACTTAGGCGTCTCAGGTGGACCGAGTAAGTCATCTCCATCCTCGGCCCACGCCTGTCCACTCCACAGTAGCACGAGCAAACACATGCACACGAGGGACGACAAAGTGATACCCATCCGTTTCATGAATGCCTCCACATCTTTTGATCACGACGTCCATTTGCGACTCATCATCCAATGATGATCAAACGCATAAACGATCACATTTCTACCACAAGGATACCACGAGCGAGAGACTTGTCCAGAAGCCAATGATCCGTTACCATCCCACCCGACCCTCGCCCGAGCAAACGGGTAGCATCGTCTCTTCAACACACAAGGAGCAGTGGATGTCGATCTTCTTTGGCACAGAACAGGACAGTACACGCGTTGAAATTGAACCAGACGTTTTTCTTCGGCATGCCGTCTGTCTTGGCGCATCAGGTAGCGGAAAGACAGTCGCCTGTAAGGTCTTGTGTGAGGAGTTCTTGCTCAAAAAGACCCCTATCATCGCGATCGATCCTCAAGGTGATATCGCGAGCATGATCTTACCAGGGGACCCCGAAGAGATCGCCTCAAAAGGCCTCTCGAAAGAGACCGCAACACAATTTCACGAGCAAGTTGAAGTGGTGATTTGGACGCCCGCAAGCCGCGCGGGTATCCCACTGAGCCTCGATCCCCTCAAGCTCGACCGACTCCCCAAACGCAAAGAGGCGCGTGTGCGATTGCTCTCTGCGCTCGCCGCCAACTTTACCGCGCTCTTGGGCTACCAGCTCGACAGCAATGATGGACAGTTTATCACCGCCTACCTCGATCTCGTGCTGCAATACATCGTCGAACAAAACATCGAGGTCGATGATCTTTCGGGCTTTGCGGCCTTTCTCGATGATCTCCCAGAAGCTCTCGCAGAGCGAACAAACCGCGTCATCCAGCTCAAAAAACGCCAGGAAGTCAGCCGCAAAATCGAAGTCCTCGGGATCGGTGCCAAGCGCCTACTCTTCCAGATGGGTACACCTCTCGATATCGACGTGCTGCTTGGACGCGACAGTGATGATGACACGACGCGATTGTCCGTGATCTACCTCAACACATTGCACTCCCAAGAAGAGAAAGAGTTCTTTGTAAGCCAACTCGCCCAATCACTTTACGACTGGATGCTCAACCACCCCTCAAGTACCCCACAAGCGGTCTTCTACATCGATGAGATCGCCCCTTACATCCCACCAGTCCGTAAGCCTGCTTGTAAAGATGTGCTCAAACTTCTCTTCAAACAAGCGCGCAAGTACGGCATCACCTGCTTAATCGCCAGCCAAAACCCTGGTGATGTAGACTACACCGCTCTTTCACAATTCTCCACTTGGGCACTTGGGCGCATGATGCTCAAGCAAGATATCAAAAAGATCGAAAAGATCCTGCGCTCACTCAGCCCTGCTGACGTCGAACAGATCATCGAAGCGCTGCCCAGCCTCGACCCTGGCCAGTTCTTGCTCGTAAGCCCCGACACATACGAGCGCGTTGTCGACTTTAAAGTTCGATGGCTCTACACAAAACACGAAACCCTCGAAGAAGAACAGATCGAAGATCTGATCCCCGATGCGTTGCGTGAACGATTCTCCCAACCTCTGGCCACAAAACGACCTGCGCCAGTAGAGCCCGAGGTGCAACCGACACAAGCAGAAGTTGCACCTACAGAAGAGCCTGATGAAGAGCTCGACGACACAGAAGAAGACATCCCAGAAGCTGAGGTCCCAAAAAGCAACGGAGAGTTGCTGCTCGAATATATCGATGCACACCCCGGCGCATACACTGTGAAGGAACTGACACACGAGCTGAGTATGTCCGAAAACCTCGTCCGGAAGGCTTTAAAGCAAGATGACGTGGCGAAGCTCATGAGCAGCGCCAAGGTCAGTCGTAGTCATTACTACTGGCTGAGCAAACACCGCTTTGAACCAACGGTTGGGTTACGCAGGCCCATCCTCACTGCCGGTTGGCGCGCCGATAGGAACCAGGCCATTCGCCTCGCGGAACGTGAATGTGATGGATTGCTCGGTGCATTCTCCTTTGGTTTTTTAAGGACAGAGACCGCTGAAGGTCCCAAAGAAGGTTATCTGCTGTTGTGGCGTGTTGTGTTGACATTCCAAAAACCCAGTCACTTGCTGCTTAAACTCGTCTCCTCCCCCGAAGTAAAGGAGCTCCATCTTTACTTTCACGCAAAGACGGGACACCTGCTGGTTTTGCAATCCAAGCAAATCGAGTTTATCTCAACGGAAGGGAAAAAGCCGTCAGAGCGACTTCAACAGCTACGACCAGACAAACTCGAAGACCTCGCTCACTTCGCCGAGTTCTTCCCAAAAACACCGGCCGACTTGTCACTTCAACAAAAGACACTCACCTCGCTCAAGTCCCCTGCTGGCATCGAGTCCGCTTGTAAGAAGTTGTTTGAGGGTGCCATCCAAGACACAAGGCTCGTGGCCTTTCCCTATTGGCACTTCGATATAGTCGGCTCCAAGAACAAACGACGCCCATTCAAAGTAGACGGTTTGATGGGGATTCCCTTTGACGAGCCACGTCGCTAAAAGAGGAGAGGAAATGCACATAGAATTGGTCATGACAGGTGAAGAGTTACTCGACGGGCGCGTGCTTAACAGCAACGAGAGAGATATCTCACAAGCCCTGTTTGAGCGTGGTTTTCAGGTCAATCGTGCGACCACAGTCGGCGATGATCATACACGTCTATTCGACGTATTTTCGGACGCAAAGACGCGAGCAGAGACGGTGATCATCACAGGAGGCCTTGGACCCACGGACGATGATCGCACGGCTGAGCTGCTCGCCAGACTCGCAGACGTCACACTCGTCCGCTCCCCCCAATTGGTCGAACAGATTGAGGCATTTTTCAAGCGTTTACAGCGTCCCATGGCGGAGAGTAACAAGAAGCAAGCAGACCAACCAGAAGGCGCAGTCCCCATCCCCAATCACCAGGGAACAGCCCCTGGTTTTTATCTCGACGTTGAAGGCTGCCGCTTTTACGCACTCCCAGGTGTTCCCAGAGAGATGCGCCATATGCTGCAAGAGATCGTCCTTCCTGATCTCGAAGAGAGAGCGGGAACACAACATCAACGCCCTCTACTCAAAACTTTGAAGTGTTTTGGGGTTGGAGAATCAGGACTCGCCGACACCCTTCGTGATTTGTATCCTCTACCTGAAGGTGTGGAGATCGGCTATCGCGCAACACTTCCAGAGGTCCACATCAAGATCTTGACGAGTGGTGAGGACAAAGAAGCACGCAGTGAAGAGCTGTGCGATGCGATCAAGGCACGACTTGGTGATGTGATCTACGGAGAGGATGACGAGACGTATTTGAGCACGCTGATCGCACTGTTGAGGGCACAAGGAGCGACGTTATCACTTGCAGAATCATGCACAGGTGGTCTGATCGCGAGCTTGCTCACAGAGGTTGCGGGAGTCTCTGATGTCTTCATGTACTCAGCGGTGACATACAGCAACCAAGCCAAACAAGCCATGCTTGGCGTCTGTGCAGAGACGCTCGAACAACACGGCGCAGTCAGTCAGGCAGTGGCCATTGAGATGGCAGAAGGCGCGAGAGCGATCACACAAACGAATTACGCAGTCTCCGTGACAGGTATCGCAGGTCCAGGTGGTGGAAGTGAAGAAAAACCTGTAGGAACAGTCCATATGGCCGTTTCAACAGCAGAAAAGACATACCATAAACAATTCCATTTTGCCGGTCACCGTAAGCGTATTCAGCTCTGGACAGCGTACAATGCGCTTCAGTTTGTCAAAATCATTGCAAAAAACAAAGAACAAACGCTCCGTTACGAGACCTCATAGACATCCCTGGCTGTTCCCCTGTTTCCAAACACATATGCTTCTTGTAAGTCGCATGAACCCTTCCAATTCTCCCAACATGAGGCACCTACATACTCGGACTCCGTAAAATCTTGCTTGACGCCCTCCCGCAAAAGAGCTACACTACCTATGAATGTTGAGCGACTCTCTAACCGAGGAGCACCTATATGGTCTTATACCTCACCTTTCCTACCTTCAAACAACTTCAAAACACAACCTCGTTGTGTGCTCAACATACACCCAACCTCGTATCCATCACCCAACACACTTCAACACAACGACCCATGGAGAGTC
Organism: Deltaproteobacteria bacterium; assembly: GCA_002731275.1. Taxonomy (GTDB): domain Bacteria; phylum Myxococcota_C; class UBA6777; order UBA6777; family UBA6777; genus UBA6777. The sequence goes on along the minus strand of PCBK01000098.1, from coordinate 4,156 downwards.
ACGTCCAGGGTGAGCGCAAAAGATACGTACACATGACCTCATAATGTCAACTCAAAATGATGAACGGAGATGCGTAATGCAAACGATTCAAATCCATGAACTAGAGCAAAACCCACAACTCTACAAAAACATGGCAAAAACTCTCCACGAGGACGGGATCGTATGCTTGCCAGCATCCAACGGCTATCGACTGGTTGCGAATATCTTTTCACTCGAAGCTGTTGTGAAGATCCTCCAGATCAAGCGTCGGACGCGTAAAGCCCCAGTTCTCTTGTTTGTGCCCGATCAAAAAAGTGTCAACGAAGTCGCCGCAGATGTGAGTCCCCACGCCCAGATGTTGATGCAACAATTTTGGCCTGGCGATCTGACCTTGCTCTTCGATGCACACAACAACATCCCCAAGAAGGTGCGTAAAAACCTCAGCCTCTCTCAAATTGGTGTGCGCATCCCTCGTGATCCTTGCATGAGCCAGCTTGTCGAAGCATTCGGAGGCCCTCTCCTCGTCACAAGCGCCAACAAAGCCAAAAAGGTAGGCGCACATTCAGAGGCGCAGATCCGGAAAAACTTCTCGCAGTGGTTGGACATCCTCGTCAGCGCAGGTGACGTCAAAACACAGAAACCCTCAACCATTGTGGATGTAAGAGGTGCAGCCCCAACACTTCGACGTGAAGGCGCGATTGAGTTCGATCAAATCCTTCAGGCATGGGAAACACTTAACCCTCTTCCCCAAACGAGTTCCTCAGAGGCGATCGCGGCGAGCGCGTAAGACAGCCCGCGACAAAACGACAACTCCCCTCTCCTCGCTCAGTTACCGAAGGTGGTCACTCCACACCTTCGTTTAACTCCTCCTCTTCTTCTTCTACACTTGCTCGGATGATCATCTGTCTTGCTCGTAGCGTTGCGCCTTGTATCACCACGGCGAGTGGCACAGCCTCTTCGTGAGAAGGTGCGACTTCTACGTGGACAGCGAGCGCAGTATGGAGACCACCAAGCCCGCCTGGACCGATCCCCAATTCATTGATCGATTGCAGAAGCTCCTGTTCAAACTGAGCATGTTCGAGGACGTGGTGTGGTTTTCCAACAGGTCGCAGCAAGGCTTTTTTGGCGATTCCTACGACATTTTGCAAGCTAGAACCAACAGCGACACCGATCACAACAGGAGGTTCGGGGATCACACCGGCTTGGCGTACGGACTCGATCACAAAGGATTCGACATCTTCTTCTGAGTAAGGCGGCACGAGAAAAGTCACACGAGAGCTCAATTCACCACTCGCAAGGTTGCGCACGCAGGTGATCTTGAGTTCATCTCCTTCAACGATATCGACATGGACAGCAGATGGTGTTGTGTCGGCAGTTGCGCTCTCAGGAACGAATGGATTTTGCAGGTTTTGGGGACGGACAGGGTGCTCCTGTGCGGATTGCTTGACCCCCTCATCGATCGCAGCGCGCAAAAAAGCGTCGACATTGGTGTCCTTTCCAAGTTCGACAAAAAAGCCGGGAACACCAGGATCGTGGTGGAGTGGGATGCGTTCTTTTTGGGCCAGGACTTCATTTTCAAGCAAAAGAGAGATGTATTGCTTTGCAGGCTGGCTCTCTTTTTCGTGTGCCTGCTCGAGCGCAAATCGAATATCTTCTCGCATGCAAAACAACGTATCGAGGCAGAGACGACGCACAGCATCGACTACGGTTTCATATGCAATCATCAAAATCGCCTTTCATCATTGGACCCACTCATGACAGAGAAGATCCATTCAAATATTCTGAAAAATTGAATGCTTAGCCTTTCACAATGGAGAAGGTTACCACACCCGGACAAGAAACAGTTGCGAAGTATAGTTTTGGGCAAGACAAAGCGTCAAGACCCGCCAACCGCCTACCGCCTTACCCATCGCACAATTCGTGCTCAAAATGCCACGAACGACGCGAACCAGACGCTTGCAACATTATTGAATACGTATATAATCGAAAAAGTGAGAAATTTGTAAGTAAACAGACCAAATTGTTTCCGAAATGGAAATCAAACACACATACATCACCCCCTACTTCTCACAGGAGCTCATCATGCACACCAAGTGTCGCCAGCCCAGCCCGTGGAGTCTCGTCATATGCGCATTATTTGTCGCATCTGTGCTGCTTCCCTCAACGGTCATGGGGAAAACCAAGCAATGGACATCCCAAGCCGACTGGAGCGCTGGAACAGGTAATAACTTCGACGCCAAAAAAACACCTGGCGCACTTCAAATCTTCTACGATCCTGCCAAACAACAGTACAACGAAACGCGCTTCATTTACATCCCCAGCTCTGGTCTTAACACCGTCGCAAAGATGGACACAAAGACAGGACAAATCCTCTGGGTATACAACCTGACCCCACTCGGCAAAGGTAGCAACCCCTCCCGTACCACCGTCGACACGAGGGGGAACGTCTGGGTTGGTCTTCGCAACGGAAACGACGTCGTCGCGATCACCCAAGATGGGAAGTTCGTCACTTCTGTCACGGTAGGCGGCGGACCACGCGCAGTCACAGTTGACAAAAATGGTGACATCTGGGCGGGTGCATACGCAACAGGGAAAGTCGTCAAGATCTCAGGCGCGACCTACAAACCAATCCTCACAATCACAGACGCCAACCTCCGCTCATACGGTGCAACAACCGACTCCTACGGAAATATTTGGATCTCCAACCGCCCCTTCGGCAACGTCGTCAAGATCGATGTCGCGCAAGGTAAAATCGTAGGTCGCTACTCCGCCCCCAACGTCTACGGTATCGCAGCCGATAGACGAGGTTACGTTTGGGCCGCGAGTTACGCAAACTCACAAGTCTTCCAATTTGACGCACGAAACGGAAACCGCGTCAAAACCTTCAACGTCGGTGCACGTGCACGTGGTGTCGCAGTTGATGGAAAAAACAAGGTTTGGGTTGCGTGCTCCAACACAAGCGCTGGTGCCAACACAAAACACGTGGCCTGGGTTGATCCCTTCACAGGCACAGTCAAAACGTTTAACAACGTAGGAACCCACACCATTGGGATCGCTGTCGACTCAAAAGGTTTTGTTTGGGCCAACTCCCTCTCCGAAGGGTTTGCATACAAACTCAACTCCACAACAGGCGCTTACGTCGCCAAATATCCAGTATGTGACACGACCGGAACCAAGACCTGTTACTGTAACAATGGTGTCAAGTGCACCGGTTGTAAGTGCGCTTCTGCTGGTGCCTCCAGCCCCTACACATACTCTGATATGACAGGATTCCAACTACAAGTCATCGTCGCCCCCTCTAAAGCCACATGGCGTGTGACATACGACGCACAATGTAAAGCTTCCTTCAGTAAGGTCAATTGGAATGGCTCGCTGCCTGCTGGTACAAAAGTCACTGTCCGCGCACGCTCCGCCTCGACCAAGGCCGGCCTAAGCTCCGCTGCATGGAAAAGTTACGTCAACAAAGGCCAAGCTCTAGGCGTCGCTTCAAATCGCTTCATCGAGCTTGAGTTCCTGATGGAAACACAAGACAGCCGCACATCTCCAACTGTCACAGACGCAACCCTTACCTTTGGTCACTTCCCCGAGATCTGTGATGGCATCGACAACAACTGCGATGGTAGTGTTGACGAAACATACACAGACCTCGGAAATACATGCTCACTTGGGAAAGGGATCTGTAAACGCAACGGCAAAAAAGTCTGTAACAGCGCTAAAAACGGAACAGTATGCGACGCCAAGCCAGGGACACCACAAAAAGAAGTATGTGACAACAAAGACAACGACTGTGACGGACAGGTCGACGAAGATTGGGATAAAAAAGGTCAATCCTGTAGCGTTGGTGTCGGTGCCTGTAACAGAAAAGGCCAATGGGTTTGTAAAAACACAAACGTCGTCTGCTCTGTCGTCGCTGGTACACCTTCAGCAGAAGTATGTGACAACAAAGACAATGACTGTAATGGACAAGTTGACGACAACTTGAGAAAAGTCTGCTCCTCCAAATGCGGTCAAGGACAGCAAAGTTGCCAAAATGGTCAGTGGAGTGCTTGTAACGCACAACAGCCCAAAGCAGAGACTTGCAACGATGCAGATGACGATTGTGACGGACAAGTAGACGAAGGCATTACACGCCCATGTTCAACCATCTGTGGAACCGGTACAGAGCAATGTAAACGCG
>PCBK01000097.1 GCA_002731275.1 Deltaproteobacteria bacterium | reverse complement strand
GAGGAAGGGGGAAGAGCCGAAGGCTCAGGGGGATGGAGAGGTTTGTAGAAGGGGTCGTTGCAAAGTGAATGAAGCAAATGACAACCGCATACGTTGCCCGAGCAATCGAGCCTTAGGAGGATATTGCTTGCAATATCCGTATTGTCGTGAGGGATTGTAGCGTATATTCGGGTGCACTTTGCGAAGACACAAGTGCAACTGCGCCTGGATCAGAACTCTGGTAAACACCGTGTGTACGGTATAAATGCTCCCCCTTGCCTTCTCCGAAGACCGGAGAGGAAGGGGGAAGGCCGGAGGCCAGGGGGATGGAGAGGTTTGTAGAAGGGGTGGTTGCAAAGTGAATGAAGCAAATGACAACCGCTGCAAGCTCGTGAGCAATCGAGCGTTAGGAGGATGTCGCTTGCGACATACGTATGCTCATGAGGGATTGTGCCGTGTGTTCGGGTGCATTTTGCGAAGACACAAGTGCAACTGCGCCTGGATCAGCATTCGAGTTTCCCCCGTGTATACCGTTCGATTCTCTTGTTTTTTATTATTTGATGGTGAAGGCCATGCGGATACCAAGTGTCAACTTGATCGCATCGGGGCTGACTGAGGAACCGCGACTTCGTCGTACGCTGTATCCGAAAGCATTGCTTCGGGAGTAGCCTCTGTATTGTGTGACTTCTTTGATGGATTTCACGAGGTCAAGCTTGACGCCTGCATGTTTGGCGAGCTCACCGGCTTTTTCTTTTGCTGCTTTGACTGCCATCTCACGTAGTGTCTTTTTGTGAAGTGTGATCTTGGTGCTTCGGAAGGTTGTGGAGAATGAGGTCACCTTTGAGCTCGCGAGGGTCTCCACGAAGTGAGCGAGTTTGCTGATGTTTTGGATGCAAGCGATGAACGTTTTGGAGGCTTTATATCCGACGATGACACGTTTTGAGCGGCCTTTGAACATGCTGCCACGTTTGTATTCCGTTTGTTGGTAGAGGCGAATGTGGGAGAGTCGGATTTGTTTAAGCGGAAGTCCAGCTTTTGTGAGGATTGAGACGATTGCCCGTTCTCTTGTGCGTAATTCCCGTACGGCAGCTTTTGGGGTTTTTCTGAGGACGCTGACATCAAAGCGAAGATCCACGACGTCAGGGTTCACCTCCAGCTCGGCTTGTGCGTCGACTTCGATCGAACGTTGGGGAGCTGCCCAGGCTGAAGGGGCCGCGAAAATTGTAAATGTCAAGCATGTAAGGGCGGAAGCGAGAAGGTTTCGAGTGTGTGTACGCATAAGGGTTCTCCTTTGTCAATGTGGTATGTGACTCTTCGATGATTGCGGGTGAGTCGTTGCAAATGCTGTTTTCTCTCTCTGTTATGAGAACAGTATACCCACATTTGGAGGCAAAGTTGTCAGGAAAATGTCATGTGATTGTCAAGCTTTTCTTTGGAGAGCAAAAAGAGGTGGCAGAGAGGCTCGAAAACGTAACATTGAGGCTCGAAAATCACTTACACCATCACGAAGTCCCAAGTAGGTAACTCGAAACGATGTTGGGGATACCATCATTTCGAGGGGGAAAGCTATGTCGTGATGTGAGGAGGAACGTGTTGAAGAGAGGAAGGAGGCCCGATGTTTTGACGTTCAGAGAGGAAGGAGGCCCGATGTTTTGACGTTCGCTGTGCTCTTAGTTCTTGACGATAGAGGCGGAGAGGATACCTACGCTTTTGAATTGGCGTAAGATCTCATCTTTGGAGACTGGGATGCCTTCGATACGGCCTGCGATACCATCTCGTCCGTAAGCTCCTGCGGCACCGAGGCGACCGTCATCTCCATTCAGGAGGTTCGTCGTACCTTTCCCACCAAGACCAGCAGCTCCACCGTCACCACCGGCTCCACCACGTCCACCGATGCTTTTGAAAGCGAAGTGATTTTTGACATCACCGTAGAAGTAGAGTCTGACGTGTCCACCGTCTCCACCGTCTCCACCTATGCCGCCGGGAGCACCATCTCCACCAAGGCCACCTTCAACGTGTTCTTCTTCTGGGATGCTGCTTGGGTCGATTGCGACAGCATTTCCGCCATCTCCACCGTTACCACCGCGTCCAGCTTCGCCACCGTGTCCACCAATGGTCGATACGGAGATGCTGTTTCCTCGTGTGTAGTGGTATCTTGCGGGTTCGCCATCGATGCTGATCTTGTAGAGGATACCTCTGACGTTTTCGCCATCGATGTTTTCGCGGATATACGTGGCAAAGATCTTAACGTTGGGGGCGTGCGCTCCACGTTCACCGTGTTCTCCGGCCTGACCACCTTCGCCATTTTGTGGCTCTTCTTGCAGGTCAGTGCTTTGATCGGCGCCATTTGCGCCATCATTTCCGTCTGTACCGTTGAAGCCATCGCTTCCTTTGTATACGTACTTGCTGAGGGCTGGCCACCGGACAGGGTGGGTGACATCTGTTCCTTGGAATGGATTTTGTTTGACTTTGATTGTGAAGCGGATTTTCTTATCGCGCAAGAGGATACTGTCACCGCTGACGCGGATAAAGTGACCTTTACCAAGTGCCCAATGAATCTTGGCTTCGACCGACTTGTTCGGACATTCAATGTAGAGATCGTCGACTTTGGGGTCATTGATCATCTTTCCATCAGCGGTCAGGGCACGAAGCGTGATCTTGTAGTCGATTCCTGGCTCTAACCCATCCGCCGCGCTCAGCTTTCTGTTTCCGTCGTAGATGGTGACTTCGAGCTTATCGATTTTTTCGTGTTGGATAGGGACACCACATCCTGTCCCCATCAATAACAAGACTGGCAACAAACATAACAACAAACGGCTTGAATGGCTTTTCGTAAACATCGAGTGATCCTTTTCTTTCTCTGGTCAGCAAATTCGTGTTTCCCTCATTACAATATCTATGCCAGATCCTTTCGTCACAACTTATAAAGACTTTTTGATACATCTTAACGATTTGGGATGAGAAATATTCCATTTGAGTGGAGTGTGGATGCTCCTTCTTCCTGGATTGTGGACGAATCAAGACATCCTATTTCACCATATGGTGAGCGAGTAGACAAATTCTGAGCAGAGGCGAGAAGAAGAGGCGAGGGCGTTGACAAGTGTGTCGAGGAAGTGTAAAGCAAAGTCGACATAACGGCAAGGAGCATGATCCTTTTGAGTCGTAGAATAGGGTTGTTGTGTTCCGTAGTGTCCATAACATTTGAAACGATGCAGGTATGAGATGGCAAGGAATGAATGCTCAGCGCGGCTTGCGCTAGAAGACGGAAGCATATGGCACGGAGAGGCCTTTGGTGCAGAGGGTACGCAGGTTGGCGAGGTCGTATTTAATACGAGTATGACAGGCTACCAAGAGATCATCACAGATCCGAGTTATGCTGGTCAGATCGTCGTGATGACTGGCGTACAGGTCGGTAATACAGGGATGAATGAAGATGATGATGAGTGCCTTCAGCCCTTTATGCATGGATTTATCGTCCGAGAATTGAGCGGCCGGGTGTCCAACTGGCGGGCTTCAACAGATCTCTCGGCGTGGTTGCGTGAACGCAACATCATCGGTATCTCCGATATCGATACACGCGCACTGACCCGACGTCTTCGTGAGCGTGGTAGCTTGAAGGGGGTCCTCTCTACAGATGCTTCTCTCGATGATCAAGCCCTCATCGACAAAGCCCGCGATTGGGAAGGTCTGGTTGGTAAAGACCTCGTCGAAGTCGTGACCTGCAAAGAAGCCTATACTTGGGTCGAGGCCTCTGAGACCTCCTGGGAACCCAATGGTTTTGTCGAAACCTCCGATGAAGAGATCGCAAAAGATGAACTCTCTGTCGTCGTGATGGACTTTGGTGTCAAACGAAATATCCTGCGTCGACTCGTCAGCCTTGGATGCTCTGTTCGCGTTGTGCCCGCATCAACCAGCGCTGAAGACATTCTGTCACTCGCACCTGATGGTGTCATGTTAAGTAACGGTCCTGGCGATCCAGCGGCTGTTCCATATGCTGTTGAGACTGTCAAAGCCCTCATCGGAAAAGTCCCCCTCTATGGCATCTGTCTCGGACATCAACTACTTGGTCAGGCGATGGGCGGAAAAACCTACAAGCTCAAATTTGGTCACCACGGTGGCAACCAACCTGTCAAGCATCTCCCCACAGGACGTGTCGAGATCAGCGCACACAACCACAACTTTGCCGTTGATGCAGATTCACTCCCCGATGACGTCGAACTCACACACCTCAACCTGAATGACCAATGTTGTGAAGGTATCCGTCACAAGGTCCACCCTGTCGTCAGTATTCAGTATCACCCAGAGGCGGCTCCTGGTCCACACGACGCGGAGCCATTTTTTCATGAGTTCATCGAGCTGATGCGCGATCACAAACAAACCAAGGGGAAGTAAGATGCCGAAACGAACGGATATCAAAAGCATCATGATCATCGGCGCCGGTCCCATCGTGATTGGGCAGGCTGCAGAGTTCGACTACAGCGGTACACAAGCTGCCAAAGCCCTCAAAAACGAAGGCTACCGCGTCATCCTGGTCAATAGCAACCCCGCGACCATTATGACCGACCCCGAGCTCGCTGACGCGACGTACATCGAACCCCTTACCATCGATGCACTTGAAGTCATTCTTGAGAAAGAACGTCCAGACGCTGTTCTCCCAACTGTCGGTGGACAGACCGGACTAAATTTGGGGGTTGAGCTCGCAGAGAAGGGAATCCTCGCACGTTATGGGGCCGAATTGATAGGTGCTGGACTCGATACAGTTCAGATCGCAGAGGACAGGCAACTCTTCCGCGAAGCGATGCTCCGTATCGGTCTTGACGTCCCACAAAGTGAAGTCGCGAACACGCTCGAACAAGCGCTCGAAATTGTCGACCGTATCGGTGGTTATCCCGCATTGATTCGTCCTTCCTTTACATTGGGCGGAAGCGGCGGTGGGATCGCTTTTGATAGAGAAGACTTCATCAACAAGGTGAAGTTTGGTCTCCACGAATCTCCCGTACAAACTGTCTTGATCGAAGAGAGTATTCTTGGTTGGAAGGAATATGAACTGGAGGTCATGAGGGACGGCAAGGACAACTTTGTCGTGATTTGCTCCATCGAAAATATCGATCCAATGGGGGTTCATACAGGTGACTCTGTGACAGTCGCGCCTTCTATGACGTTGACAGATCGAGAATACCAACGTCTTCGCGATCAAGCTCGTATGGTGATGAACGCTGTTGGTGTTGAGACAGGTGGTTCAAACGTCCAGTTTGCAGTCAATCCAGAAGACGGTCGGACCGTCGTGATTGAGATGAACCCTCGTGTCAGTCGTTCATCGGCTCTCGCGAGTAAAGCGACGGGCTTCCCCATCGCGAAACTCGCTGCGCTGCTTGCTGTTGGGTACACACTTGACGAACTTCCCAACGATATTACTAAGACGACTGTCGCGGCATTCGAGCCGAGTATCGACTATGTCGTCGCGAAGATGCCCCGTTGGGCGTTTGAGAAGTTCCCTGGTGTCGATCCCGAGCTGGGGCCACAGATGAAGTCTGTCGGTGAAGCGATGTCGATTGGACGTACATTTAAAGAGGCGCTCCTCAAAGGATTCCAATCACTGGAGTTGTCGAGGCCACCATTCCCGTGTCCTGGCTATCTCGAATGGGATGGTCAACTTGAGAGTCTGACATCTCCTCGGGCTGAGCGTTTGTGGGCTGTGTGGGAAGCTCTTCGGGCTGGCAAGACCATTGAAGAGATCCATGAATACACCAAGATCGATGTCTGGTTCTTGGACCAGATGAGCGATATCGTCGCCTTGGAAGAGCAGCTCTGTGCCTGCTCTGAGGCTTCTGCATTGTCCGAGCGCTTGTTGCGAAAAGCCAAACGCATGGGGATGGGGGACGCACATATCGCCTGGCTCCTGAGCACATCGCAGCTGTCCAATTTCGCTGAAGGTGAAGAAGGGCGCAACACAAGGGCACTTGAAGAGGATGCGTTGTCCGTGCGAGAAGCGCGAAAAGACAAAGGTGTGTGTCCAACCTTCCATGTTGTCGATACTTGTGCAGCTGAGTTTGAGGCTTCTACACCCTACCTGTACAGCTCCTATGAGACGGAGAGTGAGATCCCACCGACCAAAAAGCGCAAGGTGATGATCCTCGGTGGTGGACCCAACAGGATCGGGCAAGGGATCGAGTTTGACTATTGCTGTGTGCACGCTGCTTGGGCCGTCAGAGACGAAGGCTATGAAGCGATCATGGTCAACTGCAACCCCGAGACTGTCAGTACAGATTACGATACATCTGATAGGTTGTATTTTGAGCCCCTCTCCTTGGAGCACGTCCTTCAGGTTGCCGAGCGCGAGCAACCGCTTCGTGGTGTGATTGTGCAATTTGGTGGACAGACACCGCTCAATCTCGTCGAAGGGCTGACAAAGGCAGGTATCCCGATCCTTGGGACACCTGCTGACGCGATTGATCTCGCTGAAGATCGTGGGCGTTTTGGAGATCTCCTCAAGGAGTTGGAGATTCCGAGTCCTTCGTGGGGAATTGGTCGCTCACTGGATGAAGCCAAAGAGATCGCAGGCCGTATTGGGTATCCAATTGTGATCCGCCCTTCTTATGTCCTCGGTGGACGTGCGATGGCGATCGTTTACCATGAGCGTGAACTCGAACAGTACGTCGAGACCGCAATGGAAGCCGCTGAAGGCCAAGCTGTCTTGATCGACCAATATCTCGAAGATGCCTACGAAGTCGATGTCGACGCGATTTGTGACGGTGAAGATGTCGTTATCGGTGGTGTGATGCAGCACGTCGAAGAGGCTGGTGTCCACAGTGGCGATTCTGCTTGCGTGATGCCTCCCTATAAGATCTCGATGTACCACGTCGAGGAGATCGAGGAGTACACCAAACGTCTCGGAAAAGCGCTCGGCGTCGTTGGTCTGATGAACATTCAATACGCGATCAAGGACGACATCGTTTATATCCTTGAGGTCAACCCCCGCGCGAGCCGGACGGTTCCATTTGTGAGTAAGGCGACAGGTGTTCCACTTGCCCGTTATGCTGCACAGGTAATGGTAGGTCGTAAGCTCGAAGACCTCGGTCTGACAGAGCAACCCAAACTCAACGGGTTCTTTGTCAAAGAGGCGGTGTTGCCTTTTAAAAAGTTTGCAGGTGTGGACGCCTCACTTGGACCGGAGATGAGAAGCACAGGCGAGGTGATGGGCAGCGACAAAGTGTTTGGGACGGCCTTCGCGAAAGCCCAGATGGCAGCCGGTGATCGTTTACCGTTGTCAGGGAATGTGCTTGTGACTGTGAACGAGTTTGATCAGGGAGCAGCCCTCAAGATCGCCCGTGATTTGCACCGGATGGATTTCCGATTATTTGCGACGCCTGGGATGGCCGAACTCTTCAGGAAAGCCGGCCTGGATGTCGATGAGGTCAAAAAAGTCAGTGATGGAAGTCCCAACCCTGTCGACCTGATCCGCGATGGCAAGCTCGACTTGATCATCAACACGCCTTACGGTGATGTCGCTCATGCTGACGGTATCGCGATTCGAAGCGAGGCTGTTCGTAGTGGGATTCCGATGTTGACGACATTGAGTGCGGCGCAAGCAGCGGTCAATGGGATTCGTCGGATGAAGAAAGACGGCAAGTTGCAAGTGAAGAGTTTGCAAGAATTACATGGGAAGAAGTGATGGGGTGTTGAAGAGGAGCAGAGATACTTGTTGTCTCTATTCCTCTTCGCTGTTTTCGATGTGAGAGAAGAGGGGGGGGACGTTGCCTTTTGCGGCTTTTTTGGAGAGGGGAGTAATTTCGAAGAGGATCTGACCTTCCACAACTGCATCATCGAGTTTGATATGAATACGTTCGATTTGTCCGGCAAAAGGAGCGCGGACTGCGTTCTCGGTCTTCATGACTTCGATGTTTGTGAGTTCTTCGTCTTTTTCGACGATATCACCTTCTTGAATTGAGCGTTTGGGAGAGCCCATTCGCCAGATATTACCGCTCATCGGAGAGCCGACTTCTTCGGGTTTGCTTGGGTCCGCAAATTGGACAGAGACGCTTCCATCAGCTTGTGCTTTGGGAGTCTCGACAGGGAACTCGATCAAGACGTTGTCGACTGAGAGGACGACCCATACGAGTCCATCCTCTGTTTCCTTTCCGATGGAGACAAGTCTGATCTCGTGGGGTTTTCCATTGGAGTCAAATTGCACACGATCGTGCTTATGATCCAGTCCATAGAGCCATGCATACGTCGGCAACACTGATGTGTTTCCGTACTTCTTGCGGAATTGGAAAAACTTCAGCGCGCCTGTGGGGTGTTGTAGATAGAGGACGAGTTCGTTGTTCGTTGGGGGTCTGTTGAGCTCTTTTGCGAGATTTTTTCGCTCTGATTCGATATCAACCTCAATGGGAGGAGGCGCACCTTCGTCTCGCTGTTGGATGGCCTCCTGCCACTTTTCTGCGCCAAAGGCAGAGCGATAGACCCAGTTTTCGGGCCAACCAAAGGGGAGGGGACCATACTCTCCTAAGAGCAGCTTACGCAGGTCGTCAGAGGCTGTCTCATAGAGACGGACGAGCTCTTTGCGTGCTTCTTCGTCGAGCGCGTTGAGATCTTGGCCATTTGCGATGAAGGCTTCGAGAAAATCGAGGAGCTGAACGACTTTCTCTTCACCACCTTCTTGGAATCGTCGTTGGATGATCCCGGCCCACGTCGTCCATGTGATTTGCGAACCCGGTGTGACATCAAAGTACCGGATGATGCGGTTTCCGAAGCTCATACCTTTGAGGATCCAAGGCATGAGGTGGAGGAAGCCACCTTTCTCTGCCTGCTCAAATGAACTTGGGAAGGCACCACCGGGCATGCGGTGATAGACGACGTCGTAGGATGGTCCTCTGTACTGTGACTCAAATGGCTCGTAATGATGGATAAATTCATGAACGAGGTTGGAGGCATCGTCGAGGGATTTTTCTTTGATGTTGACGTCAAAACCGTTCTCTTTTAGGAGCGCGACAAAGGGTCGGACGGGTGCCTGTCCATAAAAGCGAACGAAGGCATCGTCGGTGACATCGAAGATCTTGGCGCCGGCTTTCGCTGCGGCGATCATCGCAGGGAGTCCGAGACCATCGGTGCTGTGTCTGTGAAGGTGGATGATCAGCTCGGGGAACTCTTGGAGAATGGCATCGACCAAACTCGCAGTGCGTTCAGGTGAGCCGACACCTGCCATATCTTTGATACAGATGATGGTGTGTTTTTCGCCACCACAGAGGGCGACCATCTCACGTGCGACTTTGAGGTAGTATTCGTTGGTACACTCGTCACTTTGAGTGAAGGAGATAGCGGGCTCGAAGATCTTGCCTTCTTTGAGGACTTCTTCGGCGAGAGGGCGCATGTTGGGGACGTAGTTGAGAAAGTCAAAGCAGCGCCAGACATCGATTGTAGGGGTGAAGGCGCGAACAGACTCGCGGATCACATTTTCTGGGTAGGATCTGTAGCCCCAGACGTTGGTGGAGCGTACGAGGGTTTGTGTGAGTGTGTTGTTGAGTGTGGACTTCCAGGCTGCGGCTTCCTCGAAGGGGTCGAGCATGTTGGACAGCAGGTTTTGGTGGAAGCGTGCACCACCATGCATTTCGACGGAGAAGTAGCCCGCGTCTTCGTAGAGTGGAGCGAGGCGGATCAGATCACTGAAGGTGTGTCTGTTTTTGTAGTCACTTTGACCTGTGTCGCGCGGACCTGTTGTCGTCAGGTGGATCTGTTTGGAGTCGCGCAGTTTTTTGAGAACATCTTGCGCGGAAAAGGACTTTGTGTCGGACATTTTCTCTCTTCACCTCAAAAACAATGTTGATTTTTTCCTAGAGCGGTACTTTCTGCGAGCAATCGGGCGATTTTCAGGATCTCAACTTCACTTTCATCGTAGTCTGTGAGCTCTTCGATGTAGGTTGGGATAAATGTCGTGTCGTAATTTCCGGACACAAAGGCTTCGTTGTCCATGATCTTGATGTGCATGTGTTGGGTGGTCTGCACGCCGTTGATCTTGAGCTCTTCGAGCGCTCGTTTGATTCGTGTGATCGCGGTGGTTCTGTCTTTGCCATATGCGCAAAGTTTGCATAGCATGCTGTCGTAGTAAACGGGGATGGTCCAGCCCTGGTAGATCCCGCTGTCCATACGGATGAAGTGTCCTTCGGGGTTTTTCAGGTAGAGGATGGGGCCTGCGGAGGGGGTGAAGTTCTTTTTGGGATCCTCTGCGTTGATGCGGCATTGGATGGCGTGACCGTTGAAGACAACATCTTCTTGGGTAAAGTTGAGTGGAAAACCAGCTCTTGTGTGATCATGGTTTTGATCAGATCATATCCGGTGATCAGCTCAGTGACGGTGTGTTCGACCTGGATACGTGTGTTGACTTCGAGGGCGTAGTAATTGCCTTCTTGGTCAAAGAGGAATTCCATCGTACCTGCTGTGATGTAGCCAATTTTTTTGATGGCGTTGACGACACGTTGTCCGACTTCATCGCGCTTTTCTTGGGTCAGGAGTGAGGAGGGGGCTTCTTCGACGAGTTTTTGGTGTGAGCGTTGGATGGAACACTCTCGTTCACCGAGGTGGACGACATTGCCAAATCCGTCAGCGACGAATTGGTATTCGATGTGTCGGCCATTGGCGATGAATTTTTCTACATATACACGGCCATCCCCGAAGCTTTTTTTGGCGATAGACTGCGCGCCTCTAAAGGCCTCTGTGGCTTCTTCTGGGCGGTAGACGAGTTTCATCCCTTTACCACCACCACCTGCAGCAGCTTTGATCAGGATAGGCCAGCCGACTTCATTCCCGAAGGCGATCACTTCTTTGATGTCCTCGATATCTTCGATACCGGGAACGATGGGGATGCCGTACTCTTTGAGGGTGCGTCGTGTCTCCTCTTTGTCCCCCATCTTTTCGATGACTTCAGCGGAGGGACCAATGAAGTCAAGTCCGGCTTCTTCACAAGCTCTGGCAAAACTTGCATTTTCGGCGAGGAATCCGTAGCCTGGGTAGACTGCATCGCAGCCTTTGGACTTGGCCGCTGCGATCACTTTTGGGATATTCAGGTAACTCTGGTTACCAGGAGAGGCACCAAGGCAAACAGCCTCATCGGCCATGCGGACATGAAGTGATAGTCGATCACAATCTGAGTAGGCTGCGACCGTTTGGATATTCAGTTCCTGACAGGTGCGGATCGCACGACAAGCGATCTCGCCTCGATTCGCGATAAAAATCTTTTTGTAGAGTTCTGGCATAGGTTATCTCTCTGCATTGCACATTGACAAAATGTCTCACAAGGCATTGAATCTAGCGCAATCCATGTCACTTCGACAACCCCCAAGGGGGGAGTGTTTTGGATAATCTTATGTTTTCTCTCATTATTTAAAAGAAGGTACATTTTTTGCTTTCGAAAAAGTTGACCATAGATATTGGACTGAAAGTTTGATCGTCACGGAGGTGAGGTTTGAAAAAACCGCATATCATATTGTTATTGATCTGTGTGATAGGTTGTATCGCACCGGCTGCTGCGCAGGCTCGTTGTAAGCCACAGTGGAGGAAGCGATTTCGTCCTCCTTTTCAAAAAGAAAAGCTACTGAATGTCGTCAAGTGGATCTCCGAGAAGACCTGCTACAACTTCATTGTTCCCAAAAATATTCGCGGAAAAGAACTCACCATTTTGATGGAAGAGCCGTTGCGGCTCTATGACGTCTACCGTGCTTTTTTGGTGTCTCTCCAATCGAGCGCGATCTCGATTGTGCGTGTGGGGGGTTATCGCAAGTTGATCTTCACCCGGAACGCGAAACGCCGCCCCATTCCTCTATATTTAAAAGGGACCTTTCGACATCCAAAGCGTGAAGATATCGTGACGTATATGCTTCGGGTTCGGCACACTGATGTCAACCAATTGCAGAGCTTCATTCGTCAGATCGTCTCACCCAATGGGCAGATCATTCCCTTCCAGTCGGGTGGTGTTATCCTGCTCATCGACTACGCCAACAATATCCATCGTATCCTCAAGATCGTGAAGAAGATCGACGTCGAATCGGCAGGGACGAAGGAAAAAGTGTTTATGATCCAGGTCGACAATGGTCAGGCCCAAGAGATCATGCAACGAGTTCGCACAATCTTCCAGGTGATCCCCAAAAACCGACTCCGAGGACGACGCAACGCTCAGCAAATCGACGAGCGATTTCGTCTTAGCAAGATCATGGCAGATGAACGCACAAATCGGATCATCGTCGTCTGTAACAAGCGAGCATATGAGAATGTGAAGGGGCTCGTCCGCAAGCTCGACATTCCACTTGTCGACGGAGGAAAGATCCGCGTTCACTATCTTCGTTATGCAAAAGCCGAAGAGGTCGCTCAGACACTTTCTCAACTTGCGCAAGGGCAGCGAACACGTCGTTTCGCCCGACGCGGCAAAAAGAGCAAAGCTCCAACTGGCGCGACGGCTGCTGATTTGTTCCAGGGTGAGGTTCGTATCACTGCGGATAAAGGGACAAACTCACTTGTCATCGTCTCAAACCAGCGTGATTACGAGAACCTGATGCGGGTGATCCGAAGCCTGGATTTACGTCGTAAGCAGGTCTTTATTGAAGCGGTCATCCTGGAAATCAGCCTCACTAAAACGCGTGATCTTGGTGCAGTGTTTCACGGTGGGATCCCGCTCAATACAGATGAGCAAAATCCAGAGGTTGCAGTCTTTGGTACGCAGCTTGCCGGTGTGAACAGCTTGATCCTCGATCCTGCTGCGATGATGGGGCTTGCGCTTGGTCTTCGTGGGCCGGAGATTCCAAACTCTGCAGGTCTTCTCGGTTCAGGGACGCCTGGTATTCCTTCTTTTGGTGTGTTGTTACGAGCGCTCCAAACCAACACCGACGTTGATATCATCTCTACCCCTCACATCCTCACCGCGACCAACGAAGAGGCCAATATTCAGGTCGGACAGAACGTTCCTTTTATTGCAGGAACAACGTTCTCAAGCGCTGGTGTTGGGATCTCCGTCCCGGTCCGTAACATCCAACGTCAAGACGTCGCGTTGACGATGAAGATCAAGCCTTTGATCAACGCAGGCGATAGGATCAAGATGGACGTCGACCTTGAGGTCACAGAGATTGCCGGTCAAAACCCAGAGTTGGGACCAACAACGACCAAGAGGAAGATTAAGACGACAATTCGTGTCTCCGACAACCAGACCGCTGTGATCGGTGGTTTGATGAGAGATAAGGTCTCCGATGGTGTCTCGAAGGTTCCATTCCTCGGAGATATCCCGATCCTTGGTGCTTTGTTCCGTGTGACCAAAAAGAGTACAGAGAAGCAAAACTTACTGGTCTTTTTGACTCCACACATCGTGAGCAATGCAGCTGACTTCCGTCGGATCTTCTTGCAAAAAATGAAGGAAAGAAAGCAGTTTTTGCAGACCTTTTACAATGGCAAATCTCGCATGATGAAGAAACTTCATGCAACTCCTCTGACTGGTGGACTCATTGACCGCATTGTCCACACGACAAAACAACCAAACAATTCATCCAACACCCGCTTGCTCACCAACCCCAACTAATCCGATATAAACGGAATTTAGCTTGAAATCTGCTCCGGCGGACGTTGCACCAGCGGGCGGCCGCTGGACCCCGGTTGAACCCCTTTGGGGTTAGGGCGTTACCACTGACAGAACCCTTCCTGGAGGGGCTTCTCTTCGTGGCTGATTTGCTTCGTGCGCTTTGCAACATATGCCCCAACAAACTCTCCTCCCTGTCGCTCCGCTCCTTCCCTCCTCTCAAGCCTTTCAAGAGGAGGGACCATTCAACCGATATACACGGGAGATACTCGAATGCTGCTCCGGCGGACGTTGCACCAGCGCAGCGCGCTGGACCGCATTTGAACCCCTCCGGGGTTGGGGCTTTACCACCTACAATGCTCTTCTTGGAGAGGCTTTTCTTCGTGGCTGATTTGCTTCGTACGCTTTGCAACATACGCCTCAACAAACTCACCACCCTGAGCCTTCGGCTCTTCCCTCCTCTCAAACCTTTCGAGAGGAGGGACCAATATACCGATATATACGGGGGATACTAGAATGTTGATCCGGCGGACGTTGCACTTGTGTCTCCGCAAACTCCCCTGATTCTACGAGTTCATCCCCTTCTTGCAGGCGGATATAGCAGGGCCATATCCTTGTATTCTCTTCTACTCGCGGGATTGCAGTGGGTTTTTTGCGTCTTCACTTGCAACATACGCCTCAACAAACTCACCACCCTTCGCCTTCGGCTCTTCCCTCCTCTCAAACCTTTCGAGAGGAGGGACCAACCAGCCGATATAAACGGAATTTAGCTTAATATCTGCTCCGGCGGACGTTGCACTTGTGTCTCCGCAAACTCCCCTGACCATCCTATATCATCCCCATCTTCCAGGCGGATATAGCAAGGCCATATCCTTGGATTCCTCGATTGCTCACGCACTTGCAGTGGGTTTTTTGCGTCTTCACTTGCAATCATCCGCCTCAACAAACTCACCACCCTGAGCCTTCGGCTCTTCCCTCCTCTCAACCCTTTCGAGAGGAGGGGGCAATTAACCGATATACACGGAATATTCGTTTATATCGCGATATATCGTTTGATATGCATCGCTCCCCTTGCCGACAAAGTCGAGTAGGGGGAGCCGGACGACCGTAGGTCGGACTGAGGGGGTCCTGTTATCTCCTTTGCATCGCTCCCCTTGTCGACCGAAGCAAAGCGCTGGTCAAACAGCGGGAGATGGCTGACCGCAGGTCGGACCGAAGGGGGCTCCAAAGTCACGTATATATCGTTTGACTGCTCCCCCTTGCCTTCTCCGAAGGTCGGAGAGGAAGGGGGAAGTCACGAAGTGACAGGGGGATGGAGAGGTTTGTAGAAGGGGTGGTTGCAAAGTGGCGTCGCAAATG
>PCBK01000096.1 GCA_002731275.1 Deltaproteobacteria bacterium | reverse complement strand
TGGCAGAGCGTTGCTATGCCGCCTCCTCGCGCCTGCTTGCTGGCTCTTGAGCCTGCACCCCCACGTATGCTTTTTTCTATCTTCCGACCTTTCGCCCTCACAGGGCCCTTGCTTTGGGCGCAAGTGCAACGTCTGCCGGAACAGAATTCGAGATAAATCTTCGTATATATCGGTTTGATCTCAGTGGGGTTTTGAGTCTGCCTTGTGAGTTGTGGTGGATTATGCGAGGATGCCAACACGAACTCATTACGATTTTGTGTTGGGTGGTGGAATACTTGCTGACTTTGCGAATACTTGGAGGAGATCATTGAACATCAAAGTCCCATTGGGGAAGGGATTGCCTTTACTCGAATCGACCTTTATTGAGCGTCCCAATCAATTCACAATCATCGCTGAATACAATGGGAAGAAGATCACTGGAGCGATGGCAGATCGAGGTCGCCTCCTCGAAGTTCTCGTCCCTGGACGTACGCTGTTAATGGAACATCGTGATGAGAAGACCCGCAAAACGCCCTACCAGATCCTCGCAGCACGAGGTGACGATGGTGCGCTCATCTCGCTCGACACACATCTTCCCAATAAACTCGTCAAGCTCGCACTCTCAGAGTATGCGTTTGGTGAGTTACCTCCTTACACATCCTTTCGTGCAGAGAAGAAAATTGGTTCCTCGCGCTTTGATTTTATGCTCGAACTCGCAGATGGAGGGAGATTGCTCATGGAGGTCAAATCAGTGGGGCGCCTTGGTGCAGATAAGATCGCACGTTTTCCAGACGCCCCTACGGCGAGAGGAGCCCGACATGTCAAAGAGCTCGTCGAGTTGATGCAAGAAGAGCGAGAAACACAATCGGCCTTGCTTTTTCTTGTCCAGGGCGATGACGCAACACACGTGGAAATCGATAAGACCATCGATCCGCATCTTCACGAAACGCTCTTAGAAGCACAGGCCGCTGGTCTACATATCTTTGCCCGCCTTTGCCACCTCGACGAAACAGGACTCTCCTGGGGTGTCCCCACAAATGTCCTCCTCTCTCCTGACAACACTTGATACCTGTTACCACTCGCCCTTGCTGACGCGCTTTGCTTGGTATTGTGGGTTTGCCACCCACACCCGCCTGGGGTTTGTTCAACCCCAGCCCCCACGATGCTCGCGCATCGTTTGTGTTACGCCTTCGGCGTGACTGCCGCGCTCTGCTTGTCAGGCTGCAGGTTTGACCCAATGTATAATCTTGGGTACAACGATCATCATCCCACAAACATCCCACAAACAGCAGGAACAAAGAACATGGATACAAATAAGACTTTAGGTCGGTTAGAGCGCGTTGAACTTCGTGATTACTGGGAGCATGAAGGAAGTGATTTTACACCTTGGTTGGCTTCAGAGGAGAACATCGCGTTGTTGAGCGAAACGATTGGATTGGAGTTGGAAGTTCAACAAGAAGAAGCTGCAGTGGGGCCGTTCAGAGCGGATATTTTGTGTAGAGACACTGCGTCAGATGAGCTTGTGATTATCGAGAATCAGCTCGAAAAGACAGACCACAAACACCTGGGACAGACCATCACCTACGCGTCGGGTTTGGACGCAGTGAATATCGTCTGGATTGCGGCGAGATTCACTGAGGAGCACAGGGCAGCATTGGACTGGCTGAATCGCATCACACATGAAGAGTTTCGATTCTTTGGGATCGAGATAGAGCTGTGGCGAATAGGAAAATCTGTGCCAGCTCCCAAGTTCAACATAGTGGCGAAACCCAACGATTGGTCGAAGACGATCAAAGAATCGACATCGCGGAGGGGAACATTAACAACAGGACAACAAGCGCAGATGGACTACTGGGCTGGATTTGGGACATACTTGGAGGAACAACAAGCACGCTTCAAACCTCCCAAACCTTACCCCTGCAACTGGATGGCTTGGGGGATTGGACGTTCAGGATGTAGCATGATGGCGATCGTGAATGCAAAAGAAATTGCCGTTCGTGTGGAGATCAACCAACGTAAACATCCGACGTGGTTCGAGAAGTTACAAGAAGAACGAGAGGACATTGAATCGGAGCTCCAATTTACGTTAACGTGGGAGGAACGACCCAACAATAAATTCAGCGTGTTGAGTATAAAGAATGAGTTGGATACACGTGATGAGAAAAATCACAGAAAAGCCTTTGCATGGACCTTAAAGCACATGAGCGCCATCGACAAAGCTTTTCGACCCAGAGTCAAAGAACTCGACGATACCCCCCTCCACGACGAGGAATAAAACCATCCCCCCTCCCCTGTATATAGCTCTCTCTTACTCCCCTTGTGTCTGCCTGTTTTACAGGTAGACACAACTTCTTCCACGCCGAAGGCGTCAACTGGAGGGGAAAGCAAACGCAGTACGCTTGGGGATGCCCGTGCATCCCCGATAGCTAGGCAAGCGAAGCGCGGCAGCCAAGCAGAATCAAACGAAGCGTGGTAGCCAGACAAAGGCAAGCGAAGCGCGGCAGCCACAGGGCAAGTGGAAGTTGACTTCGCTGACCGACTTCGGTACAACAATCCCCAGCACGATGTACAAGAAGACGACAGGAGCCAGCCACACACATGGGTCACAAAAGTTGGCAACAAACACAATTCTCTTTTGACACAGAACCAAAAGACATACCTGCTCCTGCAACACGTAGACACACTCCCCGCACAAAGGACACCTCGATGACCACCAACTTCTCCCAAACAGCCGCATATATATGGTCTCTCGCAGACCTCCTTCGTGGCGACTTCAAACAATCACGCTATGGACGTGTCATCCTCCCATTCACCGTACTCAGACGACTTGAATGTGTCCTTGAACCCACCAAAGACAATGTCCTCGCAAAAGTCGAAACACTCAAGGCAATGACCTCACTCAACGAAGACGCACGTGAGACAATCCTTCTCAAAGCAGCCGATCAAACCTTCTTTAATACATCACAAATGAACCTCTCCAAGCTCGGCAGCAAAGACATTAAGAGTAATCTCCTCTCCTACATCGACAGCTTCTCCAAAGACGCACGAGAGATCTTCGAATACTTCGACTTTGCCACCTTCGTCGACCTCCTCGATGAAGCCAACCTCCTCTACAAAGTCGTCCAAAAAGTCTCCACCACAGACCTCTCCGTAGAAACCATCAGCAACCACGATATGGG
Source organism: Deltaproteobacteria bacterium (assembly GCA_002731275.1). Taxonomy (GTDB): domain Bacteria; phylum Myxococcota_C; class UBA6777; order UBA6777; family UBA6777; genus UBA6777. The sequence goes on along the minus strand of PCBK01000096.1, from coordinate 44,819 downwards.
ACTCGTCTTCGAGGAACTTATCCGACGCTTCGCCGAAAGCTCAAACGAAACCGCCGGAGAACACTTCACACCTCGCGATATTATCGACCTCACCACATCCATCCTCTTCACAAAAGATGAAGAGGCCCTTAACCAACCCGGCATAATACGCACCATCTATGATCCAACCGCAGGAACAGGCGGCTTTCTTTCCGCTGGAATGGAATACGTCCATGAATACAATGAAGACGTTGTCATGAGGGCCTTTGGACAAGAACTCAACCCCGAAAGTTACGCCATCTGCAAAAGCGACATGCTCATCAAAGGACAGGATGTCAGCCGTATCAAACTCGGGAACACCCTGAGTGATGACCAACTCGCCGGCGAATCCTTCGACTATATGCTCTCCAATCCTCCCTTTGGTGTGGACTGGAAGAAAGTCGAGAGCGCCATCAAGACGGAACACAAAGTCAAAGGCTTTGATGGACGCTTTGGCCCCGGACTTCCCCGCGTCAGTGATGGCTCCCTCCTCTTCTTGATGCACCTGCTCGACAAGATGCGTGAATTTGACCCCAATGACGACAAAAAGAACGGCTGTCGCATTGGTATCATCCTCAACGGCTCCCCTCTGTTTACAGGCTCAGCCGGTAGCGGAGAGAGTGAGATACGCCGGTACGTTCTCGAAAGTGACCTGCTCGAAGCCATCATCGCCCTACCTACTGATATGTTCTATAACACAGGTATCGCGACCTATATCTGGGTGCTCTCCAACAAAAAAACCGAACAAGACAACGACAAAAAAACCGAACAAGACAACGACAAAAAAGGCAAAGTCCAGCTCATCAACGCCGTCCACCTCTACCAAGGCATGAGAAAAAGCCTCGGCTCCAAAAGACGCTTAATCAATGATGACGCTATCAAACTCATCACCCAAACCTATGGCAAATTTGAAGAGGTCGAGAGCTACGAACTGGTCCCCCCCGAAGAGACCACATCACAAAGAGACCGCTCCTCCAGCAAAAAAGCCGAGAAAAAAACCTTCGCCAGCAAGATCTTCCACACCTATGAGTTTGGCTATCGTCGCATCCGCATCGAGCGCCCTCTTCGTCTCTCCGCACAGCTTACAGACGAACGCCTCGAAGAACTTCGCTTTGTCACAGGTAAACAGAACGCCGCTATGCAAACCATCTACGAAGCATATGGACAAGATTGGGATGACGAACAATATGGCGTCCTCTCTGACGTTGAAGATGATGTCCGCAGCCTGCTCAAGAAGGACTTCAAGGAGCTGAAAGAGAAACAAATCAAAGAACTCCTCAACCCCCAAATATGGCACACACAAAAAGAACTTCTCGACAAAGCGTACAAACTACAAAAAGTCCTTGGCACAGAAGAATACAACGACTTCAACAACTTTGATAAACAGTTGAAGAAAGCCTTCAAGGACGCAGATGCAAAGCTCGATGCAAAGCAGAAAAAGCAATTCATCTCTGCCGTGACCTGGACGAACCCAGACGCTGAACCTGTGATCAAAAAAATCGTCAAGGAAGAAGCAGATCCGACATATGGCCTCTTTTCATACAAAGGAAAGGTTGTGCTCTTCCAAGCGGACAGCCAACTACGGGATCATGAAGATGTCCCACTGACACAAGATACAGCGATGGGTTCTGGTGTCGATGAGGTCAACGAGGCGTATTTCCACAAGGAAGTCTCGCCACATGTCGAAGACGCCTGGATTGATGCTGAGTACACAGATGGGAAGGATAGATGTGTTGGTGTCGTTGGATACGAAATCCCCTTCAACAGGCATTTTTATGAATATGAACCTCCAAGGCCACTGGAGGAGATCGACGCAGAATTGGATGTGTTGAGCGCAGAGATCATGCAGATGTTGCAGGAGATTCGCTCATGAAAAATGCATTCAAAAAATATGAGCGATATAAAAAACCAACAGCGAGTTGGATGGAAGACATTCCATTAGGCTGGGATAGTATCCCAGTAGGACGAATATATCGCAGGGTAAAACGTACAAACGTCCCCCATGAAGAATTGCTTTCGGTTTACCGAGATCACGGTGTTGTTCCCAAAAAAAGCCGCGATGACAACTTCAACAAACCTTCCGAGGATCTCAGTCCATACCAGCTAGTATGTCCTGAAAATTTAGTTATGAACAAAATGAAAGCATGGCAAGGTTCCATAGCAATTTCTTGCTACCGAGGAATCGTCAGCCCTGCATACTTTGTCTATGAAAAAATAAAAAAAGTTCAATGTACAAGGATAAAATCAAAGTACATTCACTACTTGTTACGCTCACCAATTTACATAACTCAATATATGAGTCGCTCCAAGGGTATTCGCGTCAACCAATGGGATTTGGATCCAAAAGCATTCGAACAAATTGAATTACTGCTTCCATCTCCATATGAACAAACACAAATCGCAAAGTTTCTCGATTACGAAACAGCCAAAATCGATGCCTTGATTGAAAAACAACAACAGCTCATCCAATTGCTTCAAGAGAAACGTCAGGCCGTCATCAGCCACGCCGTCACCAAAGGCTTGAACCCCGACGCCCCCATGCGCGACTCCGGCATCCCCTGGATTGGTGAGATTCCTGCCCATTGGAAAATCAAAAAGCTGGGACACTTTGGACAACTGCAAAATGGCTTGAATATCAGTGGAGACTCTTTTGGTTCAGGGTTTCCATTCATAAGCTATGGAGATGTTTATAAAAACCAATTCATACCGTCCAATCCAAGTGGACTTGTTCGCAGCACAAAAGAAGATCAGAAAAAATACAGCATAGAAAGAGGTGATGTTTTTTTCACCAGAACATCCGAAACAGTCGACGACATAGGCATAGCATCAACATGTTTACAAAGAGTCGAAGATGCAACTTTCGCTGGCTTTTTGATTAGATTCAGGCCTTGGTCTGACGATTTGGATCCGGTTTACTCTTCTTTTCTCTTCAGGAACAAGCTAATCCAGAGTTCTTTCACAGAGAAAATGAACCTGGTAACTCGGGCATCTTTGAGTCAGAATACCCTTAAAACACTTTCTGTTTGTATCCCTCCTCAAAGAGAACAAGCGCAAATAGCTACTCATCTACAAAAACAACATTCCAATTTTGAAAAGTTGGCTCGGGACTTGACGCAACAAACCAAATTGCTGCAAGAGCGACGCACAGCGCTCATCTCCGCAGCCGTCACAGGTAAGATAGACGTCAGGGATTGGCAACCACCCACCCACACCGAAGAGGAGGCATCATGAGCAACACAGCCCACGAAGCCGCCTTCCAGCAAGACATTATCCAAGAGATGCTCGCCGCTGGATGGAAGCGCGGAAACGCCTCTTCTTACGACCGAGAACACGCACTTTACACAGAAGATTGCCTCGCCTTCGTCCAAAGCACACAACCCAAGATGTGGGAAAAATACACCACACTCTACCCAAACAACCCCGAAGAAGCCTTCATCAAAAAACTCACCAGACAGCTCAACAAAGTCGATCCACACGCCACAGACAAGACCCTTCGCAAATACGGGACACTCGGCGTCCTTCGACACGAACTGCGAGATAAATCCGCCTCCTTCAAGTTGTGCCAATTCAAACCCGAACACAATCTCAACTCCAAAACACTCGCCATGTACGAAGGCAATATCCTCCGCCTCGTCCCTGAGCTGACCTACAGCCCATACGCAACCAAAGCACACCTCGCAGAGACTGGCACACAAGCGAAGAAATGGCGGATCGACATCGTCCTCTTTGTCAATGGACTCCCCATCGCGACGATGGAGTTGAAGAGCGAATTCCAACAGGCCGTCCACAACGCCATCAGACAATACAAAAAGACACGACTCCCCAAAGACCCAAACACAAACAAACCAGAACCCCTCCTCACATTCAAGAGAGGTGCCCTCGTCCACTTCGCCGTCAGCCAGCTCGAAGTCTACATGACCACAAAGCTCGATGGAGACAACACGCGCTTCCTCCCCTTCAACAGAGGCACATCCGATGGTGGTGCTGGCAACGACATCCCCCAAGACCCAAACACATACGCGACGGCCTACCTCTGGCAACAAGTCCTCGCCCCCGAACAGCTCCTCCAACTACTCGGACACTTTGTCCACCTGGAGATCGAAGAAGAAGAAGATTGGGACGGTCTCAAACGCAAAAAAGAAACACTCATCTTCCCACGATACCACCAACTCGAACTCGTCACACAGTTGATCGCGACGACCAAACAAGAAGGTCCTGGACATCGCTACCTCGTCCAACACAGTGCAGGCTCAGGAAAATCAAACTCCATCGCGTGGACCGCACACCAACTCTCCTCACTCTACGACGCACAAGGCGAAAAGGTCTTCGACTCCGTTATCGTGATCACGGACAGGACTGTGCTCGACAAACAACTTCAGGACACCATCTACCAGTTTGAACACGCTGACGGTGTCGTCGAACGTATCAACAGAGATGAAGGACAAGGTTCCAAGTCAGAGAAGCTCGCACGCGCACTCGAAGAGAAACAACCTATCATCATCGTGACGCTCCAAACATTCCCGTACGTCCTCGACAATATCGAGCACAATGTCAGCCTCAAGGACCGTTGTTACGCGATCATCGCAGACGAAGCCCACTCCTCACAGACAGGACGTACAGCTGGCAAACTCAAAGCTGTCCTGACAAAGGGTGCCACAGAAGACGAGGACGCAGAGCAGACCGCAGAAGACCAGCTCAACGCCAGCGTCGCAGCACGTCAACAAGCGACCAACCTGAGCTACTACGCCTTCACGGCGACCCCCAAAAGCAAAACCCTCGAACTCTTTGGACGCCTCCCCGCTCCAGCGCTACCACCTTCAAAGACAAACAAGCCCAAGGCCTTCCATATCTATAGTATGAGACAGGCGATCGAAGAAGGTTACATCCTTGACGTTCTCAAAAATTACACGACGTACAAGCTCGCCTATCAGTTAGGACAAAAAGCAGGCAGCGCAGACACTGAGGTAGACGTCAAAAAAGCCAGGGTCAAGCTCGGTAAGTGGCTTCGACTGCACCCTTACAACATTTCACAAAAGGTCCACGTCATCGTCGAACACTTTCGTGAACATGTCATGGGTTTGCTCAACGGCCAGGCCAAGGCGATGGTCGTGACTTCTTCGCGCAAGGAAGCCGTCCGCTACAAAGACCAAATCGACAAGTACGTCAAACAACAAAAGTACGAATCCTCCCTCCAAGCGCTCGTCGCCTTCTCTGGAGAGGTCTCTTTTCAGCCTTCAGATCCAGAGGCTGAAGGTTTGATTGGACATAAGTTCACAGAGACATCGATGAATCCAGGGCTTAAAGGCCGTACACTTCGCAAGACATTCGACACAGAAGAGTACAACGTGATGATCGTGGCCAAAAAGTTCCAGACCGGCTTTGATCAACCCAAACTATGTGCGATGTACGTCGACAAAAAACTTGGCGGCTTGGAATGTGTACAGACCCTCTCCCGCCTCAACAGGATCTACCCAGGCAAAAAAGAGACCTATGTTGTGGACTTTGTGAATGAACCACAGAGTGTACTGGAGGCATTCCAGGAGTACTACCAGACGGCGACATTGTTGGACGTTTCGGATCCCAACATTTTGTGGGACTTGTACGACAAGCTCAGGGATGCAGGGATCTTCAAGTGGACAGAGGTGCTGACGTTCAACGAGATCTTCTTCAAGAAGCAGCAGAGTAACGCAGCGCTTCTCAACGCTTGTCGCCCGGCAGTGGAGCGTTGGCAAAAGCGTTCACAAGCTGCCCGTGAAGAGTACACAAAACAAAAGGAACTCTTTGATCGCGCCAAGAAGTTCGACGACCTCACGCTCCTTGCGAACATTGAATCGGACATGAAAGAGGCCAAAAAGCTCCTTGATACACTTGGCATCTTCAAGGCGGATCTCAACTCCTTCACTCGTTACTACGAGTTCATGTCACAGATCGTCGAGTACGACAGTCCGGATCTGGAGCGCTTGAATCTATTCGCCATGCATCTCGCGCCTCTTTTGCGTGAGCAATTGCCGGATGAAGACCCTGTCGATCTGAGCTCCGTGGAGTTGAGTCATTACAGGCTCTCAAAGATCAGACAACAGAATCTCAAGCTCAAAAAGGACGGCGCGACAGGGCTCATGCCGATGAAGGAGCTTGGGACAGGGAAGGCGCGAGACAAGCAAGAGGAGTGGCTCTCGACGATCCTCGACAGGTTAAATGAGTTGTTCATCACAGATGAGTTGACGGACCAGGATTTGCTCAATTACGCCAAGACGATTAGCGACAAGTTGAGTGAGAATGAGGCGGTGATGCAACAAATCGCCAACAACTCACCAGAGCAGGCGATGCTTGGTAATTTTGCAAACGCGATGGATGAGGCGGTGATTGACAGCGCGGAGGCCCACCAAAATCAGATGATCCAATACCTGAATGACAAGAAGGTCTCATCGGGATTCCAACGGATTGTTTTCGATATGTTGGTCAAAAAGCTGAAGGCTGTCCCAGAAGACGTCAGCCACAAACCTTTGACAGAAGAAGGTGATTTGCTCCCATTTGTATCTGTCCTATTGGAAGAGGCAGAGCCGTTTGTCAATTGCATTCCAGCCTTGGATATCAAGTTCGCAGCGGGTGGCTTTACCCCGGAGCAGATGGAAGACGTGGCACATTACGATTGGGTCCGTACAGAAGGACGCCCCAAACCGGCGAAGGATTTGTTTGTCGCGCAGGTTGTTGGTGAGTCAATGAACAGGAGTATCCCGAATGGATCGTGGTGTTTGTGGCGTCTCAATCCATCGGGGACACGTCAAGGAAAGACGATACTCTGCCAACACAGAGACATCGAAGACAACGAATACGGAGGGAGCTACACAGTCAAACGTTATTCGAGCGAGAAGGAGAAGACAGAAGACGGGAGTTGGCGACATACAAAGGTGACCTTGTCTCCAGATTCAACAGATCCATCTTTTCAACCGATCGTGTTGGATGCCTCCAAGGAAGGTGACTTTACGATCATCGCCGAGCTTGTCCGTGTCCTGACGTAAAAATACAATGGTGACTTGCAAGGACTCCAACTCAAGCGATCTCTTTGTAAAGATTTGTGGAAATTGGGTTCTTGACTTGATGGGGTCTTTGGGCGAGAACTTCTGCCTTGCGACCGAACTTGTCATTACGTATGCTCGTTGTACTGTACAAGTGGTCTTGGTCTTTCAGCTGCGAGGAAGAAGATGCAACTGACACGAGATGAGCAAACAGACAATCTAAAAAGACCCCCTGAGGCTCGAAATTTCAAAGTCGAGGATCTTATTCGCAGGGTCGAAGATGGCTATATAAGGATCCCTTCTTTCCAGAGACAGCTTAAGTGGGAACCACAAGATGCTCTCAACCTGCTCGACAGCCTTTACCGAGGGTATCCAGTTGGAACATTGATTTTTTGGAAAACACCAGCAAAAGCAGACATCTTTACAGCCGGAGAGTTAACAATAGAGGTCCCCGAACGAGCAGACGCGCTCTGGGTAGTTGATGGACAACAACGCCTCGTCTCCCTTGTCCTGTCCCTTGTCAAAGAACACAAAGGAAACAAACACGACTTCTACTTTGACCTGGATGAGGAAGGCCTCAAAAATATATCTCAAAAACAACGAACAGATGACCCTACACGCTGGCTCCCAATGACGCAAGTGCTTGACTCAGAAGACTTGCTGCAGTGGCTCTATAAAAAGCAACCCAGCCCCACAAGAACACAAAAAGCGATACGAGTCGGGAAAAGAATTCGTGAGTATGAAATCCCGACTTACACGATTACCACGACCTCTGAAAAAACTGTCCGTGATGTTTTTGCTCGCATCAACCATGCAGGAAAAAGCCTCGAAGAATCAGAAGTCTTTGATGCCATTCACAGCACGACAAGTGAGGAGTCGTCAGGTAGCTTTGATGATATTTCCCGAAATCTCCGTCCCCTTGGCTTTGGCGAACTTCCCCAAGATACACTCAATAAAGTCATGTCCGCACTCTTGGGACGCCAAAAGAAAACGAAGTTTGTCTCCAGTGAACAAAAACTGACCAGCGAGAAAGCACTTGAGGCATATACAAACGTCGAAGAGGCAACACGACGCACGATAGGTTTTTTAAAGAGTCACGCTCACATCCCACATTTTGACCTACTTCCCTACAAACAACCCTTCGTATTTCTCGCAAAATTCTTTCACCACCATCCCTCTCCTTCATCAAGGAGCACCGACTTACTCAGTCGATGGCTATGGCGTCTCTCACTCACGAAAGCACTTCGGAATTTTACGCTCTCAGAACCTGCATACTTGGGAAGTATCTCTGAGGATGAAGAAGCCTCTGTACAATCGCTCCTTCAACAACTCCCCGAAAACGAAGAGGCCTTGCTGGATATCGATGCTCCCTTCCGCTTTAACCACGCAACAAGTAAATTGTTCACGTTGGCCTTATTCACACACAAGCCGAAGAACCTGGAGACAGAGAAACTCATCCTTCCCTCTTCACTCGACACAACACCATCAGGACACTTGCTCATCCCAACACTTGTGCAAGATAAAAACCTCCAGCACTACAATGGCATTGCCAACCGCATCTTCTACCCCAAACAAAAACAACTCAAAAAACAAATACTCCAAGCCAATCCTGCTTTGCTACAAACTCACATGATCGATCTGGACGCCTTGGAAGCTCTTCGCGATGGCGACGAAGAGACCTTCCTCGAACTTCGTGCAAAAACCATTGAAGAGTACAGCAGAAAATTTTTCGCAAAGTGCGCACGGTGGGGAGAAACAGACCGCCCAAGCTTACTATCATTACTCGCAGATGATGACGATGATGAAGATGAGGATGATTGAAGATGTCTACCAAAACAATGTTTGTATATTTGCAAGAAGAACCTGTCGGAAAATTAACCCTGTCCCAGAAAGGCGAAATCGAGTTTCGACTGTTGGACAGCTACAAACAAATGGTCCCACGCCCCACACTGGGACAGACCTTCCTTGATCATCTCGATAAAGAATACCGAACACGAATGAGACTCATCCCCTGGTTTTCCAACCTCCTTCCAGAGGGTTTGTTGAGAGAGCTCGTCGCCAAGCAAGCAGCAGTTCACACAGAGCGAGAATTCTTTCTGCTCCATCATCTCGGCAAAGATCTTCCCGGAGCTGTACGTGTCCTACCAGAGCAACCCCTTGAAGGATTTTACCAACACACAGAGAACTCTACAGATGGTATGGCAACAGAGGAAGAGGAAGATGCTCAGACGCTGAGGTTCTCTCTCGCAGGTGTACAACTCAAATTCTCAGCATCTCGAAAAGATCGAGGTCTGACAATACCAGCAAAGGGAATTGGTGGCGACTGGATCGTCAAGTTACCAGATCAAAGATACAAGAGAGTACCAGAAAACGAATGGTCCATGATGACTTGGGCCAAAAAAAGTGGCATTGATGTACCTGAGTTCGACCTCTTTGATACGGACGATATCCAGGGTTTGCCTCCAGAACATCTTCACAAATCAGAAAAACTCGCCTTCGCAATCAAACGTTTTGATCGTCCTGAACCGTCACGACGTGTTCACATTGAAGATTTTGCCCAGATATTTGGTCTGTATCCCCAGGAAAAATACGACAAGTTCAGTTACAACTCCATCGCAAAGATCCTGCTTGCAGTGACAAACTCTGAGAAAGACTTTGAGGAATACGTTCGGAGACTGCTCTTCATCATCCTTTCAGGCAATGCCGACGCACACCACAAGAATTGGTCTTTGATTTACCCTGACAATGTAAAGGCCCGCCTCTCTCCTGCTTACGACTTTGTTTCAACAATCCAATACATTCACAACGATAAACTCGCGCTCAACTTGCAAAAGTCCAAACGGTGGGAAGATGTCTCAGCTCGCTCTTTTGTGAAAATGTTTCAAAAGCTTCAATCTTTGGGATTCCTTGAGGAGAGAACAGAAGACGAGATCAAAATTTTCATAGAAAATACAGTCGTTGAAATAATGACAGCATGGTCTACACTAGAAGATGACTTGCCCCTAGAAGAAGAAGCAAAAGAACGTCTTCGTGTACATTGGGGAACTATCCCATTGATGAAGGAGAGGGTTCGACCCCCGACACAGCTTCGTCTAAGCGATATCGCCAAAGTACTCAACAAATACAAGAATGAGTATGACTACCTGGATGTCTTCGCGAATGAAGTGTACGAACTCACAAAGGACTCATCGCCCATCGAGTTACGAAAACAAGAAGATCAATCACTGAGAGCTCTCGTTGGTGGAAAACTCCTAAACATCGCCATTGATGAGGAATCCAACATCGCACGTTTTAGCCTTGCAAACGACGATGAAAGCAGTCCACTTACAGGGGAGACTTTAACAGGTGCGGTGTTAGGCGCTGCTGCTTCAGTGATCCTGAAAACGAGTCCTGCGGGGATCCTCGTGGGTTTACTGGTCGGTGCATTAGCTGGTACACAGCTGTTATCTGGAAAAGGAGAATCTTCGGAGAAAAAAACTCTTGCACTTATTTTCGATGTAAACACAAGAAAATGGCGAGCCCATCATGGTCCGTATCAAGAATTTGCCAACAGAAATCTCACAAGAGGATCGTATGCTTTTCTAAAAAAGGAACCTTGGACGATGCTATATCTTCGAGGGTTGCCTTTTCCTTTTAGAGACTTCCTTAAGCAATTAGACCCCAAAGGACCTCTCTCCAACAACATAGACGATTGGGACATGCTCACTTTAAGTGAGGACCGCAATCTACCTAGTGAGTATATACCTTTACGTGTTGTTCACACCGAAAACATCGTAAAAAAAGAAGAAAGATTTGAAGAAGTTGTACTCTCTACGAACCATTCACATTGGGGAAAACTTGTTGGAGAGCAGACAAGCACCAAACGAACCGTCCAAGTCCTTATGGATCGAGAAGTCCTTTACAGCGTTCGTGGGCAAATTATAAGGGCTTACGATCTAGTCAAACTAGACAAGAGACTTTGGCAAGTAGAGTACTCAGCCTCTTTTAGAGAAGGTGATTCTCTTGTCCGCTTTGAAGACTCGCAAGTATGGCGTATTCAAAAAATAATAGGTAGCCATGACGAAGACTGGATACAATTCGTTTGTGTTCCCTTTCAAAAGGATGCTTGATCAAAAGCGTCGCGAGTATCCCAAAGAAAGTGGAGAAAAAACACACAAACGAACCCAAAAGTAACGTCATAAAAACGAGGGCTTAGACATCAACATTCACACAATATCCGTTCAGATTACTTACTTGAGCACCAATAACACTTTACAGGCTACTAAATAAACAACTTGGCATAGGAAAAGAACATGAACTCCCACACCTTGGTTGTGTACATACAAGACACAAAAGTCGGAAGATTAACCCTATCAGACGGAAGTAGGATTGAGTTTCGCTTGTTGGAAAGTTACAAAAAACTCTACCCCCGACCTGTTCTTGGCCAGGTCTTTATCGAGGATCTCCACAAAGTCCATAGCTCACGCTCACGACTCCCTGAGTGGTTTTCGAACCTACTCCCTGATGGATTGCTGAGGGAGCTTATCATCAAGCAACTCCAAACAGATATCGACAATGATTTCTCCCTGCTGGCTCATTTGGGAGAGGAACTTCCAGGTGCAGTGAGAGTCGTTGCCGAAGAGACAGAACTCCAAGACCTCCTTCAATACGAACATGAAGAGACAAACACGTTTGAAGAGGAAGAATCCACAGCACCAGAAGACAATCCCCATAAATTCTCGATGACGAACCTACAACTCAAGCTATCGGCATTCAAAGAGGGCAAGGGGCTCACGATCCCACGAGAGGGTGTCCAAGGCGATTGGATTATCAAACTTCCGGGACAGAAATTTCCCAGAGTCCCAGAGAATGAATGGTCTATGATGACGTGGGCTAGAGAAAGTGGTATCGATGTTCCAGATTTTTTATTGCTGGATCTCAATGAGATTAAGGGTTTACCAGAGAAAAGTTTTTTTGGCGATGAACAATGGGCCTATGCAATCGAACGATTCGACCGTTCAAAGAACCCAAGACGTATTCACTTCGAAGACTTTGCTCAAATCTTAAATGTTTACCCAGAACGCGCGTTCAAAAAAGGAAACTACTTATCCATTGGAAGGATAATCTCCTCCATCACCCAATCCGAGGATGACTTGGAAGAATACCTTCGCCGAGTCATCTTCATCATCCTTTCCGGTAACGGTGACGCTCACCTCAAGAATTGGGCTCTCATTTACCCCGACGGATACAAAGCAAGGCTCTCGCCAGCCTATGATTTTGTCTCAACCCTCTCTTTCTTTGAAAACGAGGATCTCGCACTTAACTTTGACAAACGCTCAAAAAAACAGTGGGAAAAAGTCACCTCAGCCTCATTTGTAAGACTCTACAAAAAGATCGGTATCACAAAACCAGAAGACGAAATCAAAGCATTTGTCCAAAACACTGTGAGCAAAATGATGGACGCTTGGCGTCAACTGGAAGGAACATTGAGGTTGGATGAGGAGGCAAGGCAAGCCTTGAAACAACACTGGAAGCGACTTCGCCTCCTCCGTGGCGAATAAATCCACAGAGCTCAAGTCACCCACAAGAATCACACTCACATCAAAAAGAACTTTGATGTTCGCAATGCGAACACAAAATGACCGACACAATATCATGGATCTTTGGAGACCATCCAACGCAACTCGATAAACTCACTCCCCGAACCAAAGGGGACATCGTACACTTGACTCTCATTGCACAAATCGTAGGCATACTCTCTCACACGAGCTGCGACGGTCATCACATCCCTATCCCGTGGAACGTAATCCAAATACTGCTGGCTACAGATCAACAACATCTTGTGTTTTGCACGAGAGATCAGAACATTCAAGCGACTCATATCGTACAAAAACCCTTCCTCCGCCGCCAAACGATCCACCGAAGACACACCCACACTCCCCACAATCAAACGCCTGTCCGAACCCTGAAACTTCTCCACAGAATACACAGTTGTTGACAAACACTCCATTAACTCTGTCTCCGGCAGATAGGTCCTCGCCCCAACTCCCGATAACAGACGCTCCGCAATCTCACGTACGATCAAGCGACCATGCGCGTTGTGTGGTGACACAACCCCCACGTCTTCTTGCCAAAACTGTCGCTCACGTTCATCTGAGTCCACACCCATCTGTGCAAAAAAAGCCAGAACAACATCAGCGGTCAACTTCGCCTCGAAAGGACTCAACGCTGTATCCCACTGACGCCCATGAATCAATGTCGAAACAACTTGCCTTCGCCCCAACAACTGCCGCAACCAAGGAGCCTCAATCGTATCAGGTAACACATCTGGAATCGCCGACAAATACGCATCATCCTGATGAAAGGCGTGTAACTGATCGTAAATCGCCAGCCGACGTACACATCTCACAATGTCTTTGTGTGATCGATAATTGTAGGAGAGTTGATGCTTCGGGACATGATGCACCTCCAAAAAGTACCGAAACACACTATCAAGCATTGGCTTCAACTTGCGAGGAGGTTCGATCTGCTGGACTGGTGGTAACTGCTCCTGATCTCCAACGAGGACAACATGTGTCAGGTCATCTGATGAAGGCACACCTTCAATCGAGAGCTCTGGTGCACCACAACGAATCTCTCTTTTCAACGCATCTTCATCTTTTGGCAATACAAGACGCGCCTCAAATGGATGAACGAATTGTGCAATCGCCGTGAAGTAACTCGCTGGCATCTGTGAAGCTTCATCAATGATGATCAAATCAAAACCAAAATCCTCATGCACCAATCGCCTCTTGTTCGCCTTACTCAACGTCCCAAGATGATATAAAGTATGAGCATTCGCGAACAACACAAAACTACCATCCCCCTCCAACCCCTTGTGAGCAAACATACGCTCAAAGATTTTATCCTTTCTCGATCCCCTCCTAAAATCGATCCGCTCACCATCTAGATGGACACCTTTCGATGACAAAGACAAATGCATTACGTCCTGTTGATTTGGATCGTGTACAAAACTCTCCGATTCAGAGGACGAAGCATAGAAAATAGGCAATCTCGATGCATCGCTCAATTGTGTGGGATCTGGTGCCGGCCCATCACCATAGCGACTGTCGAGCAGCTTTTGCACGACCACTTGCAAGGCACTGTAAGAAAAGGCTGAGATCAAAATTCTCGCTGGACCTTTATGTCGATCGATAAATTCATCGATGAGGGCAATGATGGTCTGTGATTTTCCTGTCCCGGGTGGTCCCTGTAAACATGAGATGGACGAAGATAACGCATGTAAGATTCCTTCTTGCTGAGATGAATCAGGACGAAAACGAATGGGAGTCAAAACGTCTTCTCCCGTACAATCACGCTTTTGAGGAAGTAACTGTGGTGCGTAGGTGTAGAGTTCTGCGGCATGCACATTGAGTGTTTTGGGAGCTTCCAGATGCTCACCTCCCAAACCGTGTAAGAACATCAAACGCTCTGCTAACCACGAATATCCGAGCTGATATCGTCTCAGCAAAGCATCCCCGTTCAATGCCAAGCGTCCCGTCCAAACGTCCAGATCTGTAGGATAGACAAACCAATCTTCAGCATCATAGAGTGCATACAGCTCCGTAAAGGAGTGGAGTGTCTCCTTGTCCCCTTCTTTTCGCTTCTTGAGTTCACGAACGGCGGTCACACAATATCCCTGCTCGGAAGGCTCCCAGACGAGGTCTTCGACGATCAACTTGCTCAAGCGTCCCATATTGTGAAAAGGAAACGCATGACTGTCCCTCATTGTGCGTGGAAGCAAAAGTACACGGTCTTTCACGGAGATCTTCATATGGCTGGACAGGCCCAACAACGAAAAGTTCACGACCTCATAGTCTTTTCCATCTCGATCATCTATTTTGATGGTCATCCCAGAGAGCTTACCAGCTTGTAACTTTGCGATACTTTGTTCAGGCCACGTCAACCGCGCGGCGTCATTGGTGAGCGCGCTAATCGCCGCGTTGAGTTGGTGGTATCCCTGCCACAAAGAGCCGAGTTGGTGATATTGACGATTGCGTCTATCTCGCTGGAAGTCCTGACTGCTCATCGTCTTGGACTCTTTTGGGATAACGTCGCTGGCTTCTTTGTGGAAGTGACGCAAAATCTCGTGAAGCGTTCTCATCTTCAGGACAAGTTGATCGCGAATATCCGATTCTTTTTGAGAACGTTCATTGGTGTCGATCTCTTCGATTGTACTGTGCCAGATCCCAAAATCCATCTGGTTAAAGTGTGGTGTCCAAAAGTATGGGTTGGCTTCAAAATCTTTCTTCCACAGAGGTCTTGTTTGGTGCCATGTGTAGTTGATGATCTGTGGGAGTCCGACAGATGAACCGACAAACTCACGTAAATCATACATTTTCTTATGGAGTGCGTGGTGCCGAACACCAGAATCGGCAGGCGTCATCCAATCAACCAGTTCGTAGAATGTTTTTGAAAGAGCATGATCTTGTTGAAGTGCCGGGAGATGACGTTCGACGAGGGCACGGAGATGGTCGACTTGTTCATCTGACCAATAAAACCCCGCGAAGTTCTCATGATATAAAGAATCGTAAGTCTCGTGCTTTGTCGTCACAAGTAGCTCTGTCAAGGAACACATTCTCATCACACGATGAAGCTGCTGGATCATATTTTTAAGCAACATATATTCGTGCTCTGGCTCAATCCCACCGCTGACATAGCTATACTGGCAACGTACAAGAGGATACTTTTGCGTGGTGTATTCTTGTGAACCAAATTGATAAGACTCACCAACCGCACGAAGAATCAAAACACCATCAGCTTCTAAAGTCCGAAGCAGCCTCTCCATCTCTTGAAGTAAAAGCGACAGTTTATCGGAAAAATCATCACCTTTGTGCCATCCAAGCTCCAACGCTTCGAGGTCAAGGACAGAGCTGATATCCTGTAACTCCCTTTCCCCTCGGAGCACAGAACGCCACATTCTCCACCAATCGTTGTGTAATCTCTGGAGTTTTGGCGAAGGTTGTTTTGTGTCCAAGTAAAAGCCAAAGGCAAAGACAAGTTCGTTGGTGTGGTCAACTTCGAGATTGAAGACAAGCGCCATATCGATGTATTTTGGAAGAGACAGGGATGTATGCTCGCCTTCGGGATAGACAGCGCGTTGTGTGGAGAGTGCTTGTGCCCGTAGTTTGAGAGCGGGAATCTCAGCATGAAGGGGGACAGGTGTGTTTCCGAGTGGAATCTCCTCGATACCTTGCAATAGCTCACCAACAGTGTAAATACCATGTTCATTGAGTTGTTGCGCGACAGCAGTCTTGAGATAGGGAATGAGCCGGATATCCCAGCTATCAGACTGCGTTGGTGTTGTACCTTTGAGTGTGGAAATGCAATCATCGATAAACGGACACCGACCACAAGCGGGTTGTACACAAAGAGGGATCTCTTCGATGGGTGTTCGTTGTTTTGCGAGCTGCCAAAGTGTACGAACGGTCTTCTCGGCGTGGGTAAAGAGTTGATGTGTGTCTTCCCATAGCAACGGGCTGATCTTAGGTGTATGTTTTCCGGAGAGTTCGTCAGGACTTCGCCAAAGAAGATCATCGAGAGTCAGATCATAGAGTGTATCCTCTTCGAGAAACCCCAGAATACCGTGTCCGTGACATGGTACAAAGAAGAATTCATCCAACTGTGTCTCGTGAAGCCACTCTGTGAGAGCGTGGATATAAAAGAGCAGCTCAGCAAAGTGCCGACGTCCAACCCGCTCATCAGGCGTGTATTTGATATCGAGAATGGAGATACCAAAACGTCCTTGAAGCGCTGTAGGTGAAAAAGATGCTGCTTTCCCACCAGGGAGTAGACATTTAAGAGGAGCCTTTTGCCCCTTTGGAATGGGATGGAGTAGCATAATATCAGGCCGCAAGACACGTCCATACTGATTACCAAGGGTAGCGATCTCTTCATCAGGTTGTTGTCCAAAGACCCGCCTGACAAATTGATCACAAAGAGGCCACTCGTATTCCAAGAGGAGTTGTGCCTCTCCTCTTACCTCTTGGTGAAGGCGCTTTGCAAGCCTTGGGTCAAGAAAGGTCTCTATCACCTCCTTGTTGGCGGGTGGCTTGAGTGTGCAATGGGTTTGTTGACGAAAGAGGCGACGCAAAATAGTGTAGACCTTTTGTTCGTAGCGCTTCCCAGAGGCTGCAAGGGTCAGGGCTGAACCTGTAAAATGAGTATTTTTTTGAATATCCCTTTGTATCCAACGAGGGTCATGTTCGCCAAGTTTGATATACAGCTGTCGCGAACATTGTGTCTCTGTATAATCACTCATGCCCTTTTTATCGAGTGAACCGGGCTTATTCTTTTGTGTTGTGGTCATCTTACTCTCACATCTTTTGTGGCAAAAGGTCTCGGATATGAACGACATAAGGAGACTAAAGGCCAAATTCAGCCCTGTCAATATGAAGAAACGTCGAAGCCCGTCCAAATATTGCACATATGGACAATCACCGAACGAAATCTGGACACATCAAAGACACCACAATTCCCTCTTCATCACCATAACAAACCGAATAACCAAAGAAAACATGACATAGACATGATGGGTACTCTCTTTGCTCTGGTGGGTGGCCAGACGCCGCAAACAAACAAATCGCGGCAACATGTTCACCTTCACCACATTTTAAACAGGAGCTCACATTATGAGAGAATCCCAAAAAATCCAACAAGCCAAAGCCTGTCTTCTTATCTTGAAATCCAACGCAAACGACATCTTCTGCAAACACAAACTCACCATCCTCGAAAATGCTATCAAGCAAGCCGAATATACTTTCGCACAGCTCACAGCCCTTGATGCACAATGGCGCAAAGAACGCCGCGAATCCAACAAAGCTCTGTCAACACTCACAAAGCGCTCTCTCTACTACAGCGAACTCCTCAAAATGGAGTTGCCACATCTCGACGTCATTCGCTCACTCGAACCCCCAACAAACCTCGCAGAAGAAGAATATTTTGCTGACTCCATCATTGAAGTCATCGCCAACAACCCCGACCTCTACTTCGCCCAAGAGGGACTCGACGAGTTACTGGTCCTCGAAAGTGCGTTCGACAAAGAACAGGAAGAAGCCGACAGCATCAAAGAAGTCTATCACCAATTCGTCCAAGAAAAAAACAAACAACTCACCAATCTCGAAAAACACATCAACGATACCAAACGCTTCACCAGACGCTCTTTTGGTCGGACTTCAAGACAGTATCAATCCATCAAGAACGCGATGTTCACACGCAAATCCACAACCCCCAAAACGGAACCCACACCAACCGAAAACACAACTCCCACGACCAACGACCAAGGAGAATAACCAAAAACGAACGAACGTACCGGCACTTGCCCTTTGCATTCATCTCCCGAACCACTCCCTCTGTTCCGTGAAAGAGCCTCTCACCAAACCCACCACCAAGAAAGACCTGTTACCCCAAAACACTCAGTTGCTCTCGCACGAAAATGACTTCCCCCACATGAAAAACAACTCCCTCCGTGCAAAATGGAGTGAAGCCATAACAAGCAAAACCTGCTCCTTCACGAAAAGGGAGTCACCTCTCACGAAAAGACGTCGACTTCTCACGAAAAGGCGTCTACCTCTCACGAAAAGACGTTGACCCAACACGAGATGGAGCCGACCTCTCACGAGATGGAGCCGACCTCTCACGAAATGGAGCCGACCTCTCACGAACTGGAGCCGACCTCTCACGAAAAGACGTTGACCCAACACGGGCTGGAGCCAGCTTCGCACGAACCGGAGCCAGCTTCGCACGAAAAAGAACCGCCCCAGCACGAATAAGAGCCAGCTTCACACGAACCGGAACCGATTTCGCACGAAAAACCAACCCAATACCAACATCCCTCGATACCAATCAAACAACTCCCTCTACCCAAGTATCCAACAAGCCGATTAAACGCTGAAAACATCCGACCGAGAGACATCAAACAGATACAAACGCAATCCCACATCGACGGATATCAGGATACGAATGGCCATGCCCCCAGGTTTTCACCTGGGCCTATAGATCATGTACGCGATGCCTTCGGCCTCGCATCGATCAGAATCGGAACAGGTCTGAAGATCTGCCCTCGAAAAACAACCCAACACATTGCCAACATGAGAGAATTTATCGCCTTGAACGTTCCTGTCGGATTTCATAGAATAACTTCGTTATTTCTACGTCCAAAAAGCGACCTATTCTTACAACCATATTGTCCCACAGAGGAGATCAACACATTGTCAAGGTCAGGACTATTCATGATATGTCTTCTTTTTTTGGTATGTCCACGACTATCAAAAGCAAAGGGGACCGAGCATCTGAGGAACCGCCCACTCACCACAAAGCGTGTTATACGTGCGCTCAAAGTCGCTGAGTGGATCGTTCAACAAAAAAAGCAAACATCATTCTTACCGAAGGGCGTGCCCTTGTTACTGCTTTCATATGTCCTTCCTTCGATGGCACGGGTTGGAAGCAGTCAACAGCTCAAAGCATTCGAGAAAGTCGCGGTGGGCTTTGGCTATCCCAAAGTCGAAGGGATGGTGTTCTCGAAGTGGTCGCAAGATTGGTCACTCATCATGCTCACATACGATGCCAAGAGATGGGGGATCACATCAAAGAGCGAGCCCGTTCTACTCAAAAAGCTCGCAGCGCTCCCCAAAAAGAACCTCAACCAAACACAAACACTCACAAAGAAGGCCATTGTGTACAAGCTCCGTCTATGTCGGGTCCGAAAACAAGATAGGACAGCTGTATTATCCCAGGAGAAGGCATTGTTGACCTTCCTCAAAAAGATCTGGAGGGCATCATGAGACATCGAATATTTGTTGGATGTGGGCTTGTTTGTCTGTTGCTCCTTGGATGTTCTGAGACGGCGTGGTCCCACCGACTGGAGTGTCCTGTAGACGGACATCATCCTATTGGCTCGTGGAACCGGGCCAAAGTCTCCTTTGAGAAGAAAAAGCTGCTTGGATTTGAGATAGGTATGAAGTTTCTTGGTGGTGTTGGTGTGATTCGCTCACCATCGTACACAAAGAGAAAGACCCCATTACCATTAACAAGTCGTCAACTTTCCGGACTTTCCATGGTCTTTCGAGATACCTTTGAGATGTATCGTATGCATTTGTACCCATTCCCTCGTCGTTGGATGCTTCAGACACCCGATCATTTTGTGAAGGTCTTTTTTCCTGGCATGGGTAGTACAAAGTATCAGCTCGGTGGGGCAGAAGTTGCCTGTGTATCATGTCCGACATCAAGTAAGTCATTGGTCATGAGTATCTCCTTCATGGACCCCGCGTTTACAAATTACAACCACCACCCAGAAGAACTTATCCAAACCATTGGACACGAAGTGATGCACATTGTCCAATACGCATCACCGAACGGAAATCCATGCACTCACCGACCTGTTGGAAAGGATTGTTTTCGCTCAGGTCAAGGCGCTCCTTGTTATGAAGCGCTACCTTTCTGGTGGAAAGAGAGCACCGCTAACGCGATGGGATTTCATCTAATCAAACACTTGCGACGGCAAACCCAACGCATCGCAGGAGTCAATTGGAATCGCTTCACATATGCGAAGCGCATGGGAGTTCGGAACTTCTACAAATACCCTCTCGACGCAAGTGAAGATGTCTTGTTCAAAAACGGAAAACAAAACCCTTTGTATGTTCTCCCTTACAAGACCAACTCCTTCTGGCAACATCTCGCAGAATATTATTACCCAAAAGAGAAATACCCTTTCCGATACCTGAAGAAGATCATGTATGATCGTTCGCTCGTTCGCAGCCTCCATCGCGATCATGTGTTGTCTTTGACAAGTCGACATTTTATATTCGACAAGCGCCGCGCCCTCCCCCACATCTTCGCGACGTTTCTCACACACACAGCAGCCAAAACAGTCCGACAAATTGATCCCGTTGGTATGGGTGAGCTGCTCTTTAACGCGACCAACCTCAAAAAACCTCCGATGCTCAAATCGCTCTTTCAGCATGGTTCAGCAACAAATCGTTGGTTTGCCCAGTGGTTTGGAGGTTGCGAAGAAGTTGAGCTTGACGCATCTATTTTAACAAGATCTTCATACCGAGTTGCTGTCAATCTTGGTCTATGGACAGGAAAATGTATACGAGTCAAAGTAAAAGGACTCCCTCCCAACCGCGCAGTCTCCGTAAAAATCCTTGGTGAAACCCTTCCCAAAAAACTCCCCCACTCACAATTACATATGGGGATGGCTTACACCTCTTCGCAGAGTATGTACTACTGTCGTCGTCCAGGCAAAGGCAAAGACAGGATGACGAGCTTGCTCTCTCATTGCCTTGTCCGCCCTCTTTCGGCAGAAAAACTACACACATGGCATGTCCCTGCACAACGCTTGCGACCGGGACAAACAACCCTCGAAACGGTCTATGTCGTCTCTAGAACACCGCTCTTGATCCGTTGCAGCGGAAAAGATAGCTCTCGCATTTGTATCAGAGCAAGGACAGAGTCTTTCAAAGGCTACGCCACAGCGCTCCTGACATTTTCACTGAAGTCCACAAAGAATAACCTTCGCAAACAGAAGAAAATACCGAAGAAGAAAACCAGACGCAAAACGGACAGAACACCAAGTAAGCTCCTTCCGACAAAGTATATGTTGACGACATTGAACTTTTGGTTGGCAGGAAATTCTTTGTCTTCGATCCCCCTCTCTGGCGACTTGAAATCGTTTTCAGCCAAACGCCCTGTTCGCCACCTCTTTGAAGGGAATCTCTTCAACAAACTCATCGCCAAAAATATGAAGAAGTACAGAGGTAACGGTTTGTACGCTGTCTTGCTCAAAGAGGTCTTGGAGAAGGCGACCTCCAACAAGCTCGGCGAGGTTGACTTTAAGACACTCGCGACGTTCACATTTATGAGACCCAAGTCCGTCATCCCATTTGGGAAAACAGGAACCTTTAAGGGCTTCATGATGGGACGTGTGCCAAACGACCTCACCAAGGTATACATCCCATTCGGGAAGAAGCTTGAAGCTATCCACAAGAAAATTCAACAACACAAGCGCCGTTGGAAGAACATCGATCGTATGAAAGAAGGCCTCCAAAAGGAACTCGTCAAAGACAGATACTACAAACAAGAGAATGCGCTGGACAAGCAAAAAGAACACATCGAAACACACGACAATTTTGCAACCCTTGTGATCTACGAGTTCTCCAAAGAGAGTTTTCGCGCTCGTCTGACAGGTCGATTATGTCAACTCAGCGCCTTAGATTTCCGTTCAATGAAGGCGTTCAAGGAGAACTTTACGTGTCCAAAGCTCAAGTATATCGACCTTGATATCAACCACCCCTTCCCTCCCTTTTACACGGGTGACAAATCTTTTGTGACAAAGGACACCAAAGCCATCCAAACCTTCCGCAAGTATGAACAACCTTTCATGCTCGCGTCCGGTCGCATCTGGCAAGCCTCACAAGAGAGAGCTTCGAACCAACAAGCACCTGCCGTTCGCAATGCGAACAGTGGCGTCATGGGAGGACGCTGTCCATGCACATGTCAGGACAAGGAGCTTTTTGAGAAGCTGCAAGCCGAGCGCATCAAGAATCCCAAAAAGCAACCAACATCTGATTATGTTCGACTGATGCTTTGTCAGGGGTTTTGCTTCGAACCTTATAAAAAGTGCAAGTCCAAAAAGAAGAGCGTTTGTGATTGTTCATGTGCCTACCGCAAACAAATACTCGAGAAGGTCAAAGCACTGTCTCGGGCTGGCAAAAACTTCACACCTGAAGTCATGACTTTCTACCGATGCGCACCCATGTGTGCCATGGCTCACGCAAGTTGCTTCAAGCAGTAGCCACTCTCTGGGGGCTGTCATCCTTTTCATGGGGCGAGTTGCCACTTTTTATGGGGCGAGCTGTCACTTTTCATGGGGCGAGTTGCCACTCGCCCTTACTGGCGCGCTCTGCTTGCCTCTGGCTGGCGCGCTTCGCTTGCCTTTCTACCGGGGACCGGAGGCGGTCCCCAAGCGCGCTCCGCTTGCTTCCCCCTCCTGTTGACGCCTTCGGCGTAGGCTGCCGCGCTTTGCTTGCCAAACAACCTTTTTGCAGGAGACTATCAGCAACTCCCAAAGACACTAAGCCTTAGGCCGAAGGCCTTCAAATGCGGTCCAGCTCGCTACGCTGGGCTTCCCTCTCCTGTTGACGCCTTCGGCGTAGGCTGCCGCGCTTTGCTTGCCAAACAACCTTTTTGCAGGAGACCATCAGCAACTCCCAAAGACACTAAGCCTTAGGTCGAAGGTCTTCAAATGCGGTCCTCCTCGTTACGCTCGCCTATCCCCCTCCTGCAAAGGAAAACGCATGTGCTGCTCCCCTTATGTAATGATACGCAAGGTCAGTTGATCATCTTTTTGAAAAAAATGTTTTTATTTGTCACTTTTGGGGTTTTGTATCCGAGTCCTATGTACAAGAAGATTACCGCTGAGGAAGAGTTCCTATCAGCGCCCCCAAATACCAAGAACGTGACGGAGAAGAGAAAATGATGCGTACCAAACGAGTGAAGAGTTATCTGGTTGTGGTTGGTTTGTTCCTGGGCACACAATGTTGGGCTGGCCATGCCTTTGCAGGTGAGCCCACTGTGAAAGCAGCGATCACTGCACAGATCGTCAATGTAGATAAAAACAAACCTGCGCGTATTGAGTTGACCACACTTGTTTCCTCCCCTTATCTTCTCAAAACAGCAGGACTCACAGTCCAAGCAACAGGGATTAAAATGTCTTCGTTTAAAGAGAAGACATCCCGTCGCGCCTGCAAAAGCACCACTTGCAAACAACGTTTTCAAATCTACCTGAAGGCCACCACAGCCTGCCGATTAAACGGAACGTACTACGCTTACTTTCGATTCAAATGCCAAACAAAGTCCTGCACATACAAGTCTAACAGAAGAAAGAAAATCACCTTCAAACTCAAGAGCGAGAACTTTTGTGCAAACAAGACCGTAAATGGCACAAAGTGAAGTCCCCCCTCCCCTCTCCTACTATGGATTGCTCTGGAAACCTCCATCACAACAGAATCGATTTCCCCCTCCCATATCACAATACATTCCTCAATGCCTCTTCATTATGTGACTTGTTGTTCGCATTGCGAACAGCTTTGCCCCCATGCTCCTCTCCATAACATGTTCGCATTGCGAACACAAAAAGCTCTAGCCGAACAATTCTTTCGTCACAATAAGGCCCCCACTACAGAAGAATGTTCGCATTGCGAACACACAAAGATCTCACAAAACACTCCACATGATCTGTCTTGCTTTAGATACGAGATTGTTCGCATTGCGAACACACAAAGCTCTCACCAAACCATTATTTCGTCATAGAAAGGAACCTACTACAGAAAACTGTTCGCATTGCGAACACACAAAGATTTCGCAGAACACTCTGCGTCAGTTATTTTATTTGGGCACATTGTGGTTCGCATTGCGAACATCCTCCCCCTTCACGATCAAGCTTCTCATTTTTGTTCGCATTGCGAACATCCTTATCCTCCACGATCAAGTTCCTCGTTGTTGTTCGCATTGCGAACAATGATTGGTCTGCGTCCCTGCACCAAGATACTTGTTGCCACTCACATAGTGTTCGCATTGCGAACATCGCTCGACCCCCTCCCCCTCCAAAAACATTCGCAGTCTGCCACAATATGTTCGCATTGCGAACATCCAGAGACCGCCAGAACATCTCTCCGCAGATCATCACAAAAAGTGAATATGTTCGCATTGCGAACATCCAGACACTGCCAGTGCGTCCCTCCACAGCTCATCCACAAAAGACTTATGTGTTCGCATTGTGAACATCCAACATGTTCCAGGAGCTCCCAAAAAGAACATCTTTCCTCATTGCTCAAATGACTTGTTCGCATTGCGAACATTCTTTATCCTCATCTCACCATAACCAGAACATCCACGAGAAGCGAACACAGTTCCGAATCTTTTTAGTGCACGAATGGAGTCGTTATGGGGTTATGTTCGCAATGCGAACAACCAGTCCCCCTCTTTCAGGATCCAAGACACTCTCTCTTTGCGATGTTCGCAATGCGAACACATAAGTATCCTCTTTTGGCCATACTGTGTCGTTGTTCTGAGACTTTTCATGATGCGAACATTCAATTCACTTGGTTCCACAACCTTAGGTATGATGCCACCACATTTACCATTTCGAGTCCTTTCAGTGTATCTCTCGCACTTGTTCGCATTGCGAACATCATCAAAAAACCCATCTGTTCATCCCAATGAATGTGAGTGGTCCCGGTCCACATACACTTTCGTTATGGTGTTCGCATTGCGAACATCCAATTCGCACAGTGAGGAAAGACTTTCCAGGCAGCTAGCATATCGTAAGGGAAGATGTTCGCAATGCGAACACAACCAAAGATTCAACAGCTCAAGCATTGGATCATGTTCGTCTGTAGCGCAAGTTCCCATGTGACTTGGAGGTGTTGTCATGTGAACAACCCCAAGAGCATAAGAACGCCACGAAAGATGTTGTTCGCAACCTGCATACAATTAGGGGTAGATGTTCGCAATGCGAACAAGCCTTGACCACTGACACAATGTGACAGCTCTCAAAAACGCATTTCAAAAATGTTGTATGTCTTACGCGTTCGATGGGAGCTTGATGGGACTTGTATTGTTCGCAATACGAACACTCAACATCCAAACAAGAAGGTTGGGGAGATGATCACACCATCCCATTGTTCTGAACCTGTTCGCATTGCGAACATGATCAGGCCATCTCATCATTGTGTTGTTCGCAATGCGAACACAGCCTCTCCTATCATTTATATATATGTCATGCTTTGTATCAGACAGGGATCTGTCCTCCGTGACATAGTGCTCGAAGAGCGCAAAACAAACGATACGCAGTATCGTAGGGGTCTGGGGTTGAATAAACCCCAGGCGGGTGTGGGTGGCAAACCCACTATGCCAAGCGAATCGCGGCAGCCAAAGCCAAGCGACGCGCGGCAGCAGAGACAAGCGGAGCGCGTCAGCAGGGGCAAGCAGAGCGCGCCAGTAAGGGCGAGTGGAAACTCGCCCAAAAAGGATGTCCGACAAGCGAAGCACGGCAGTAAGGGCGAGTGGGAACTCGCCCAAAAAGGATGCCCGACAAACGGAGCATGCCAGTAAAGGGCGAGTGGAAACTCCCCCAAAAAGGACGCCCGGAAAGCGAAGCGCGGCAGTAAGGGCGAGTGGGAACTCGCCCAATAAAAAGTAGCAACTTGCCCTGATCCCAGACAGAGTGACGAGGTGGTCAGAGAGTTGTCCTCAAAAAAGAGGTCGATCTTGCGAAGTGATCTTTTTTGTGTGTTCGCAATGCGAACATGAAAGTGTGTCTGTCGGAGGAGATGTTCGCAATGCGAACAGAGGATGAATGAGGAGAAAAAAGAGTAGGAAAATAACATTTTGAAATACAAAGAAGTTTTTGGGCACAAAAAAAGAAGTGATGTAAAAGCTTGATTTCTGCATGTGAGTATGGTTTTTTGTGGAGAAGATAGAGACACAAAGAAACAAAAAGAGACCGCCTGAACTTGATCGATTCAACCGCACACATACTCCGAGGGATTGCGAGAGTGTCGACTGGTACATGGGCAAATAGAGCTACATAATCCTTGAAAAAAGACCCGAAAAGGAGCAAGTGATGACACGAGTGATCGCAGTCGCAAATCAAAAAGGAGGGGTTGGTAAAACCACCTCAACACTCAATCTAGGTGCAGCACTCCACGAAGCTGGTAATTCAGTCCTCTACATCGATCTCGATCCACAAGGTTCGTTGACGACCTCTGTGGGACTTGAACCAGAGGAAATCGAAGAGACGATCTACGACGCATTCAAGACGACAATCTACGAAACAGATGGATGCAAGATCAAAGACCTCCTCTATGAAAGCTCCGCAGGCCCAGATCTGATCCCTTCCAATATTGAGCTGTCTGCTGCTGAACTCGATCTTCTTCAGGCCACGATGGGAGAGTTGATCCTCAAGGAGATGATCGAAGAATCAGGACTGAAATATGACTTTGTACTGATCGACTGTCCTCCAAACCTTGGTGGCCTGACGATCAACGCACTGTCTGCCGCGACTGAAGTTCTAATCCCTCTACAAGCTGATTACCTTGCGTTGAAAGGTGTAAATCTCTTGATGCGAACGATCTCCACTGTCCAACGCAAGATCAACAAAAGATTGCGCATCGCAGGGATCCTCCTGACAATGGCTGACCTCCGAACAAGACACTCACGAGAAGTCATTGAAGCCGCCAAAGAAGCTGTCGGTGATCAAATCAATGTCTTCGACAGTATCGTCAGACTGAATGTCCAGATCAAAGAAGCCTCAGTAGCAGGTGAAAGTATCCTCGACTACGCAAGTCAATCAAACGTCGCAAAAGCTTACCGCTCACTGGCAAAGGAGTTGATGGCATGAGCAAAAGAAAACGAGCATCTCTGACAGGCGCAAAAGCCAAAGAATCACTCGGAGCAATGGGACTTCTCGCTCATATTGGTCAAGAGGAGACACAACATGAACAGCGAGATATCGAAGAGATCCCACTCGCACGTCTCATCCCCAACCCATACCAGCCCAGAAGCATCTTTGACGACCATCATATCGAGGAGCTAGCAGAGTCCATTAAAGAACATGGCTTCTATGGTCATCTGTGGGCACGCCAAAAGGGACGTAAGCTTGAGATCGTTTACGGTGAGCGGCGACTACGTGCCGCCAAACTCGCAGGACTCGAAACTCTCCCCGTCGAGATCCGTGAACTCTCCGATCAACAAATGCTGGAGATCGCGATCACCGAAAATGTTCAACGCGAAAATCTCTCCCCTGTCGAAGAAGCCAAAGCATACCAACAACTCAAAGATGAACTCAGTTACACTGTCCGCGCCATCGCCCAAAAAATAGGCAAAAGCGTCGGATATGTGTCCTCTCTGCTCAGCCTACTTCGATACCCCGAGATCCAAGCAGCCGTCGAGGAACACAACATCCCCGTCCGCACTGCCGAAGAGTTGGCCAAAATCAAAGACGAAAATGAACGCAAAGAACTACTGCAGCAAGTGATCGATGGAGAGGCCGATAGACAGTCTCTGATCGCATACCGCAAAGGTGACGAGAACACAGAACAACCCAAAGAAGAGAAGGGTGAGCGTGTTCGCAATGCGAACACACCCAAAGCACAACATGTCGTGTACGCAAAGTGGTTGCGCTCTCTGGAAAAACACAACGTCGAAACGATCACTGACGAAACCCGAGAAGATACAATCCAAGCACTTGAGCAGCTCGTCAGTCGCGCCAGTAATATGCTTGAACAACTGCGCTCCTGAACTTTTCCTTGAGGCCATCAAAGACAAAAAGCGTAGACAAAAGGCAGGTGATGGAGCCTCAGGTGAGGCATGAAAAAGAGACTTGGCAGGACAATGTAGATGACAAATAAGAAACAGTGAGAACACTCTCCCAAACCTTGGGTTTTGTCACTCCAATCACTTGCGTCAGGCCTCAATAACAAACTCCTGTGGACGTCTTCACTTCCACATTCTTTTTTTCGCCTCCAATCCCCAGAAACTCCTCTGTCTCCGTCGTGTTCTATATAGTTCACAACATCTCAGTTGACAAATACACTCACATCGTTTCACATGTCGATGTGAATTGTGTCTACTTCATAATCATTTCCGCTTTGTAAAAGATTCCCAGTCGCATACACAAGACGATTCGGCGGTCTCCTCAAAAGAGACAGTCTTGTGTTCCAATCAAAAGGAGCGTTGATGACATCCTCAACTCTACGCATTGTCTCGGCGATCAGCATCCTATGCCTGGCGATAGGCTTTATCGTTTGGGGGTTGATGCTGATCAGCGAGGTCAACAGGGAGCAACGGCAGGTCAGAAAACATGTCTACTTCATCACACTGCTCAACAAAAGCGCACGCAGTGTGGAAAACATCACGACAAAACTGGCCAGCAAACAACAAGCGACAAAAAAAGCGAGCACGTACATCGCGAAACTTCACAAGACCTTTAAACGCATACGTGCACAGGGGCTCTTTGAGGACAAAGTGAAGGCTCTCGAAGCCCGTGTGAGTGTGCTCTCATTGAAACTTCAAAAGCCTACACGTATCACTCCAGAAGAAAAATCCAGACTCTACAGAGGATATCTTCGCGCTGTTCGCACAGGTGTCTTTTCGGCGCGCAAAGGGTTGCGGAATATCTCGATTCGATTGTCAAAGAAGTGGACTGAGATGACACTTCTCGCGCTGGTGTCATGTGTCATGGCCATGTTGATGGCGATCTTCTTTTTGCTCTTTCTCAGATCACAAACAAAGAGGAAAAGGGCGGAGCGAACACTTCATAGACGCGAATCCATCCATCAGCTCACCTCAGAAGGTACACATGACGGTCTGTGGGATTGGGAGCTTGAGAACGATACATTAAATACCTCATCCCGATGGCAGGAGATCACAGGACGCTCCCTCTCAGGTCACGGCAATATAAATGATTGGAAGCAAAGCATACACCCCGAAGATCTACCGTCCTTTGAACAAGAACTAGCGCGAGTCATCGATGAACAACTGGAGTTTTTTGAGCACGAACACCGCATCATTTCGGAAGACGAGACCATACGCTGGATACACTCTCGTGGCAAAACCTCCTTTGAAGAGGGTAAACTCGTTAGAATCGCCGGTTCGATCGCCGACCTATCGGAGAAGGGCACGCTTCACGACGCTTTGACAGGGTTGCCCAACAGGATCTTTGTCAGGCAACACCTGGAGCGACTACTTGCACGTCTTCATCGGCGAGCTGGCAGTATGTTTGCTGTCATGTTTATGGATCTCGATCGATTCAAGTTTATCAACGACACGTATGGACATCTCATCGGTGATGAGGTCCTGATCCACATGGCCAAACTCTTCAAATCTATCCTCAGGACAGTCGATGTTGTCGCGCGAGTCAGTGGAGATGAGTTTATCATTGTGCTCGATGAAATCCAGAGAGCAGAGGACGCCACTCTCGTCGCCAATCGTATCCTCAAAGACGCAAAAACCCCATTCTCTGTCGAGGAGTTTGAGCTTGTTATCTCGACGAGTATTGGGATCACTGTGGTCGAAGCAGGTGACAAGTCCGTCGATGATATCCTGGAAGAGGCTGATCACGCGATGTTCCAAGCCAAGCAAGGGGGAAAAGCAGCATATTGTTTGTACGACCAACAAACACAAGAGAAGATCGATCAACAGATGGCGCTGACCACCTCCTTTCTCAATGCTCTACAAGAAGAAACGATTACGCCGACCTTTCAACCTATATTTTCAACGTCAACAGGTACACTTGAGGCGTGGAATTGCACCATCGGATGGGAACATAAACGCGGTCATTTGGTGACCTTGCATAAAGAACATCTGCACTGTCACAAGTCTCACATCCACCAAGCCTTCATGTTGGGAGTCGAAAAAATAGTCTCCCACTTACAGGAGCAACAGTCGTCATTTCCAATGATGTCTTCCTTGCCCATCTATCTAGAACTTCCTTCGCATGTGCTACTGCAACCACAGCTCGCAAAACACCTAAAACAATTGCTACGTCGGTATCACAGAGCCGCAAAGACATTGTGTCTTTGCTACGCTGCACCACTGCTCACCAAACGGTTTGAGAGTGGTCGTGATACCTTGCTGGAGCTTTCGAAGGAGGGCTTCGCGATATCATTGGTACACCTAGAGGGGAGTCGTATCACGCTCCCTGAGTTGTTGTCTCTGCCTCTGTGTGGGTTGTGGTTGTCAGAGGCCTCCAAGAAAGAAGAGAGTTTCCTTCGTGAGCGCGAAGCGTGGGTCGCACTCGCGACTTCGCTCGGGCTGCATCGTATCGTTGAATCAAAAGGGAAGTGGAAGAAGGTCGAAGACGGAAACAAAGATGGATTTTCGATGATCTTTGGGAAGGCGTTTGGTAAGCCCGTCAAGGGTGAGCTGCTCAAAAAGAAGCTGTCTTCATGGAGAAAGTTCGTTTCGTCCAAAAAAGAAGACTGAAAGGCTGTCGTTTTTGTTCCGCATCAAGCCATTTTGGGGAACAGGTGAAATTTGGTTTGTGTTTTGTCCCATGATTTGTCACTCTGAAAATATTCTGTGTGTAATTGAGGTCGTTGGAACGCCTTGAGGTTGTTTTCCTGTTGTGGCTTTGTATCCAACGCACCAAAAAGAAAAGGAGTCCGACACGATGGCCGATTATCCGAAACCTCCACCTCCTAACCAGCCCCCACAGGCTGATCCTCCAGATACGGCCCAGAAGCCTTCTGGTGTGGAAGAATCACCAAGGCCTCCAAGAACCGCGCCCACAGCTCCCCAGCCAAGCGCGCATATCAAAACAGCACCTTCGCCTCCCAGAACGGCGCCTTCACCACCCAGAACGGCGCCTTCACCGCCCAGAACGGCACCTTCACCACCCAGAACGGCGCCAACACCACCTCCAGCATCTTCTACACACCCTCCGAAGATAGAAGCTCCACAAAGAAGGGCTGTAGAGCACTCCATACAGCCCGAGACAGCTCATCCATCTCCACACTCTGGAGCATCGCAGGCCTCGATGTTGTCCGGTGTTGGAGGTCAGCAAGAGATCGTCGCAGAGCAAAAGTCAACGACAGCAAAGAGATTGATTTGGGTATACGTCTTGTGGTTCTTTGGCGGTTGGATTGGCCTACACCGCTTTTACTTGGGGCGTTGGTTCACAGGTCTGTTGTACGCGTTCTCTCTCGGTTTATTTGGTATTGGTTGGTTAGTCGATGCGCTCTTGCTCCCAAGGATGTTGGCACGTCGTATTGAGGAAAAACGCGAACAGGCCGTCGAAGAGGAAGCGTATCTGGCCTCCATCGGAGAGAGCGCAGAAGAAGTCGAAGAGGACATGCTCGCGCCATGGGCAAAAGATGGAAAGTCATCCATCGGCGACAAGCTCATGTTCTTGCCCGAACTTGCGTTCTTTACGTTCGCGCCGATGCTGATCGTAGTGACCGCAGGGATTTTGGGGCAGTGGATGATCGCGGCGATGGTCCCGATCATTTTGGTCCTGACGAGTTTTATCCGCTTTGCGATCCGCTTTCTACCTCGCTACGAAGAACGACTTGGGAAAGTCCCCATCCTCAAAGATGTCCTGGGACTCTTTCGGAATTTTTATGAGTTCTACAGAGAGAACAAACCACGCTCGTTGCTGTTTTACATCTTCTACCCGATTACAGGTCCGATTGCCTTGCTCTTCTCGGAAAATGCCCGCAAAGAGATCAAGATGTACATGCAGATCTTTGGGGTCGTCGCGGTCGCGTTGTTTATCAGCGGGGTCAAAGACTATCGATATCTGTATCCACCTCACCTCGGAGTCTCTGAGGCGATTGGGCTGATCATTGCGCAGCTCTTTATCGTCTTCTTCTTGTTGATTTGTATGATCATGCCGATGATCACATCATCCTTTCGTATGAGCCTCTCTGGGCAGAGTGTCCGGTTAAAACAGATGACCTTTTTTGCGTTATTATTGGCGGTTCCAATGGGAGGATTTTTGATCACAACGAGTTATGGTAAAGCCCCCTTTCAGGCCGAACAAATCATGAAGAGCAAGATGAAAAAACAGAGCTTTCGCAAAGCGTTGTATGATCGCGCTGCGATGTTTTTACAGTACCAAGCCAAACACAAAAAGAGGGCGGTACCGGAAAGACCCGAAGTCGATAAGGAGTTGACTTGGGCCTTTCGAAAGCATATGAAAGGGGGATTGCCCTCTGGACAGCACCTAGTGTTTCACGTGATGAAGTTCCGAGGGCCGTATTCTCGAAATCATTTTCCGTGGTATGCGATTCTCATCGAGTTTGGTAATCGTTATAGCACTCTTTACATAGTTGACACAAACGCTCGTGTGTACACCTCAAAAGACCAATTACCCGGGGTTGTAAAAAGAATGATGGTGGCCGATTTCAATCAAAAAATGAAGCCTCCGCTCTCCGTCCTGCCTCGGGGGTTGATCCGGGAGTACAGAACCAAGTAGTGTCCCATTGAGCCCAAAGTGGTGAATTGAACCTGTCTCAACTGAGGCTCTTCATCCATTCTGATTTCTTATGTTTTTCTCAGAGGATGATCGCGCCTTGGTCTCACGAGCGGAAGTCAAATGGACACACTTGTCTCTACAAGTTTTGTGGAGCTTTCAACCCAATCCCAGGCTGGTTTATCTTTGTCTCGTCGAATGAAGTTCCTCTCGTTGAATGTTGGCTTATTGGATTTGCAGGTCGCGGGTCTGCGTTTGGTGCCAACCCCCTTTTTGGAAGAGAGAGTCGGAGCACTTGTCGAAACTCTACTCATCTCCGATGCCGATGTCATCGCTCTGCAAGAGATCTACTCCTACACACACAAACTATTTCTGATCGAGCGTCTTCACGAGGTGTTTGCACACACCTACTTCGATCCAATGCAGCGGCGTTTTTCATTGGATAACGGACTGCTCCTGTTGTCTCGCCATCCGATCAAGAATCCTATACTTCGGCACTATCGTTACAAGACGTGGGAGGAGAGACTGCTCTCTACCAAAGGGTTCTTGTTGTGCACCATCCAGCTGCCCGAAGAGCGAGAGATTTTGATCCTCAACACACATATGACCGCAGGTGGGGCGACGAATCCACAAGGACAACGAGCTTGTCGTGTTCGACAAAGTCAGGCAAAAGAGATCCTCTACACGTTCGGACAAATGCCCAACAAAGAGTCCATTCTGATCGGTGACTTCAATTGTGGTCCATACGTTGATGCCGAGACATTCAATATGTTCTTGGCAGACTTTGTGAGTCCCACTCCAGTCCCTCTCGAAACCTGGGATGCAGAGAATATACTCAACCAAATGGGACCATACGCAAGCGAACACCACCCCTCACAGGCGATCGACCATATCCTCATCTCCAAAGCCCTCCACGAAAAGTGTACGATCCATGACACGCGCTTGATGTACAACGAACCAACCGTCTATATCGAGACACTCGACAAAAAAGTCACACTCTCCGATCACTACGGCATCCAAATCGAACTCGAACTCTGACACATCTCTGTGCTCCCTCTGACACTGGCTAGAGAACACCAAGATCGACAAAAATCCCCAACTCATCTTGCGCGGTGAGATGTTTGTGTGCACCGATGGCTCGCCCAAGAGCCTCTCGACACGCCAACAGCTCCGCACCTTTGCATCGTTTGAGCAGAATACGCGCGATGACAGGAGGGGCTTCGGAACCAAACTCCTGCCGGAAGCGTTTTGGCCACTCATGACGTAGTTGTTGGACTTGTGTAGTAAGCTGCATTCCAGTCGGCGCACCGATGAGTAGGAACTCATCTCCCCCATCTCTGATCGCGCTCGTCGCCGGGAGCTTCTTAAGCTCGTCAGCAAACACCTCCAACACCTTGTCTCCAAACTCCTGCCCGTAAGTGTTGTTAAACTTACGAAATCCCGCAAGGTCGATAAACGCGACCTCATTTTGTGCCTCTGCCAGACCTGGAAGGGAAGAGAAGATGCGACAAAGATCGTCAAAGTACGCATAGAAGGGCAGATGTGTCTTTCGATCGAGCTGTCCTTCAGCGCAATGTGGCCATCTGTAGCGAAAAGGAAAAGGGCGCTGGATCGACGTTAACCACTGCATCACCTGCCCAGTCAACCACGGCTGTTCAGGTCCCAACGCACGCCACCAGCCGGCCTCCATCTGTCGCGAGACCAAAAAGGCACATGCGCTCTCCGTCTCGAAAGATGGATCGACGTGTGCCAAAAGGTCTGCGGCTGCGAAGGTCGTAAAGATATCCTCAGGGTGCTCGCCATCCGCCCAGCCACCTGATTCTTTTTGTTGCCCCTTCACAAACGTAAGGAGCGAGGAGATCAGAGGAAGCTCCTGACCCAAAACCAACAACCCAGATGCCAGAAATGCACTCGCTGAGACGAGCGGAACGTTATGAAATGGAAAACGCATCCCTTTCACAACACCTTCTGTTTTCTTAGCGTTAGAGGCGTACACAGCGGCGATTGCGATCGCAAATGGGTGCAGTAATGCGAGCGTTTTGCCATACCGCGTCAGACAGTATAGCGCGAAGGTGTCGGACCAAGCCTTCTTTCCCTGCACATGAAACGCCATGTCTTGCCTGTACACAGACGCTGCCTCATCGAGAACTTGGAGCGCGAACTCTTGATGAGGGCCTTCCTTTTGGGACAACTGACTCAGCAGATCACATGTTTCAGCGGTTAGAATTGGGACAGAGAGGGTGTCCTCAAACTTGTTGGGATCGCGAGAGAAGACCTGCTGCTCGACCTCCCTCCAAGGCTCCCATGTATCCTGTTCCCCTGCGTAGACCGGTGCAGGGATACATCGATGATTAAGCTCCCATCGATAACGCATATCCCCAATAGGCGGTCCCACCGAACGCGTCTTCCAGAACGCAAACAAGGAGCGATAATCGACCTCCCCCACAAATTGTTCGTGGGCACGTAACAGCGTGACCGCAAAGGGTTCCTGCCATGAGATCTGTTGTAGCGCCTGCTGTATTGCCGTTTTTCCTCTCTCTATCGCGTTTTCCATGCAACTCTCTCATCCATCCATGAGTATTGGTTATCTATACCTTGTACGACGATTTTGCACGATCCTGCAACAAACATGTTGAGAGTGCACGATCGAAGACTGAGCAGGTCATCGATCCATGACTTTCATCCATACAAGCTCCCCACACAACTCCTCAGTTGGGACAGAAAGGGGATAACGCCTTACAGTATTCTCGAATAAATACAAAGACAAGGAATTGATAGATTCTTTCTGGTCCAAATATTGCTTAGAAGACATATCGTAAGTAGAATGCAAAGACTGACAAGAGGAGCCATGATATGACCGAATACAGCGATGAAATCCAATATGCGCAGTTATTTTCATGGACAGGTTCATACGAGCCTCAGTTACAAGATCCAGAGTCCTACTCATTGACAGATCGATGTCTGCAGACGTGTCCTTTTTTCGAGGGAGATTGGGTGCGGGTGGAGTTGGAGAACAGCCGCCTTGAAACGTTGACGGTTTATGGGGAGGTCGTCTCTTCCAAGGTGGAAGAAGACATTGTGAAATACTGCGTGTTGATCGAGTCGACGTTTGAGCTTGAATGTGAAGCATCATCTATGGAGTTGGAGTTGCTCTCGCCACTGCTCCCCGATCATTACCTCGACCGATTCATCAACGACTAGAGCCACAGAAGATGTAAAAGATATGGGGGGATGGGGTGTGTGCTGTTCTTAGTCCATCTCGATCAGACGTCTGTTGAGTTTGTTGAAACGATTGGAGAGTGTGGTGATCATACGACCAATCCAGGGGCTGAGTTTATCGAGTTCTTGTTCGATGGTCTCTTGTGTGAGGATCTTGACTGTGATGGGTGTGAGGGCTTTGGCGGTCGCTGTGCGGGGCTGGTTGGTGAAGACAGACAGCTCACCGATCACTTCACCTTCGCCGAGGTTGGCGAGAAACTTCCGTTCCCCGTCGGACTCCGCTGTAATTTCGACGTATCCGGAGAGCACCATCAACGCATAGCCTCCTGGATCACCTTCCTTAAAGATGACTTCCCCTCGTTGATAGCGCTTGGTCTCAAAGTTTTGCCCTGAGTTCAAATACTTTCGGATATCTTTGATCACCTCATGAAAGCTCTGATAGCGGTCAGCAGGACTCTTTTCGAGCATCTTCGCGCAGATGTTGGAGAGGCTCTTAGGGATCGTCGGGCGCGTCGTGTGAAGGGAAGGGGGGTCGAAGTTGTGGAGCTGATCGAGCAGTCCTTCGAGGTCTTCAGCAGGGAAGGGGTGCTTTTTGCTGAGCAACTCGTAAAAGAACACCCCAACAGAGAAGATATCAGACGTAGGACGTAGCTGATCACGCCTCGATGTAGTCTGTTCGGGAGACATATACTTGGGTGTCCCCGAAATAAATTGCTCTTTCTCTTCGAGGTCTTCGAGTTTTTGTGCGTTTTTGTATGTCGAAAGATAGGTGTGATAGGGTGTTTTGTCGAACAGGCGGGCATTTCCCCAGTCAACAATCAACAACTCCCCGTAGTGACCGAGCATGATGTTGGAGGGTTTGAGATCGAGATGAAGCACCCCTTTGTCATGGACATACGCCATGGTCTCACAGAGTTTGATGAAGATCTCGATATATTCGGTAAGAGAAAGGTCATCGTCGAGGTCTCTGTAAAGTAGATCTTCGAGGACTTCGCCCTGGATCAGCTTCATGGTGTAGGTAAAGTCGTCGTTATCGTTGACAAATGCGTCATAGACGGAGACGATACCGGGGTGGTCGAGATAGCTGATCAATCGGGCTTCTCGAATGACAGAGCGTAATGATCGGAGCTTGTTGCGCGCGGCCTTACGCAGCGTCTTCATCGCAGTGACGCGATTGAGGTGACGATCGAAATAACAATCAACCTTACCCACACCGCCTTCACCAAGGGTACGAACAAAATGATATCGTTCATCACCCTTAAACTCTTTGAGCAGCGACTCTCTCTCTTGTTGGATCTCTTCAGGGCTCTTTGTCTTTGCCACCTATTTGCTCTCCTCTACAACCTCTTCACCATCTTGTTTTCTGCCAGTTGATCCTGTCTCGGATGCAAAACTTCGTGTATTTTGTGTGGCGTCGAGTATACTCTCGACCTTGTACAAGCGCAATAGCGTGTTTTTGAATATATGTTTTGTGTTTCGCCCTCGAAAAACAGGGTTTGCCAAAGGAGTGTTTTATGAAATATACGCGTCCGTGGGTGCTTTGGTTAGTCATCATGCTTCTCTCACCGATGGCCTCGGCAGAGGAAGGCATGTTCTTGATGTATGAACCAGGCAAGTGGCCCCGCGCTCTTTTGAAAAAGACAGGCTTCAAATTAACAGATCAGCAGCTGCAACAACTCGCGCCTGCGATCGTCCAACTCGCCCGTGGTGGGACAGGTTCATTTGTCTCTCCCAAAGGTCTGATCGTGACCAACCACCACGTCGCGTATTCATGTCTCGCGATGCTCAACGCGACGAGCAAAAAGGGCATCATGAAGAAGGGATACGTCGCCAACAAAATGGGCGATGAGATCCATTGCCCCGGATACGACGCCAAGGCGCTCGTCAAAGTGGAAGACGTCACTGACAAAGTCCTCTCCGTCCTCAAGGGACACACCAAGCCCCTCACACCACAAAAGCGGTATCTTCTGCTGCTCGAACAAAAACGTCGCCTTGAAGCGGCTTGCGAGAAGGCCCCAGGTCGCGTCTGTGACGTCCGCGCGCTCAACAGCGGCGCTGGATACACTCTCGCCGCCTACCAGCGCATCCGCGATGTCCGCCTCGTCTACGCACCTCCTGGCCCCCTCGGGAAATATGGTGGCGACATCGACAACTGGCGCTACCCCCGACACACAGCGGACTTCACGTTCCTGCGTGCCTACGTCTCTCCTAATGGCAAAGGCGCAGCCTTTAGCAAAAAGAACATCCCATACAGCTCCAAAGTCCACCTGAAGGTCGCCAAAACAGGCGTCAGAAAAGGTGACCTCTCCATCGTCATGGGTTTTCCAGGGAGAACGTCCAGACACGCGACGTACTACAGAGCACAACGCTTCCAAAAGAATATGAAGAAACGCGGCGCGATGTACATGGCGATCTACAAAAGCCTCCCGACAAAGGGACCCGGCGCCAGAAAATACCAAAACCTCCGCGCCGGCCTGATGAACGGCATCAAGTACTACGCTGACCTCGCCAAACAAATGAAGAAGTTTGCCGTTTTGAAAAACAAAAAGGCCGACCTCGTTGCGCTCAAAGCGAAGCTGAAGAAACAAAAACAACAAGCCTATCTCAAACTCCTCGCGGACATCAAACAGTCCTACATCGACTTCGAAAAGATCTCTGACAAGGCTGTCTTTATGGGGATGTTCCAGTCTTCATTGCAACGAAGCTTCAGCACCATCTACAACGTCGTCCGTTGGAGTCAGGTCAAAAACACACCCGATCTTCGCCGTGAAGGGGAGTGCTATCGCAAAAAGAACATGTACCGCGTGTACAGAAGCGCCCGTTTTGTCGAACGCCTGAGCACCCTCGAAGGTGAAAAGGCCATGATGACAACCATCCTGCACATGGGCATGAAGCTGCCGGCAAAACAACGCCCCGCGTTCCTGACCTGGATGCTCAACTACGGCAAAACACAACACGCGCTCTACAAAGCCCTCGCCAAAAAAGACGGTGTCTCTTTCGCGAGTCTCTACGCCAGCGCATCAAACGGCTCGAAACCCTCCAAAGATCCCCTTCGTGTCGCTGTCGATATGATCTTCGGCTCCTCTTGGACCTACAACCTTTACAACAGCAAGAGCGTCGCCAAACGCCGCCTCGGATTGTTCAAACTGTCCTACAAGCAGCTCACACAAGAGCGAGATGGTCTGATCCAGTTGGCACTCCGATATGACCGAGAGTACCAAGCATTTAAAAAGAAACAACTCGATCCTTTTTACAAAGTGCTCGGCGCCATCTGGATTCCACGCCTCGTCAAAGAGGTGATCAAGCCGAACTACTGGGACGCCAACTTTACACTGCGGGTCAACTTTGGCCGTGTTGTCGACTACACCAACACACAAACCAAGAAGACACACCTCTACCAGACCACGCTCTCGCAGCTCATGAAGAAGAACACAGGCAAGAAGCCTTTCAATGTACCGGCAGCCTTGCGCAAAGTCTTCGCTTCCAAAGCCTTCGGTCCCTGGATCGATGAGGTGATCAAAGATGTGCCTGTCAACTACACAACCACACTCGATACTACAGGCGGGAACTCCGGTTCACCGACGTTGAACGCAAAAGGTGAGCTTGTAGGGTTGTTGTTTGATGGAACACCTGAAGCGATTTTGAGTGACTGGCAATATCTCGACGCACAACGTAGCATCTGTATGGACATTCGCTTTGCGTTGTTCCTCGCAGACCGCGTACACGGTGCACATGCTCTTCTGAAAGAGCTCGGCTTTACCCCCTCCAAATGACAAAGCGCACACTGCAAGAGATCCGCGATGACATCGATGATGTCGATCTTCAGATCCTCCGCCTTTTGGAACAGCGGATCGAGCTGGCCAAAGAGATCTCCGAGGTGAAGGGGACAGACGCACCACTCACCGACTCGCAACGCGAGTCGGAGATGGTGCGTCTGCTCTCTTCAAAGACCTCATCATCTCTGCTCAAGCAGTACATCGAACGCTTCTTCTCCGTATGCTGGGCGATGAGCAAAGAATTACGCCAACGAGATCCCTGATCTCCCTCTATTCATCCTCACCAGTTCGCTCATCATCGAATGCATCGACCCTCAGGTCTTCAGGTTCAGGGATACGCCCCTCAGGGATCAAAAAGGTCATCCT
The DNA here is from genome assembly GCA_002731275.1 of Deltaproteobacteria bacterium. Lineage (GTDB taxonomy): Bacteria > Myxococcota_C > UBA6777 > UBA6777 > UBA6777 > UBA6777. Next base: position 4,431 of record PCBK01000096.1, on the reverse strand, counting down.
CTCACCAGCCCACTGATAACACTCCAACAACCAGATAAATCGCGCTCTCTGCCAATCTCGATCGACTTCATCTGTGAAGCCGATAACGTTCGCGGCGTTCTGTCCTTGTCTCGTAAGCGCCCACGCGATGCCTTCGTACAGAGCGTCTTTTGGTCTCTCAGGCAAGACCGCATCTTGATGATCACGATGTGGTCTCCAATTGTCCGAAGCGATGGACCACGCATTGACCCAGACACTGAGATAGACCTGATTGTCCACACGACCTTCGAGCCATTTTCTTTTGATATGGAGGGCTTCTCTGGTCCGCTCATGAATGACGACCCCCTGCCTCTCTCGCCTCTGAATCGCCCGCTCGATACAATCACAAGCAAACATGTGAAGAACCTTCTCAGGCAGATCACCTGATTCAATCGCTTCCTCAACTGAGATCTCTTTCTTCTTGAGCGCATCTATCATCTCGATGTATCTCCCGGCTTTTGTAAGCATTTCACAAAGAAGAGGGGCCTCATCTCTCCATCACAAGCCACACCTTTCTCTCCGTCTGCGTCTCGATTCAACGTGTCCCTTTTGCGAAAGTCTACGAGATCTTCATTGACAGGAGGGGACATGTTCTGTCATTCTCTTCCATCTCCATCTTTTTGTTGTGAGTTGTGGTGTTGTACCACGTCTTCTAGAGACTGTCATTTTGAGGAGTGTTCGGATGTCTGATTTTAAGATACGTTTTCGCGACCAACAAACAGGACGCAATGTCGAAGTAGATGCCAAGCAAGTCGAAGGTTCTTGGCGAAAAGACACGGCAGAGGCCAACTTTGACGACAGTAAAGTCGACGGAACTGTCGATGTCATGGTCAGCGAAGAGCGTTACTACTGGAAGTATCACCGCCACATGGGCGTGGACACCTCCGATCTCTCCTCACAAGACGCTCAGGCCCTCAAACGCGCGCTCGAAGACCCACGTTCGGCCAACCTCAGCGTCTTCAATGCGTTGAGTGGACGCGAATTAAGCAACCTCGAAGTCCTCAAAACTGACGCAGCAGGTGAACTTCAGGCAGTCAGCCCCAATCTCGATCCCACGGGCAGTCGTCGCCCCGTACAATTGACCCCCAACGGAAACATCGCGACCCCAGAAGGACGCGATCCACAAACCCCCAAAGAGATGGGTGATGGTTTGTTCCGCGCAGCGAGCCTGATCGACGATGTCAAAGGAAATATGTTTGACGACATCCAAGCACCAGCATCATTAAAAGAGAAGATGCTCGACAACGTGATCAGCACTCTCGACTCCGTCGCTCCAGGACAGACCAACCCCGAAGGCCTCGATGACACACAGACGCTCCAGATGCGTTCGTCTTCGGCGACAGTCTTGCTTGAGTTGATGACGAGTAAAAATCAGGTCAGCAATGACTTCAAGACAAAAGCCTTCGAAGCCTACACAAAAGCCGCACAAGAAGAGACCAATCCGCTCCTCAAAGACTCCATGCTCTTCAACCTCGACCGCCTCGCAGGCAACCTGCCCTCTGCACTCCGTGACAAAGCAGATGCCCTCGTAGAAGCGAATGCGCCGACCAAACCTCCCTATGAAAAGTGGTTCTCCGATGGTGATAACACCGTCAAGGTCGACTTCTCCAACGGGATGGGAGAGGGCTTTGTCGAGGACAACATTAAGTTCTTCGAGGGGAGAGGCTTCGAAAAGGTCGGTGGTACAGACAAGATGCCCGTCCTTCGTAAGACCTACATGGAGAACGGTGTGGAGACAAACATCGAGCTTCACTTCCGCCACAACCGCACAGACATGTTCAACAAAGTCGACGAAGAAGACTTTGACATGGCGATCTACTCAGGTCACTCCAGTTGGGGACGCAACGTCCGTAAATCCCTCGAACGCATCTCCCAAGGAGACGGTGACGGAAAGGTCATCATGACCAACCTGTGTGTCGGAAAGGGTGAGCTACAACAGATGAAGGACAAGTTCCCTAACGCCCAGATGATCACGACCTTCAACTCCGAATACTTCCGCCAGGGTGGGACCGCTGAATCTCACTTTGTCATGGACGAATTCTTCCAAGGGATCGCCGAGAGAAGAGGCTACGAAGACATCGCAGAGAACGCCAGAGAGGCAAACCCCTGGAGCTACGAGCACCGACGTGAAGAAGGTATTGATAACAACTTCATCTTCCCCTCGGACGTCAAAACACGACGTCAGGTGCTCGACGCAGACCACGATGGACAGGCTGACGTCTTCGACAGAATGGTGAACTTCAACTCCTTTGATGTCCAGACCGACACGGCGCGCGAGTTCGAAGCCATCCCACCGGGACGCGATGCAGATATGTTGGTCGGCACAAAGATCCACTTCGCCGCACAGAGCACCAACAGAGTCTCCGTGTACAACGAATTCCTCAATCACCGAAATGGCGACGCAGAAGTCACTCCAGGCGGATATCACGAGCCTGTTGAGGGTGAGAGTGGACTCTTCCGCTTTGAGCGTGAAGGGGACATCGTGAACATGTCGATGAACGCCAACTATGCCCACATGTCCGAAGAGAGCTTGCGTATGGCGTCGGCCTTTGAGTACAGCCAGTTTAAATCGACAGAGTCAAACTGGCCGCTGCACAACAAGACCGACAACATCCTGCACAGCCTTGTCCTGGCGTCACAATCACTTAACACGGACGCAGGTTACCGCGACCGCGCTGTTTGGTCGGAGTTCTTGAAGGCATACAACCTCCCCGAGATCCCCCTCAGCACAGTCGGTGGTGTACGCGAGGCAGATCATCACCACTACTCCGGTTCTCGACTGTCTGTGACACAGCTCAAACAGAAGCTGAGCCCAGAAGTCCTCGCAGCTTTAGAGAGTCCAGAGGCTGGGATTTTGCAGTAGTCATGTGTGAGGGGAGAGGGGATTTGTGTCTTAGAGGGCTTGGAGCATGAGGGAAGCGTAGAGGAAACCGAGGGCAAACTGATCGACATCGAAAGATTCGTTGGGCGCGTGGATACGATCTTCTTCGAGTCCAAACCCAATCAACAACGGCTCTGCACCAGAGACTTTTGCCAGCTCGGCGACAACAGGGATCGAACCACCTTCCCATGAATAGACAGGCTTCTCATCGGACAGCTGATCGAGGACCGCTGCTGCCTTTTGGATCACAGGAGATGTCGAACTTACGAGCAGCGCAGGCCCACCAATCGTCTTGTGTCGGATCTCAAAGTCGAGGTCTTTGGGAGCGTGCTTTTCGAGGTGAGCGACAAGTTGCTCCAGACTCTTTTGTGGGTCCTGGTTGCCGACGAGACGACAGGAGACCTTCGCGATCGCTTCGGAGGGGATGATCGTCTTGTTACCTTCTCCACCATACCCTGAATGGATACCATTGATCTCAATCGTCGGACGAAATCCTTTGCGTTCAACAGCTGTGAAGCCATCTTCGCCACCAGTAGGGAGCACACCGATCTGCTCTTTGTACCCTTCTTCAGTGAAGGGGCCGGCGTTGGCGAGCTCTTTATCCTGTTCACTGACATTGGCCACGTCATCGTAATAGCCTTCAACTGCGATGCGCCCGCTCTCGTCGTGGAGTGTCGCCATCAAGCGCGCCATCTCCATCGCGGGGTTCTTCACCATGCCACCGTGGCTACCTGAGTGAAGATCGTGTTTGATACCACCCATATAGACTTCGAGGTGGTTGATCCCACGAAGTCCCATTGTGACAGTCGGGACACCTTTTGCGACCGCGCCAGTGTCACACACCATCAACACATCCCCTTGTAGCTTGTCCTTCCACTTGGGAATCGATTCGGTGATGCCATAGCTACCGGTCTCTTCTTCACCTTCGATGAAGATCTTGATGGTGTTGTCGAGGGCATCGTTTGCGAGGAGTGTTTCGAGGGCTTTCAAGAAGTAAAAGGTCTGACCCTTGTTGTCCTGTGCGCCACGAGCGTAGAGTCGGCTTCCTCGTAGAGTCGGTTCAAAAGGAGGTGTATCCCAGAGATCAAGTGGGTCGACAGGCTGAACATCGTAGTGACCGTAGTAAACAACTGTAGAAGCGCCATCTTTGCCTTTTTTGTAGGCGTGGACGACAGGCTTCGTGCTCGTCTCTAACAGTTCGGCGTGTAAGCCCATGCCTTCGAGGTGCGTAACGAGCCATTGCGCACACTCTGTGCATTTGTCGTTGTACGCAGAGTCTGTGCTGATACTCTCGAAGGCCAAGAATGTCTTCCATTCTTCGAGAAATCGGTCATGATTGGCTTTATAGTATGATTCAAGAGCGGCTTTATCCATAAGATATACTCCTTGTTTAGGGCGTGTCTGCAAACTACCGATTGTGCTAAAACCCCCTCCCCCCGGGCCCTCTAACGCTTAAATTACTCGGCCCGGACGGAGGTTTAATGATGAATATACCACGTAAGGGCCTGTCCAACCAACAATGGAAGCAACTC
>PCBK01000095.1 GCA_002731275.1 Deltaproteobacteria bacterium | reverse complement strand
AGGTTGGCCACGAGATACGAAAAGCTACCTGAGATGTTTTTGGCAATGTGGACGATTTCTTCGATCGTGGCGTGGCTTTAAGTTTGCAGACACGCCCTAAAAAAGCGTTCGCGGAGTCGCTTGTGATTGTCATTTTTCTCTATTGGGTCGTTTTCTTATCGGTAGATGCTTGACGTTAATATGACTGCTAAGTAGATTCATTGTTCTACGATGTCCTTGAAGATAGATAGATAAAAGGAGGGAATATGAGATTCTTATTTTGGCTTACTTTTGTTGTGGGTACTGTGTCATTTGGTTATTACAAATACACATCCTATCAAAAATACCAGCGAGAGCTTGAGCGTCCATACTGGGGCTCCTACATCTATAAGGATGTGTTAAAAATTGAGAACTTGAGGAAGACCAAAAAAATACATATGACTTTGATGCCTGGGATGCGAGCTCATATCAAAATTGAGACGATCGCGATGGGGATTCGGGGGGTCGAGGAGTCCAAGCAAGATTGGTCTGTTGATAAGGGGCAACTGACTATTTTTTCGCCTTTTGCGGGATGGTTGAAGTGTCATAAAACCAAAAAGGGACTTCGTTGCAAACGTTCGGTGGACATTTTTGTTTTCCGTAAAATCAACAAGAAGGCAAAGCTGGAGCTACTTGATGATGATTGAGGTTATTGGGAGGGGAGGCTTACGCGGCGAAACTATCTTGGAGGAGGAGAGAAGCGGCTTGTGGTGTGGGATATCCAGCCCATTTGACAAGCGCAGGGTGGACGGGACGCCTGGATTCTTCGCGAAGGACATCCATCGTTGACGCTTTGATCGCCATAAGTTCTTGCTGTTGCTCAATTGTCAAAAGTGGTGTCACCCATTCATCGATCGCCCAAGACAGCGCTGCATGTCGGCTCTCATCATGCCCCACTTGCGCACACACCGAACGTACCAGTTCATCATTCGCGGCCTCTGCTTGCCACAAAGCCATCAACGCACCGTATGTCTCTCGTGTACAACCTTCTTCGGCGTTCTCAAATGCGATCTCATAAAGTGGTCGGAGTTTGAAGGGAGCGACTTCGACCGGGGGAATTGACGCACCACCAAAGTGTTCGACGACCTGTGTCATCAAACGAGCGTGTTCTTTTTCCTCTTCGACAGCCTGGTAGGCGATATCGATTAACTCTTGTGGTGCGTTATAGGCTTCCAATTCACGGGCAAGATACTCAAAGGCTACGACCGCAGAACGCTCAAGGTGGACGATTCGGGCAAAGAACGCGCTCACAATGTCCCGCTCCTCTGTCATATAACTGTCATCAAAGGCCGGTTCACAAAGCCCATCTGGACGCCTTCCATCAACCACCACTGGATATTCTGTGATGGGCTCTGTTGTTTTTTCTGTTGCTTTTTCTTTTGCCTGCTCTGTGACTTTTTCTTTGGTTTGTTCGGTTTGTGTGCCTTCTTTTGTGGCGGGGCCGGAGCTACAGTGGGTGAGCATGAGCGTACCGGACACAAAGACGACAGGGAGTGTCTTTGCGACGAGCTGCTTGAGCTTTTGGCGAAATCGTTCATCTCTGTTCTCAAAAGTCTCTCTGTGTACCATAACGAACTCCTTTGGCGTGTGTTTTCAATGCCTTGAGGTCGGACACAAGGCCCGACCCTATGGGGGGAAATGCAACATCATACTCATGCGCTTACTTCGCGAGAGGACCACTTACAAAGAATGGCATACAAGACAGGCGTTTGCAAAACCGTTTGCGAAACCGCATTTGAACCAGCGCAGCGCGCCGGACCGCATTTGAAGGCCTGACGGCCTTGGGGATAGCCAGCTCAATTCAAAAAGAATTCCTCTACGCCTATGTGTGTAGCCCTACGAAAACAAAAACAGCCTCAAAGAGGCTCAACTGAGGGGGAAAGCAAGCAAAGCGCGCTTGGGGGAAATTCATTTCCCCCGATAGTTCTTCTCTTCAAAACGGACAGTTCTTCTCTTCAAAACGGACAGTTCTTCTCTTCAAAACGGACAGTTCTTCTCCTCAAAACGGATAGTTCTTTTCCCCAAAAGACGGATAGTGCTTCTCCCCAGAAACTTACGATGAAAAGACCTCTTCGAGGGCGGTTTGGATACGTTGTTCATCGCCGCGTTGTCTGTAATCATCGGCCTGATCGATCCATCGCACGACACCTTCTTCGTCGAGCAAGATCGATGTAGGGATCGCCATTGTCTTAAACCCTCCGGGGACACCGAGTGGGATGCCCAAGACATTCCAGGTGATAAACTCCAGCGCTTTGTGATGTTCAAGACCGAATTTTCGGATCATCTCAAGCTTTGGATCGGACAACAACAATACATTCTCCAATCCGTCCCTCTCAAGGTGGAATGCGACCTCTTTTTGCGTATCTTTACTCAGCGCAATCACGCTCACATTGTACTGGTCAAACAAAGGCTTCATCTGGTCGAACCGCTGCAACTCAGCGGCGCAATAAGGTCACCAGTACCCTCTAAAAAACTTGAACAGTACACGTTTTCCCTTCCATGTCTCTGAGCTGTGTATCGTCCCTTGGCTGTCAGGGGCAGTGAGCAGTGGGAAGGGTTCTCCGAGCCGGACCTTGATCGCCTGATCCGGTAAAGGCGCTTGTGTCAACAAGTACAAAAAGAATCCGCCGAGGACGACGACATTTCCGGCGAGGATCCAAGAGACAACAGAGGGGACCTGTCCCATCACGATCCCCACTGTGAACGTGGCGACGATCGCGAGGATCGAGAGTCCCATCAGTGACGTGTGGAGTGTGGGTCTTGCGGGGACTTTCTCCTGTGGGATCAGCGCGAGGTAGTGGACCCACCCAGCAACGACAACCACGAGACCTACGACGCTACTCCAGAGCTGTATCTGTGCGTACATCTTTCGTCCTTTCTCTCACCCAGGCCGCAAAAACGGGTTGGGGTGGTATGTGAAGTGTCTTTGCAATATACACGCAAAAAACGGTGGTGTCCGAGAAATCTTTGCAACCATTGGTGATGTTTGGGGCTCATCTGTGATACACACAAAAGGTACCAAAGTACACAAACGGACCTTCTATCTGGCGAATCGAGCCACAACAAAAGGAGACATTGAAGATGCCTGAGTGGATATTTTACGCGAATTCATCAGACCTCGCCGAAGGTGGCTCTCTGTGCCGAAAATTTGAAGACGAAGAGATCGCCGTGTTCCGTGTCGAAGGGAATGTTTATGCGATCGAGAATCAATGCCCCCACATGGGCGCGCCCCTGTCTGAAGGGACGCTCGAAGGGACGACTGTCCTGTGTCCCTGGCACAACGCCCGCTTCAATCTCCACGTCGGCTCCGTGACCTCCAAGATCAATTGTCGGGCCGCTCTGATCTACACCATCCGTGAAGTCGATGGTGTGATCGAACTTGAATGGCCACCCAAAAGACGACGACCACGTAATTCACACTGATTGAAATCCTCCCCTCCCAAATCCGTTCACTTCGCTCTCTGTCAATTTGAATAGGAGCTTTGTGCTTCCCCAAGTCATTTCGAGTGTTCTCACTGGGACTGGTCAACACAGAGACTCTCTCAAGCTGCTCCCCTTAGGCAGAGGTTGTTGACTCTTATTCTTTTGTATGCATCGCTCCCCTTGCCAAGCCGAGAGTATCGAGGTTTGAGTAGGGGGAGCTGGCGGGCGAAGCCCGTCTGAGGGGGTTCTGCTTCCTCTTGTATACATCGCTCCCCTTGCCAAGCCGAGAGTGTCGAGGTTTGAGTAGGGGGAAGCTGGTTCTGAGATGATTATTGCCAAAGGAGCGTTGGGGAGGTGTCTTTGCTGCGCATTACGTAGAGGAATTGTGCGGCAGCTTGTTCAGCTTGAGGCAGTCGTTTGACTTTGGGGTTGGCGTAGGGAAGCTCAGCGTGAAAGAGCGCTTGTTTTGCGGCCGCCTGTACCCACTCACTCTTATCAGCCTTCAGTCTCTTTAAGGCGCGGATGGTCGATTGTTTACGAGGGGCGATCCTCGCGAGGACGAGGCTGGCGATCCAGCGGACCTCTTGCTTGGGGTGTGTCAGCAATCTCCTGACCTGTGGGGTCGCACGTCTCGCCGCTGGGCCAATCCGACCCAAGCAAAACAACAACCACATCCGTGGCATCCCTTTCCCTCTAAAGGTCCGCTTGCGCAACAGAGGAACAGCGAGCTTCCCATACTCTGCGACTGCGCGTGTCAGTGAGAACAGGTACAACAAGTGCTTCTCTTTGGGACGTAATTGGAACGCCAGCATCGCGCGTTGGAAAGAAGATGACAGCTTACTCGATATGTGGGCCATCGTCTTGTCTTTTTGGAGGGGCGCGATGATGAAGGGGAGGGCGCGTGTCGCGCGTCTTCCGATCTGGCCGAGGGAGATCGCCGCGGGTCCACGGATCTTGCGTTTGGCGTCTCGAAAAGCACGCAGAAGGGGACGCACTGCACGTCTGGCTTTTTTCCGGAACACGCCGATCCCTGTCGCGGCGGCCCAACGCACACGCCATTGTGTGTCCGCGAGTCCCACGATCAGGGCAGGCAAAGAGCGCTTTGGTTGGCTGGCGATCGCACCTAACGCCCGCAAGACGGAGAAACGAATGTGTTCTTTGTTGTGACGGCTTTGACGAATCAAGTGGGGAATGAGCGCCGCTGCGCGGCGCTTGTACGCACCGATTGCGTCCGCACAACGTGCGCGCGCCAGCCAATACTTGTCCTCCAAACATGTCGGAAGGAGTGGCAAGAAGGTCTGCGGTGTATATTGCTTGATCACCTTCATCACGGCCATACGGACACCAGGCTCTCGATCCTTGAAGGCTCGTTTGAGCGCACGTAGGGTCTTCTTCGTCGGTTTCCCTGCGTTGCTCAGACCTTCTGCGGCCTGAAGTCGTGCTCGTGGTGATGTGTGTGTGAGGGCCTGACACAAAAAAGGTTGGGCGCGGCGACCCATGGCAGCGAACAGTTCTCCTGTTTTGCGTCGGACCTGCCACGCCTGATCGGAGAGCCCACGCAACATGATACGTGCGCCGCGATCGCCTCTTTGGGCGAGCTGCTCGATCGCGTGAAGGCGATGTCTCCAGTTGCTATGTTGTAACGCCTTTTCGAGTGTGTAAAGGCCTTGTGGACGGGCGTCAGCGAGGTGGGGGAGCGCTGTCAGAGAGAGGAGCAGGAGGAACGCGAACGTTCTGATTGTACCGGACATGTCATGGCCTCATTTTCAGTGATGTCTGCTATGCAGGGCTCTCTCCAGGCACTGTATGGCGATCCGCAGCTCACTTGAGCAAGCGGCCATACTCAGCGCCTGTGCCGAAGAAGGAAGCTCGATGTAGTCGGGCTTATTCACTAGGTCTAGCTTTTCTTGGGCGGCCTGTTTATGTGTATCGGCTGCGGCCTGTTCGCGGAATTTGATGGCTTCCCGCATGTACGAAAGGTCGAGATGACCACGTGAGATGTCAAGGACCGCTTTGGAGAGCGGGTCTTCGTAGTTTTCAAGCAGCTGTTGGGCGATTTGAAAGGAGTTGATCGCAGCGGTCTTTTTATCCATGTCTGCGTGTAGGCTGCCGAGGAGTGCGCGTGTTCGTGCTTCTTCGCGGCGGTCTTTCTTCTCCAACAACCCAAGCGCCTGCATGTAACACTGTATGGCTTCTTTGGTACGGCCTTCGAGACGATGCCACGTCCCGAGATGACTCAGGACAGTCCCTTGTGGACCTTTGACGCGGCGTTTGGAAAATTGTGTGAGCGCCTGCTGTAGAGAGCGCGAAGCGTCCAGATAACGTTGCTCTTCGAGGTACAAGATCCCGAGATAGAGCAGCGAGAAGCCCTCACCCATCCTGTCGTGATGGCGTTTGTGGATCTCGATGGCCTGTTGATAATGATGTTCGGCCTCTCTGTAATGTCCTTGTGAACGGTACAAGTTACCGAGGTTGTTGAGCCCGATGCCTTCGCCTCTCTTGTCGTCGAGTGTGCGTTGTAATTGCAAGGCATTCCGCTGGAGAGGTTCGGCTTTGTGAAAGTCACCCTTCATCCTGTAGAGATTGCCGAGCTGTCCGGAGGCGATGCCTTCGCCGCGACGATCTCCGCTTCTTCTGTGGATATCGAGGGCTTTCTTGTAGTGCTTCTCAGCTTCTCGAAGGCGACCCTGTCTCATGAGCAAATTGCCGAGATTGTTGAGGTCGATGCCTTCGCCGTTGCGGTCGCCTAGCTCGCGGTGGATCTTCAGGGCGAGGCCGTAATATCTGTTGGCCTCGTGTAGGCGGCCTTGGATTCTGTAGAGATTGCCGAGCTGGCCGAGCGCGATGCCTTCACCACGTCTGTCACCTGTCTCTTGTTGAAGGGAGAGGGCGCGCAGATGAAACTCCTCTGCGGCGTCGAGATGACCGAGGAGGCGATGGATATTGCCTAGATGTCCAAGGGAGATCGCCTCACCTCGTTTGTCGTCGAGTGACTTGAAGATCTTCATCGCTTCGAGATGGAGGTCTTTGGCACCTTGTTTATCGCCCTGTAGACGGGTGAGATTGCCGACTCTGTTGAGGATGTCTCCCTCTTCAGCGCGATGTCCCTGTTCTTTTGCCGCGTGTAGAGCAAAGGCGAAGGTCTTGTGAGCCTCGTCGACCTGCCCGACACGACGCAGGATCTCCGCCTGGATGCGAAAACCTTTGATGTGTTCGAGCTTGGTTTCTTTTTGATCGAGTGAGAGGAGTGGGCGCAACATCTCCAGGTAATCTTGGCGAGAACCCTTCATCGAATAGACGGGTTCGAGGACGAGGAGAGCTTGCAGGGCGAGGAGCGGGTCGTCCTCTTTGAATCGTTTGTAAATCCCACGAATGTTCCTCGACTCCTCGAAGAGTTTGTGGAGTTTTTTGACGCCACCGTGTTGGTAGACGCCTTGTGAGAGTTCACTGCCACGCTTCAGGTAGTAAGCGGCGTGTCTCTTCGCGAGGTCATCGCGCTGTTCCGATTTCTTGAGCTTTTCGGCGGCGTACTCGCGGATACTTTCGTACATCCCAAAGCGCGTGTCGCTCCATTTGTGTGAAGGCTTCCAAAAACGCAGGAGGGATTTGTCCTTGAGGGCTTCGATGCGATCGAGAATCCAGGGGGCATCTTCAAATTGAGAGTCGAGGATCGCTTCGGCTGCTTCGAGGGTGAAGCCGCCCTGAAAGATCGCACATTGTGAGAAGGTCTCTTGTTCATAATCTTCGAGCAGCTCCCAGGACCAATCGATCGCGCCGCGCAGTGTGGCCTGTCGTTGTGGTAGCTCTTTTCTGCCGCTGCTGAGGAGTTGGAAGCGTTTGTCGAGACGGTCGAGGAGGGCGTCGGGGCTGAGGATGTTGACGCGCGCTGCGGCAAGCTCGATCGCGAGGGGGAGTTTGTCGAGTCGTTCGACGATATGAAGGAGCGTCTCCCTGTTACTGTCATCGATCTCGAAGTCCGCACGGACTGCTTTGGCCCGTTGTTTGAACAATTCGAGCGCTTCGTCTTCTGGGAGCGGTGGGAGGTCAAAGGGATGCTCGCCGGGCAGCCGCAGACGTTCTCGCGACGTCAACAAGAAGGTCGCTTGTGGGGCCTCTGTCATCCAGACCCCTAATGTCTGTGGGGCGTGTTGAAGGACCTGTTCAAAGTTGTCCATCAAGATCAGCGTGTCACCACGTGAACGCAAGGCATAACCGATCTGTTGGATGGCGTCGTTTGTGTTGCTGTTTGACAATTGGATCTGAAGCGGTGTCGCGACGGCGCTGAGGAGGTCGCGTAAGTTGTGTGCCTCTGTGAGATCGCAGAACCAGACGCCGCCATCGCGTTGTTCGATCTGTGCGCGTCCGTACTCAGTCGCGAGGCGGCTTTTGCCTGTCCCGCCTGGACCGAGGAGGGTCACGAGTCGATGTCCTTCTGTGAAGAGCTGTGTCAGCCGCTGCAATTCTTCTGCGCGACCGATGAACGGTGTCATCGACTCTTTGAGATTGCTCTTTTGCAGGTACATGCGCTCCATGCTGTTGAGCGCGTCGTAGGGAGAGGAGGCTTGTGTGGTATGGTAGGGGACGGAGGTCAGGCGCTGTGCGGTGGAGCGGGGTGTATTGATGTGGTTGTCGAGCGCCGGGATATTTTGCAAGGAGGGCAGCGCTGTCGAAGGTGGAAGCTCCATCACCTGTAAGATCTCGTGAAGGACTTCTTGCAGGGTGTTGTAGCGGTGATTGGGATCTTTGGCGAGCATCTTGAGTACGATGTCGTCGAGTGTGTCAGGGATCGCGAGGGTCGGCCAGCGTCTGCGCATGGGTTGTGGTTCGTTCCAGACGTGGGCGAACATGACGGCGAAGTTGCCTGATTGGGAGGGGGTGTTGTCCGTGATGAAGGGCGTGGCACCTGTGAGCATTTCGTAGAGAACGACGCCCATCGCGTAGATATCGGTGCGTTGGTCGATGGGTTTGTCGAGGCACTGCTCAGGGGACATGTATTGTGGTGTGCCGATCAGCCCTTTGGTGATGTGCGCGGCGTCTTCTGTGAGGGTGTAAGCGATGCCAAAGTCGATCACCTTTGCGAAGAGTGGGATGTCAGGTCTTCTGATGATTTGGACGTTTTCGGGTTTGAGATCGCGGTGGATGACGCCTTCTCTGTGGGCGGCGATGATCCCCATACAGATTTGGTGGAAGAGGGGGAGGGCGACGTCGGGACGTAGGGCGCCTTGTTGGTCGAGCAGCTCGCGCAGGCTTTGGCCTTGTAGGTACTCCATGACGTAGTAGTAGCCGAGACCTTTTTCATAACCAAAGTCATCGTATATACGGACGATATGGTCATTGGATTGGGAGAGCGACGCGGTGATCTGGACTTCTTGATAGAAGCGGGCTTCGAGTTCTTCTGTGCGTCGGGGCGTCGTGATGATCTTGATCACGCGTTCGTTGTGTTGTGCGAGGCGGATGTGATGGGCGAGATAGACTGTCCCTGCGCCACCACGTCCGAGGACACGGGCGAGCTTGTACTTGTGCGCGATGTCTCGCAGGGGGAAGCGACAGTGGAGACAAAAGGACATCTCGGCGATGTCTTGCTGAAACGTTGAGTGGCATTGAGGGCAACGCAAGAAAGGACTCCCGGTTGTGTTGGGGCAAAAGGAATGGATCTTTACGCGATCGGGCTCTCTTTTGGTAGGTGGGAAGGTGTCTGTTGATAGATGGTCATTTGGTGTGGATCTCGACGGTGATATACGTATCGCCAACGAGGAGTTTGTCGCCGTTTTTGAGTTCTTGTGGATAGGTCAGGAGGTAGTCTTTGCCTTCGACACGGGATGGTGCAGACAGTCGGATCTTTCGGACATCTTGAAGTAGGTAGGTGCCGTTGGTGGAGCGCAGATCTTCGATCCACAGTCCGCCGGTGCTCTCGCTGAACAGGAGTCTTGCGTGTACGCCGGAGACTTCTGAGTCTTCGATCTGGATCTGACATGGGTGGAGGGCGCCGATCAGTGTGGGACCACTCTGGAGCGTGTGTCGTTCGCGGTTGGACTTACTGTGGAACTCAAGGACAGCGGTGTATCGGCTGTTCTCTTGTGGGGGGGGAGGTTGTTGTGATGCGCGGACTTCGACGGTTTGGTCCATGCGTTTGGGTTCGGCTGGTGGAGGTGGAGGGGGTTGATCGAAGGTGTGTGTCAGGCTGCCTGCCTTTGCGGCTTCTTGGACTTCAGGGGGAGGTGGTGATTCGACTGTTGTTTCGAGCTGCAGACCTTCGCCGGCAGAGCCGATGGCTTGTGTCAGGCCCGGATGGTCTGAGAGATCGACGGTGGGGACGGCGTCGGGGTCGAGCGCGCCTTCGTAGGAAGCTGTGAGTTGGTCTTTTGCGGGTTTGGGTTCGCCGTCGTCGTTTTGGTTGGTTTGGACCTTGGAGGGAGCGGGGCGAAAGTCTTGTGTCATATTGAGGTCGTTTTCTTCGGGCGCTTCGCTGTGAAGAGCGAGGTCACTGAGCACCTTCTCGGATTTGGCGGCGACCCAGTGTGCGGTCTCATTTTTGGCGGGGGCGTTGGTGGAGGGAGTGGTTTGCAAGGTCTTGAGCAGCTTTTTGGCTTGTTCGACGCGGTCTTGTGCGTCTTCGTCTTTGGAGACACGCTCCTCAAATGTGCGTTGTTGGTCTTGCGTCATGTTTCCGAGGATGTAGTCGCGGATCTCGGTTTCGCTGATGGTGAGGGCTTGTACGAGATGCTTTGCGGCTTCCTGGAGGGCGTCTCTTTGGAGGAGAAGTTCGCGCAGCTCGGGTTCTTGTTCAATCGCATCAAGCGCCTGAGTGGCCTCTTCATCGGAAAGCTCGCCGGCTAACAATCGGAAGACGAGGACTTCTCTATCTAGCTGGTTGGACATCTTCTCTTCTCCTATACGGGGTCGCGATCTTCTACGTCTGTTCGGCGGATATATTGTAAAGAAAGTCTTGGAGACAAGCAAGAGGTGGTGGGGTGGATGTTCTTAGGAGGTCGTCGCGAAGTGGCGATGCCATGTCCCATGAAGGCGACAGACATCGGCTGACTTGAGGGATTGGCCTTTGTAGCTTTGAAAGTCTTCGAGCTGCTGGCCCTCATCGAAGGCATCGATGTAGCCGTTGATCGTGCGCTGCGGGCTGCGTGTCTTTTGCTTGATCTCTTCGGCTGAGAGGCCTTGTTTGTGGTAGGCGATGATCGTGTGGACCTTGCCCTTTTTGATCTTGGGGATGGTGAGATAGCGATAATCTCTCATGATGAACGCAGGCATATCCGGATGTTTGCCCATTCGTTTGAGGGTCAACCCCACGCGCGCGGTTGGGATGATCTCTTTCGCTGTGAGCGCATCGTTGTGTCGGATGTGGATCGGGCTGCTCTCATCCCAGATCAGACGCTCGGCGACTTCTCCATCGAGGTCGGCGACTTTTGCGTGTCCTGTGGTCTTGAGGAGATGATCCACACACAACGAACACCCGTTGATCTCGTTGCCGTCTGGGTCTTCGATGGTGCGAATCAAGATCCCACCGAACATTCCTTCACTGCCGAAGCTGATATCGAGACCCTTGAAGCTGCCTCCTCTGTAGGAACCTGACTCCCTGTGAAAGTACCACTTGGCCGTTGTCTGTTGCAATGGATCACAGTGTGCAAAGGGGTCTTTGTGTTCACCACCGAAGTAGTAGTATTCGATCTCTGTGAACCTGTGAGGGATGCCTGCAACGACAAACTCCGTCTTGTTGAGCAAGAGGTCGGAGATCTCAGCAAACCACTCCACACCTACAGTTTGTGGTTCTGTCGTGAGCACGGAAAATGTGTCCATGTATATCCTCCATGAAAAGGGGGCTGTATTCGACTGATGCAAGGTTTGATGGAGGGATTAGTCTACACGTTGGAAGGTTTTTTGTCCACGAACGAACGTGTACATGGGCCAGCCTTGGAGTGTTTGGCCATCCCATGGGGTCCACTTGGCTTTGCTCTTGAAGGTCGAGGGGGTGACCTCTCTTGGTTTTTCGAGGTCGAGGACGACGACATCTGCGGGCATTCCTGTGGCGAGTGAGGGGATGTCCCACTTCATGATCTTGGCTGGGCCGTCTTGGAGAAGTTTGAGCAGGTCTCTGAGAGGGAGCCCTTCTTGTTGGACGAGGTGTGTGTAGAGGAGCGCAAAGGAGACTTCGAGGTTGGCGATCCCAAAGGGCGCGTGGAGAAGATCGTGTTCTTTCTCGGCGCGTGTATGGGGGGCGTGATCTGTCCCGATGTTATCGACGACACCTCTCTTTACGGCGTCACGCAGGTAGCTGACATCTTCGCCTGTGCGGAGGGGCGGAGCGACTTTGAACAGGGGATCAAATTGTAAAAACGATTCATCCGTGAGGGTGAGGTGGTGGGGTGTGACTTCAGCGGTGACATTGGCACCTTGCTCCTTGAACCATTCGACGATCTGCATACCTCTCTTGGAGCTGATATGTGCGATGTGAACGCGGGCGCCTGTCATCAAGGCGATCTCACAATCGCGGTAGATCATCGCAGCTTCTGCGGCGATGGGGTTTCCAGGAAGACCGAGCTGGTGGCTGATACGTCCTTCGTTCATCACACCATTTTGTCGAAGACCTGGATCTTCGGAGTGTGTCTGGATGATCAGGTCGAGCTCTACGGCATATTCACAGGCGCGTCTCATCAGGTGTCCGTCTTGGACGGGGATGCCGTCATCTGTGATCATCACCGCGCCTGCTTCCTGAAGGGCGGCAAAGTCCGTGAGTAATTCTCCTTTGAGACCACGGCTGAGTGTCGCGGCAGGGCGCAGGCGAGCTTGTTGGATGGACTCAGCGCGTTCGAGCAACGTCTGCACCCAGCCTGGTTCATCAATCACAGGGCTCGTGTTGGCCATGCTCACGACGGTCCCATAGCCTCCAGCGGCTGCGGCGCTCAAGCCGGAGCGCAGGTCTTCTTTGGCTTCTTGTCCGGGTTCGCGTAGGTGGGCGTGTAGATCGAGGAATGCAGGTGTCGTCACGAGTCCTTTTGCGTCGAACTCCTGGTCTACTTTGCCGCCGAGATTGCGTCCTTCGATCAGGCCATCTTTGATGTAGAGGTCACCTACGCCGTGTTCGCCCTCTGTGTCGATGAGGAATGTATTTCGGATGGCGATTCTCATGATTTTTTCCTCCCAACGAGAAGGGTGTAAAGGACGGCCATGCGGATGGGGATACCGTTGGCGACTTGTTTTTCGATCACACTTCGTTCGCTGTCTGCGAGTGAGCCAGATATTTCGATGTCTCTGTTCATGGGACCAGGGTGCATGACGAGGGCGTCGGGATGGGCACGTTCCATGATCTTTTCGTTGAGTTGGTAGCGCATACGATATTCGGCGAGGGAGGGGAAGAGTCCTTTTTGCATACGTTCGTGTTGGATGCGAACGGCCATGACAGCGTGTGCACCTTCGACGGCTTCTGCGAGATTGAGGTTGCGTTCGACACCTTCGAATGCAGCGAGGGCAGGGGGGACGAGGCTGTTGGGACCACAGAGCGTGACTTGTGCGCCGAGCTTGGTCCACAACTCGACGTTGGAGCGGACGACACGGGAGTGCATGAGATCACCGACGATGACGAGTTTTTTGCCACCAAAGCCGTCGAAGTTGGGGAAGGATGTGCGGAATGTGAAGGCGTCGAGCAGCGCTTGTGTGGGGTGTGCGCGTCGTCCATCGCCGGCGTTGACGATGGCGGCGTTTGTCCATTTTTGCAGCTGGTAGGGGGCACCTGAGACGCCGTGGCGGACGATGTACAGGTCGGCCTGCATCGCGTCGAGTGTGCGCAGTGTGTCTTTGAGGGACTCCCCTTTGGAGAGGCTGGAGGAGCTGGCTGAGAAGTTCATGACATCGGCGCTGAGTGCCTTGGCTGCGCGTTCAAAGCTCAACTTGGTGCGTGTGCTGTTCTCGAAGAACAAGTTGGCGACAGTGAATCCTTGGAGTGCCGGGACTTTTTTGATCGTCCGTCCGAGGATCTGGCTCATCTCATCGGCGGTGCGAAAGATATTGAGGGCGTTGTCTTTGGACCACTCTTTGAGGTCTAGCATGTGGGATGGAGTGGGTTGTTCGTTATTTGTCATTGTGCATCTCCCAGAGCTCGACACACTCTTCGCCATCGACGGAGTGTATCTTGACTTTGACAACTTCATGGCGACTTGTGGGGAGGTTTTTACCGACAAAATCCGTACGGATGGGCAGCTCTCTGTGTCCGCGATCGACGAGCGTCGCGAGTTGGATACACGCGGGACGTCCGAGGTCGATGACTGCATCAAGTGCCGCGCGGACGGTACGTCCTGTGTAGATGACGTCATCACAGAGCACGATGTTTTTGCCTTGCACATCGAAGGGGATCTCCGTGCGCTTGACAATTGGTTGGACTGAGACCTCGGAGAGGTCGTCTCTGTAGAGTGTGATGTCGAGTTTTCCGAGCAGTGGTTTGGTGCCTTCGATCTCCTCGATTTTTTTGGCGAGGTGTTCGGCGATCGGCGCGCCACGTGTGTAGACGCCGACAAGAGCAAGGTCTTCAGGTCCTTTGTTGCGCTCCAGAATCTCGTGTGCGATGCGGGTCAATGCGCGATTGATGTCTTTCTCGCTCATGACCTGAACCTTGAATGTGAGTGCCATCAATGTCTCCTCAAGTGCGACTGGAGTCCATGGCTCCAGCATGATGAGTGTGGGAACGACGTGTCGTCGTGCCAGCGAGACAGGAGTGGATATGCGTGTGCGATGTTGTGTGAGGGAGATATTCGATTGTGTCCGGTATGATCGGATGAATGTGTGCTTTCGCGTGGGATGCAGATGTGGGGATAGACAACAGGTGTTGTTGTCGAAGGGGTCGCATATGTCGTCCTTATCAGCCTCTCTGGACTGTCTTAAAGGAAAGGTACACGCTCCGTTGCCGAGCGATGTGTTGGCAGGGTCTTAACAGTTTGTGTGTGGGTCGTCAAGGAGAAATTCGCAACGTGGTGTAGATGTACGGTTGTTGCGTGATGGTTGGGCTTTGGAGGGGCTCAGAGCATGAAGTAACACAGCGCTGTGATCAAGAAGGCGCCGATGGTATTGAGGGCAAATCCCTCACGTGCCATGGTCTGTGTTGTGATGTATTGTGTCCCAAAAACGATCGCGTTGGGAGCTGTCGCGACAGGCAACATAAACGCACAGCTTGCGCTCATCGTCGCGGGGATCATCAAGAGGGCTGGATCGATATTTGCGGCGACACCTGCCGCCGCGAGGATCGGCATGAGCAGCGTTGTCGTCGCGGTGTTTGAGGTGACCTCCGTCAAGAAGGTTACGGCGATCGCGATTACAAACAACATCAGCAGCACCGGCCAGTGTGTCAGACCGGAGAGGGTCTGTCCCATCATCGCGCTCAATCCCGAAGAACCAAACGCTTTGGCGAGGGCGATCCCACCACCAAACAGCAGCAGGATTCCCCAAGGAATACGTACGGCAGTCTCCCAGTCGAGTAGGCGTTCACCTTCACCGTCGGGGATCAAAAACATGATCACCGCAGCCGTCAAGGCGACTGTGTCATCACCGATCCGCACCGGACCCAAAAATTGACTCCAACCTCCCATCGGCGCGACACGTGTGATCCAGGCGACCGCTGTGATGAAGAACACACCTAGTACCCGGACCTCTGCTTTTCTCCATGGTCCCAAAGTCGGAAGCTTGATCGGTGCGCTCTGCTTGAGCTGTCTTGTGATGTAAAGCCAGATAATAGGGATGAAGCAGACGACAAGTGGGATACCCATCTTCATCCAGGCCAAAAAGCTGATACTTTTTCCGGTGACCTTTTCGTAGATCCCCATGAAGATCACGTTGGGAGGGGTTCCAACAGGCGTCCCGATCCCACCAACGCTCGCAGAATAAGCGATCCCCAACATAAGCGGGATCGCGATGTCTTTGTCTTCGCTCTGGTCGATCACTGCGAGGGCTACAGGGAGCAACATGAGGGTTGTCGCGGTGTTGGAGATCCACATACTCAAGAGCGCCGTTGCGATCATAAATCCCAGGACCAGCCGTTTTCCACCGCCTCCTACGAGCCGAACGATACCGAGGGCGAGGCGTTTGTGTGTGCCGCTCTTCTCCATCGCGGTCGAGAGGATAAAGCCTCCCATTAACAATAGGATCAAAGGGTGACCGTAAGCGGCTGCGACGTCTTTGTTGCTGAGTACGCCAGTGAGAGGGAGAATACCAAAGGGGATGAGGGATGTCGCTGGAATGGGGATGGGTTCAAAGATCCACCAGAGCGCGCAAATGATCGCGACTGCCATCGTCCAACATGCAGGTGTTGGGACCCCCTGACTCTTCGCGAACAAGCCCGCGAGGAGCGCGAGTGTTGGTGCGATCCACAACGTCGACTCTCGGTTCCATTTTATCGTACGTGCCATGCAGAGCTCCTTAAACAATTGCAGCCGTGGTGTCTTGTTGGCAGAAAGACATCGTTGATGTGTGAGGTGTGTGGGGCATTGTAGCGTTTTGGGAGTGAAAGACAAGGACACAAGCCCTTGGTGTCTTCGGGGTCTTTGTGTGTGGGGATGATAGGCTCGGTGTTGTGTGAGAACTTGCGAAAATGTCACCATCCGAAAAAGATATGTTGAAACGGTGTATTACAGGAAAAAATAGGCTCAAAGACACCTCTGAGGGGGCTTGTGCATCCAAAAAGCGCAGACAGATGCGTCGCCATTCGCTATATTCCTCTGCGGTCTGTGGTGACCATGTGCCCTTTTGAATTATTTTTTCTCCATATAGGATAGGTAGATATGTCATTTCCGAAACCGTTTTATCGTTGGCGACCTCACCCCTGGCATGGTCTGGATGTTGGAGACAATGCACCTTCTTCTGTGAAGGCCTACATCGAGATCACGCCCTTTGACTTGGTGAAGTACGAGATCGATAAGAGCACCGGTTATCTATGTGTGGATCGTCCCCACCGTAGCTCTTCACAACACCCTGCGTTGTACGGGTTTGTCCCTCGTACATTTTGTGGCGCTCGTGTCTGCGCGCTCTCACCGAAGGCAAAACGTGGAGACAGCGACCCACTCGATATATGTGTGATCAGCGAGCGACCGATCAACCGCGCTGAGGTCATCGTCACCGCGAAGGTCGTTGGAGGCTTGCAGATGGTCGATCACGATGAAGCTGATGACAAGATCATCGCTGTTCTCGAAAATGATCACGTCTGGGGACAACTCGAAGATCTCGACGATCTTCCACAGGTTCTTGTCGAGCGACTTCAGCACTACTTTATGACCTACAAATTTGTGCCTGGTAGCGAAAACAATGTCTCGATCGAAAAAGTCTACGGTGCCGATCATGCTCGCGCTGTTGTGACTGCTTCGATGGAAGACTACGACGAGGCCTATGGTCAATAGCGAAAGAGGACCGAGGGGGATCATGGGGTGATCCACTGCCTCCCATATATAATGAAGGACATCGTAGATCAGATCGGTGTGGACGTATCCTTTTGTCTCCTTACGTGCATGCATTTAAAAAAATGCAACCTTCTATCTTTTTGAGATGTAAGGGTTTTGTGTTTTGTTGGGGAGTTTTATGCGCTCTTTTTGAATAAAGGGATATCGGTCGCGTCCATGAGAGTGGTTCGCAAATGAGGAAAAAAGAGCAGTGCTTGTTTTGCTGACACATCTTTTTTCACTTCCCACTTTATCTGGCTACCATGCCTTAGGAGAAAACCAAATGAAAAGAGCTCTCAGTGTTCTCTTTGTTCTCGGTGCATTCATGTTGACTTCCAGCGGACAAGCTGATGCTAGCTGGTTCAAGCGTTGCCATAAGCGTTGTGGTAAATCCGCAAAGGTTCGTCACAGCCGTTGTAACAAGCGTTACAAGAATCGCACCAAGCGATGCGCTGCTCGTGCGAAAGTCTTCTACAAAATCTGTAAGGCTGCAAAAGTCAGAAACCACTGCAAAAGAGTTGCTGCAAAGCGTTATAAGCGCTGTAAAGTTCGCCGCGTGAATCGCGTGAGACGCTACGCAAAGCGTCGTAAAGCTTGTATCAAGCGCGCTATCAAGTTTGCGAAGTGGTCTTGTCTCAAGATCCGCAAAAAATACCGCAAACTTTGCTACCGTGCTCGCGTCAGACGCTACGCAAAAGCTTGTGCAAAACGCTACAAAGCTCGCGCTTCCTATGCTGCACGTCGTGCCGCTGCTTGCCGCAAAGGCGTCAAAGCTTGGTCTGGCGTTTGCTACAAGTACTTCGGGAAACGTCGTCCCTCCAAAGTCTGTGCTGCATGGGCACGCAAAAACTACAAACGCTGCAGAGCAAGCTCCGCTCGTCGTGCAAAAGCTTGTCACAAGCGCGTTGCAAAACGCCGCAAAGCTTGCCACAAGCGTTGTAACTGGATCAAAGCTCTCAAGCCCTGGAAAAAGTAATCATTCAGCAAGCTGAATGAGACTTCCCCCTCTCTCATCTTCCCAAAAAAACCTCCCCCAAAATGTTCCTTTCCTGCTCCCTGAATGCTTTCTATGTATTGATAAATCAATTACTTTTGAATGCATCTCTGATGCGTGAGCGAGCTCCTCTTTTGAATTTTTTATCGCTGTGTTCGTTGATCGTATACATGAGATACGATCGAAAAGTGTAGTGATAGCGATCCACATACACTGTTGTCCAAGGCTACGACTGTAGCCTTTTGTCGTTTCGGGAATGTCTTCTGATGTCCAAGATAGATGTCGGAGAGGATCGCGCCTGAATGAATGATGGAGATCATGGATGAGAAAAACATTCAAAGTGTGTAGTTTGCTGATGGTATTTGCACTTGTCGCAGGGGGAGCTGCCGAAGCGAAAGAGTGGGGCGCGCAATGTAAACGTGACTGCAAAGCTCTGACAAAGAATCGAAAAGACCGGTGTGTAAAACGATTCAAGAGGAAGTTTAAGCGCTGCCGGACGCGCCGGTTCTGTCATCGGAAACCCACAGCTTGTTTGAAAACAAAACGAAGTCGTATCAAGCGATGCCAAAAACAAAGAGCCAAGCACTTGGCGCGCTTGATGCGTCGGCGTGTTTCGTGCACGAAGAGGGGAGCGCTGTTTGCGAAGTCAAGCTGTCGTAAGATGGTTCCACGAGCCAGAAGCATGTGTGAACGCGCTCGCATCCTACATGCTGCCAAACGTTGTGCAGCAAAATACAAGCGAAGTCTCCAGTTCGCCGAGAGAAAACTCAATAGATGTACTCGTCGAGCCCGACGCTTGCACAGTGTATGTGTCAAACGACACAAAAGACGCAACAAAAAAGCGTGTAGGAAAAGTCGTATTCGAAAACTGAGACGGAAGTGTATGGGGCGAGTGCGCTCAGAGCGCAAAGCTTGTATACGATCTGCTTCCAAACGTGGTCGGACCTGTCACAAGGAGTGCGCTTGGTTTCGAAACCCAACGAGCAAAAATGGCTAGCAAATCCAATCCCCAAAGCTGTGTGTCTGGTTTCCAGAACACCACTTTACACGCCCCTCTCTTTGCCTCTTCCTGTCTTTGAAAAATCTTCTTCTTACAGTGTGTTATCTTTTGCTTTGGTACAGGTCGTTGCAAAGTTGCGTGGGGATCTGTAATAATGCGGTCTCAACACATTTGCATAGCATGCTTGGAGGTCTTCATGTTGAAGAGAAGTTGGTTGTTTTTGTTTTTGTTTCTTTCGATGAGTTTGATGTATTGCGGGACACCGACGCCAACAGGCGAAGGGGCAGGAAGCGAGAGCGCCAAGGAGTCCAGTGGACAAACCGAAAAGGCAACAGAGGTCGCCAGTGTGGAGAAGTCCAATGAGCCTTCTGGTGAAGAGTTGGTGTCAAAAGAGAGCACACCTGACGCTGCACCTGATGTGATCGCTCCTGAGCCAGAACCCACGCAACCTGATGAGACGAGACCTGAACCCCAGCCTGAGCCTTCCAAGCCAGATGTGCCACTTGATCCCAAGCTCGGGACGTACAAGTGTGGGATGACACCTCCCTCTGGCGCGACTCTTGCTGCTGCGCCTCCTGCATACTCGGGTGGAACGTGTCCTACATTCAAGGTGGGTAGTAACAAGATCAAAAGTGGTGGTGCGGAGCGTGAATTTATCTTGGTCTTACCCAAAACCTTTGACCCGAGCAAGACATACCCTGTGATCTTTTTGTGGCATTGGTTGAAAGGTTCTGCGTCCAAGTTTTTGACACGAGGAGAGATCCAAAGTGCAGTTGATCAACAGGATTTCATCGCGGTTTTGCCGGAGAAGAAAGGGGACATTAAGTTTAAGATCCCCATCGCGAACACAGAGGTCGATTTTCCCTGGCCCTTTATGACCTCACCTGTTGTCTCTGATGCGCGGATGCAAGAGGAGTTCAAGTTCTTCGATGATATGCTCGCGTGTGTCTCCGCACAATACAAAGTGGACAAAGAATGTGTCAGCAGCGCTGGCGTGAGTGCGGGGGCTTTGTTTACGGTCCAGCTCGCACAGGCACGTAGCCAATATTTGTCTTCTTTTATCTCCTTATCCGGTGGGATCGGTAGCCAAGCTGGAGGATTTAGTTCAAATGGATTGATTCGTGGATGGAAGTCCCCCACACGTAAGCTTCCAGGTCTCGTTCTTTGGGGGGGCGCAGAAGACAGCTGTGTCCTCCTCAATTTTGAGACCGCGTCCAAAGAGCTTGAGAAGAAACTGACCAGTGACGGCCACTTTTTTGTCGAATGTATTCACGACTGCAAACACGGTGAGCCTCCAGTGACGCCTCCTGCTGGACAGTCTCGCTATGCGCCTATATGGGATTTTGCCTTCTCGCATCCATATTGGATGAAGGAGGGCGCATCACCTTACCAAGTCAAAGGGTGGCCATCATCTGTTATCTCTTGGTGTGGGATTGGTGCGGGCTCCGCGACACAACGCTCTGGTAAGTGTGGTGATCCTTCCTGTCCTATCTAGTTTATCTTTGCTTCTCTCTATTCGCTGAGAAGGCTTTTTGCGAGCCTTTTCCCTCTCGCAGTGTTGTCCTTTCTGCCCCCTCTCTTCTCCTCTCCTCCGGGCTTTTCTCTGACTCTCTCCTGACCGAAGCGTGGCGTCTACTTGACAGTGCGTTGTCTTCCAGTACCATGCATCTTCGCGGTTCTTGTGGTGTTTATCGTCATCCCTGTCATGTGTCGAGAAGCCACTCAAAGAAGGCCGCTCCGAGAAAGTCGATGAAAGTCAACCAAACCAAAGTACCCCGATACCAAGAGGGTGCGAGGAAGGAAATACAGCGATGAGTGGAAAATCGTTTGATTCTGTCCCTGCGATGTTTTTGCATCGCATTCAAGATACTCCCAAAGCACTCGCTTATCTGTACCCTGTCAAGGATGACTGGAAAAAGATGACCTGGGCCGAGGCTGGCGAGCGCGTTCGTGCGGTTGCTGGTGGTTTACACTCTTTTGGTCTCGGACTTGAAGAGCGTTGTGCGATCCTCTCCTCAACACGTCTTGAGTGGATCCTGGCGGACCTTGGTGTGCTCGGAGCCGGTGGGGCGACGACAACAATCTATCCATCCAACACACCCGAAGAGTGCGAGTACATCATCAACGACTCCCAAACACAGTACGTGTTTGCCGAAAATGATGATCAGGTCGCAAAGTTGTTGGAGATTCGTGAACAAATCCCACAAGTCAAGCATGTCATTAACTTTGACGGTGGTGAGAGCGAAGATGGCTGGGTCATCACCCTCAAGCAGCTCGAAGAGCTTGGAGATGCGTTCAACAAAGAGAACCCCGAGAAGTACGAAGCGGTGATCAATGAGCTGAAAGAAGATCATCTCTCTACACTGATCTATACCTCTGGGACGACTGGAAAACCCAAAGGTGTTGAGCTGCTCCATCGTTCTTGGGTCTACGAAGGCAAGGGAATCCACGATCTGGGGATCTTGTCCGCGAGCGATCTGCAGTACTTGTGGTTGCCGTTGTCGCACTCCTTCGGGAAAGTACTCGAAGCGTCGCAAATTTACACAGGTTACCCCACCGCGGTTGATGGACGTATCCCCAAACTCGTCGACAACCTCGCAGTTG
Source organism: Deltaproteobacteria bacterium (assembly GCA_002731275.1). GTDB lineage: Bacteria > Myxococcota_C > UBA6777 > UBA6777 > UBA6777 > UBA6777. The sequence goes on along the minus strand of PCBK01000095.1, from coordinate 26,896 downwards.
TGCGTCCGACCTTTATGGCCGCAGCGCCGAGGATCTTCGAGAAGGTCTACAACAAAGTCGTCACCAACGCGCAAGGTGGTGGGGCGATTAAGTATTCGATCTTTAAGTGGGCGGTCAAAATAGGCTCTCAAGTCTCCAAGCTCAAGCAAAAGGGCAAAGAGCCTAGTGGATTGCTTGCGATCCAGGCCAAACTCGCACACAAACTCGTCTTCTCCAAACTCCAGGAACGCTTTGGGGGTCGCCTCAAGTTTTTCATCTCCGGGAGCGCACCGCTCTCTCGCGAGCTTGCTGAATTTTTTCACGCCGCAGACATCTTGATTCTCGAAGGTTACGGCTTGACGGAGTCGAGCGCCGCGAGCTTTGTCAACCTTCCTGAGAGTTACAAGTTTGGGACGGTTGGGCTTCCATTGCCTGGGACAGAAGTCAAGATCGCCGAAGAAGATGGCGAGATCTTGATCAAAGGTCCCGGTGTCTTGCGCGGTTATCACAACATGCCCGAAGTCACTGCCGAGACGCTCAAAGATGGTTGGTTGATGACAGGGGATATTGGTGAGCTGGATGCTGATGGCTTCCTCAAAATCACCGACCGTAAAAAAGATCTGATCAAGACCTCCGGCGGAAAGTACGTCGCGCCACAAGCACTCGAAGGGACATTGAAATCACTGTCTCCATATATCAGCCAGGTACTTGTCCACGGGAACAAACGCAACTTCTGTACCGCGTTGGTGACGATCGATGAGGAGAGTATCGCTGGATGGGCCGAAGAGAATGGTCTCAGTAACCTGAGCTACGAAGCGCTGACCAAACACGAGAAGGTCATCGCGATGGTTCAAGAGGCTGTCGATGAGTTGAACTCCGGTCTCGCACGTTACGAGACGATCAAAAAGTTTGCGATCCTGCCCAAAGATTTGAGTGTTGAGGACGGAGAAATGACCGCAAGCCTCAAGGTCAAACGCAAGGTCATCGAGAAGAAGTACATGAGTGTGTTGGATTCATTCTATGAAGGTTCGCTCTCCTCGCTCTAAACACCCCGTCTGATATCCGCTCCATGCCCCACCAAGTGCGCCTCTCTTTGGTCACCTCTCCCCTTATTTGTCTCCATCCCCAACAAGCCTATTAGTTTGGAAAGCAGAAATTCCCGAGCTGTCCAATGGTCTGGCATGTAAACTGTGTGTTGCTACAGGTGGTGGTGCATGGGATCAGGCACATCTTTTGTGTGGTGCTGACCTGTGTGCATGTCCCTCCAGTTGGGCATGTCCCACTTGTGGTGCAATCTTGGCTACAAAATCCATTGGCGGCTGTTGAGCTTGTCGCGAGACACGTGAGTCCAGCCTGACAGCGGATGGTGTTGTTGTCGCAAATGTTCCCGAAAGTCGCAGTGCCTGGGGACGTTGAGGAGACACAGAGCTTTCCTCCAGAGGACGTTGAGACACATTCATGGGGTGTGTTTGTGAAGACACAGTCGCTGTTTTGGGTACATGTTGTTTGAATACAACCACCGACCTGTCCACCTGTTTGAAAAGGCATACAAGAGAAGGAGCTGCGTGAGCAGCGTACGGGATTCGCGACACTACAGAGCTTGAGGCAGACATTGGGGCGACCGTTTCCAAATGAGACGCATGTCAGTCCGAGAGCGCAAAGGACGGGCGTTGCGGCAGTGGAGTCACAGATTTCACCTTCATTGACGTATGTCGCGGCACGACAGGAGCCATTGTCGCAGACGAGATTGGATTTGCACATGATGCTTTTGGAGAAGTCACAGCTCTGTCCGCTGGATGCTTCCTCTGCGCACATGGAGAGTTGTTGTCCTTGGTCAGTGATGGTGTAGGCCCGGCATACTTTGCGTTTGGGGTTTTTGTTACAGATTGTGGGGTCGTTGGTGCACTCTTGCACGCAGATTTGAAGGACGTTACTTGCACGGACACATCGGTTTCCTGTCCCACAGTCTGTGTCCGTTTGGCAGGGTTGGTGGAGTTTGGTGTTGCAATTGTCATCGATGAAGTTGTTGCAATCGTTATCGATGTTATCTCCACAGATCTCTTTCGCTGCTGGCGTGGTTTCGCCCGTACATGGACCCCATTGTCCATCAGCCTTGCAGGTGCGTGTTCCTGCGCTACATGGGGTGTTACAGGTGTAGACATTGCCATTTTTGGTGCAACCTGTTGTTCCGCTATAGCAGGCTTCTTGTGAGCCGGGACGACAGACACCACAGTTATCATCGACTTGGTTGTTGCAGTTGTTGTCTTTACCGTCTCCACAGATCTCCGTTGTGGGGACGATTTCACCGACACAGGCTTCCCATTTGTTGTTTTTGCACAGCTGACCACCTCCCTTGCAAACGCCGACATCTTTGGTGCCTGCGGGGCCGGTGTAACAGGCTCTGGTTGTGCCGTCTGTGCATCCCTGATTACAGCTCGCGAGTTCGTCGACTCTGCCGTTGCAGTCGTTGTCTTTGTTGTCACCACAGGTCTCGTTTTGGGGTATGGATTCATTTTGACATTGTCCCCACTTGCCGCCTGCACAGGTTTGTGTACCTTCTTTGCATTCTCCGATGTTACGGGTGCTGCTTGGGCCGGTGTAGCATGCTCTTGATTGGCCGTCCTGACAGTCACCGCAATTCTCATCGATATTGCCGTCACAATTGTTATCGAGATTGTCGTTGCACTTTTCGGCGACGGGTTTGGTGTCACCGGAGCAGCCTTCCCAGGCGCCGTTGGTGCACAACTCTTTCCCTTCTCGACAGAGACCGACGTTTCGTGTGCTTGCAGGACCTGTGTAGCAAGGTCTTGAGTCCCCGTCGTTACAGGTTGTCGTGCAGAGCGGATCGTCGTCTATTTTGCCGTTGCAGTCGTTGTCGAGTTTGTCACACAGCTCACTTGAAGGCGTGATCGCGCCCTCACACCAACCCCAGCGTCCGCCTTGGCAGAGCTTAACACCAGCCTTGCATGTCCCTTGTCCAATGGTCCCTGTTGGGCCTTCGTAACAAGACGTTTGCTCGCCATCTGTACACTCGACTTTGATGCACTTGCTGCTGATACAAGACTCCCCAGTCTTACAATCTGTGTTTAGGGTACAGGCATTGCCGACGATACCGTCGACACACTTGCCCTCTTGGCAGAACTTTTCCCCCTCACAGTCGGAGTCATATGTACATTCGCCTCCTGAGCAGGCGACGGATAGGGAGAGAGACAACAGCAAAAGAAAACACCCGAAGAAAACATAGACATACTTCCTGACCATAACAAAGTCCCATATTGATGCTGTGATAAGGCAGGCAGTGATTTGGTGTTGTACACCGTGTTGCACAAGGCCAAAAGTGGACTGCCCAAAAGAACGCAGTGACGCAAAAAGAGGAGGTTTTTGTAAGAAAGCCTCATGGTTTATTTGAATAGTATCGGCAATATCGCTCGATAGTTGTGATGTGTTTACCTGTCGTCTACGTAGAGACACACCCATTAAAATGTATGCACAAATGCTAGGCGTGTAAATCAATTTTTACCTGTGGTGTCGTGATATTCCGTTTTGTGAGTAGACTTTTTCGCGGACTGAAGGGGCTATGACGGAGTCTGGTTGTCTGTTGGGCGGGACGCTTTGGAGAGCCAGTATGTGCGCTCAGAGGGAACAGAAACGATCTCGCGTTCGGGGTAACGCATGGCGGAGAGAGAGCCGCCAAAGACACACCCTTGATCGAGATTGAGCGTGTTGTTGACAAACTTAGGATACAGTACGGGAGTGTGTCCATATACGACGAGTGGGGTGCCTCGGTACTTTTGTGCCCAATCGTGTCGGATGGGGTAGCCATCTGCGTCCAATTCACCTGTGACATCACCGTACAGGGAGAACGAGCGGATGCGACGGGATAGTCGTCCATGAAAGCGCTCAGGGAGTCCTGCGTGGGCGACGACAACGCGACCGTTGTCCAACATCAGATAAGGAGGTGATTGTCTAAAGATGTGTAGAAAACGCTCGCTGATTTGGTAACGTTCGGATGAGGGGAGCGCTTCAAACTCTTTGACGGTGGTTTCGATTCCGTGGTTAAGGCTGACGGCTGCGCCTTGTAGGTACCTTGCGAGCTTGTCACAGTGGTTTCCTGGTATGTACAAGGCACGTCCGGCTTGGTGAAGATCGAGCATGAGTTTGATCACGTCGACGCTCTTGGGACCACGATCTGCGAGATCTCCTAAGAAGACGATTGTGCGACCTTGTGGGTGAAAGTAGGTGTCTTTGCCTTGTTGGTATCCAAGCTTTTTGAGCAGCATATGAAGCTCATGGATACAACCGTGTATATCTCCAATGATGTCGAAGGGGCCGTGGTGTGGATGGTGGACGGGGAGTGGGTATTTGAGAGGGAGAGGACCTTCTGTGGCAAAGTCACTCATTTGGAAAATTTGTCGAAACCCTTCCTGTGGAGCGATGCGCAAGGTCTGGTTGGCTTGATGGTGCTGGATCGTGATCTTAAGTGTGTCGACCTTTTTGCTCTGCCGTTTTTTTCGGCTGAGACACAGTTGAAGGGGCACATCGAAGATGAGCAGGTAGGCGGGGACTTGGTGGTGTCGGGCGATCTGGATCAGACGCCGTCGCCAATCGGAGTCCAGGTTGTTGGCATCAATGACCGTGAAACGTCCGATGTGAAGGCGATGATCTACAATCGTTTCGAGCAGGGAGAGGGTTTGCGCACTATACACTCCAGGTGACGGTTGGTCCGCCACAAGCGTACTACATTGCTCTGCTGAGATGATCTCACTTTCTCGAAACCATCGCCGGGCAAATTCCGTTTTGCCGCTCCCTGAAGGACCACACAAGATGAGTAGTGAGAGTTCTTCGAGGGGTAGGACTTCAGAGGGATTTGGATCGTTCATCGAGGCTGCCTTCTTGCCACGTGTTCAAGTCCCTGTGGACCTCATGTCTTCGTTCGATTGCACAGTAATCTACACATAAGAGCCCTTGGGGTCAATCTTTGTCTTTTTTCTTCCCAATTTATTGAGAAAAACGCGCCCACAGGTGAGCCCTCATATCGATCACTTGGTGAAAATCTCGCAGCGCGTGTCCGACTCCTTTGACCATACAAAACTCCACATGTTTTCCTTGAGCACAGTTGTCAAAGGCCTGACATGTGACGTCCGCTGTCTTGAGAGTTTGTGTGAGCGTACTCTTACACTGTAAGCCCGTCGTCGCCATCTTATCCAACCCTGTGACGGTCTCAAAGGGGTGGACACCAGAGCGAACAGGAGACCAGTAGTTGTTGGGGTTGGTGCAGAGAGGCAATTGTTTACATCCCGGTAGATACGCCGCGTTATTTGTATTTTTTTGTGCGCGTGAGCAACATCCTGTCGTAAAAGGGACATTGGTATCGTCCTCACCGTGAAGATGGAAGATCGATGTGTTGGCGTGAGGAGTGCACGTCTTGTCCGAAGGGGTCGCTGAGACAGGACCAATGGCCCGGAACCAGTTTGGACGATCGCAGTACATCGAGTACAAAAACATCCCACCAAGTGAGTGGCCTGTCCCATAGCGTTTGTTTGTGTCGATGGAGAGTTTGTGTACTTGTGTCAGTCGCTTGACGACCTCAAGAGTATATTGCTGATCGTCTGTTGTTCTGGGATCGCTGCTCTTGCCGACGTTCCAAGAGTAGCTTCCTTTGACGGCCACACAATCTGTCAGGTTATCTCTACACCCTTGCATGTACACCATGATGAACCCCTCTTGGGCGGCGAGCTCGTGCCATGGGTTCCCGTTCTTCCAAGAGTTGGCTGCGCCACCACCACCATGAAATCCCAAAACGAGAGGGAGAGGACCGGCAGGCAGAGGATCGGGTGTACACAAGATGTACGCGCGCTGTTTTTGTTGGAGGGTGAATGTCGAAGTTACACACTTCGCCTTTGCTGCGGATTGTTCGGCTGGCTGCTCTTGTACGGGCTGTTCTCTTGCGGGGGCGTCAACGGTCGGCTCGGCAGTGGCTTCGACGGTTGGCTCAGGGAGCAGCTCATCATGTGTGGTTTCTGGTGTCGATGCATCCTGTGTCGGTTCTTTTGTGGGCTCCGTCTGTATTTGTTCTGCCTGTTTCTCTGTTGCGGTTGGTTGTTCTTTAGCTTGCTCTTGTGCTGCTTCGGTTGTAGGGGAGGGAGCACATGCAATCGGTCCTTGCACCAAGGAGAGTAAGGGGAGGAGCGTGAAGAGGAGTGGAGAGAGTTGTGTTACTTTCATCTTGTTGCCCTTTCATCTGGTAGACGGAGCCGTTGGCTTGGTGCGTTGTAGAGTTCACAAAGTGCCTGTGGGGATGATACCAGATTGCACCACGGGAGGGGGAACTTTTTGTGCTATGAATGGGGCGTTTGGCTTTAGTCTGCAGGGAGTAAGAGGGGAGTGGCTGGAGTTTCTTTGTGTGAGGGAGTAAGAGGTTGTAATCCAAGCAAACCGAGTACGTTATCGTCGTGAGACACGGCGACGGTATTTTCGTTTGCGACGGCTTCTCTTGACGTACTTTTTGCTGCGTCGTTTGCGGCGCTTTCTCTTGACGTACTTTTTGCTGCGTCGTTTTCGACGACGTGCGCGGCGTCTTCTGCGTCTTCTTCTCTTTCGTCGTTTTCTGACGTAGCGGCGACGACCACCGAAGTGGTAGACCCCACAGTAGCGGTACATGCTTTTTCTTCTGTAGCGCGAACAGGTCGGGACGATGACTTTGGTCCCTGGGCGGAGCCGTCTGACAGTCAGCTTGGGGTTGAGTTTGCGCAGGTGCCATACTGTCGTGCAATGTTTGCATGCGATGAACGCAAGTGGCTCTGTCCCTCTGACGCGGTATGTGAAGGTCTTTTCTGCTGGCGATGCCCACTTGACAGCGGGGATGCGAATTAAAGAGCCTCGCACGATCCGTTTTTTGGGGGAGAGTGGCGCGCAGCGTTTCTTTTTCTTTTTCCAGGCGAGGGCTTTGTGTTGTTTGACGGTGTGTTTGGCACACAAAGAGCGCCGACGCTTAGGCTTTTTACGAAGTCTCGCGAGGTGCGCGTAAGGTCTGTTGACTCGCTCAAGGACGCGCCATGAGACGTTGTGTCGTCGGGCGATGCGATACAGGTTGTCACCTTTAATGGCTTTAACCAGTCTGAGAGAGCGTCCATATTGTTGGAATTGTTTGATAGAGCGCTTGTACTTTTTGTATTTGGAGGGCGCGATACGCAGTGGATAGTGTGCGGGGATAGGGAACTTTCGGTTCCATTTGAGGCTGAACAACGAGGGGTTGTACATCTTGATGGAGGCAGCGCTCATCCCCGTGATACGAGTCAGATCGCGAAACCAGACTGGACGGGGGAAGGAGATCGTTGTGTAGTGCAGTGTCCCGCGGGTGGGGAGTTCTTTGAAGAAGGTCTTTTGTTTTTGGATGATATACGCAGACGCGACGAACTTCGCGTAGAAGTTACGACCGTCAAAGCCGAAACTCCTTGTGCGTGAACGCTTGATAATCTTGTCGAGATTGCGTCCGTATTTTTTGGACTCTTTGAGCATACGTCCTGGTCCCTGGTTGTACGATGTGATCGCGAGGGGCCAGTTTTTGGGAAAGTAATGACGGCAGAGGTGCAGAAAGCGCGTGGCACCTTTTGTGGCCATCAGAGGATCGAGTCGCTCGTCAAATGGAAAGATGGAGCGATTTTTTCGGCGATGCACGATGTACATGCTGTTCTCTTTGCCTGTATCAGGCATCAATTGCCAGAGTCCAACAGCGCCGGCATATGAGCGGACAGAGGGGTTGTACATCGACTCGACAAAGGGGAGCGCCGCGAGCTGTGGTGGGAGCTTGGAGGCCTTCAGGATGCGTGCGATATGTTTGTGGTATCGTTGTTCAAAACGCATGCCTTTTTTGTAGAAGCCACGATAGCTACTTTGCCACGAGATGCGCTGACTTGCGAGCAACCGAAAGAGTTTGTGTCCATCTGGACCGTTCATATGTGGCTCTTCGTTGATGCGCTTGAAGATGCTTCGGGTGTAGGCGTCGAGACCTTTGAAGTAGTTGTTCCATCGTGCTGCGTTGATGCGTGCAGATGAGAAGGTCAATGCTTTACGACAGAGACGTCGTGCTCGCCAGGACTTGGGAGTGCGACAGAGAGATCTACGAAGTTTCCACCAATGGGCACGTTCTTGTCTCTCGGCTTTCTTTTCGAGACGTGCGAGTGTGCGCAACGCAGTGCGCAGCTTTCTCATGTTTTTGGCAGCGTGTTTGACTCGTTTGCGGCTCTTTTTGCGGCGGACTTTGTAGGGATCGTCGGGGGAGAGTTCGCCACCTTTGACTGCAAAGTGCGTGATGAAGATGTGTCGTTTGGGGTTGTACAGGACGATCTCGTTGGAGCGGTATGCGCCAAAGATCTTGGCCCAGAAACGGATACGTGGTGCCAATTCAACGGTAATTGGGAAGGCACCAAGTTTTTTGGGCAGGCCAAAGTGTGCCTGTGTGAGTCTCCGTTGTTTGGGTTCGTAAGCGAGGTCGTGTTTTTTGAACAGCGCGAGCACTTCCTCTTTGGCTTTTTGCCATGCGACTTTACGACTTTGCCACTTTTTGCGTTTGTAGCGACGCTTTTTGCGTTTGTAGCGACGCTTTTTGGCGTAGGTCTTGCGATCTCGTTTGCGGATCGCGCGTTTGGCTTTACGCACAGCTTTGCGGGCTTTTTTCATCGCACGAAGAGCTGCGCGTTTGGACACTTTCTTGTGCTTTTTGCCTGCCCAAACAGGCGCGTTACCTGGGATGAGAAGGATAAGCGATAGTAGGAGCGGGAGTATATATTTCATGTTATTTCTTCCATGGATACGCCGCTAGAACAGCGCCTATTTTGTTTTGTAATCGACGAAAGAGTTTCACTTGTCTGAGTTTTCCATTCATGCAGATCGAGAAGATCAACATGCGTTTGTCGCGCGTCTGTACATAACCAGAGAGACTGGAGACACCATCGATGGTGCCTGTTTTTGCACGCAGCGTACTCTTTATCGAGAGCATACGATTGCGCAGCGTCCCATCTTTCCCGGCAACAGGGAGGACTGTCAGGAAGTCGGGACGTGTGGACAGATCGGCGAGCATACCTTTGAGCAGGGTCGCGATCTGCAAAGGAGAGAAGCGGTTGCCACGACCCAAGCCCGAGCCATTTTGCATGGTGTACTCTTTGGGCATGATCCCGTGCTTTTTGAGAAATGTTTGCACGACGCGTAGCCCTTTCTTCCAGGTCCCGGGAGCGTTGTACTTCTCTGCACCCATCGTCTTGAGGACCTGTTCTGTGACGAAGTTGGAGCTGTATTTTCCTGCGTACTGGAGCGAGGTGGTCAGGAGCGGGGAGACGTATCTGTGCAGCTCTACAGCATTTCCTGGAACACGTGAGCGTCTTGGCCAGCGATTCACACGTATTCTTTGCTGACGTAAAAAGTATACCAGATTGAAGGCTGTATACCAACCTGGGTGGGAGACGCGGCGCCAGTAACTACGTGGAGCCGCGGAGGAGGGGATGTTGCCACGAATGATGATGTGTTCACGGTTGCGAAAACCGCGCATTCGGATCTTGGCTTTGATGCGTCCAACGCTGGTGACAGTCTTGGTCAGGTTGATCACTTTTCGGACATACCGACTTGGTGGATCGATCGTGATACGCGCTTTTTTTCCCACTTTTCCGGGATGGATGGTGATCGTGATGGTGTTAAAGTTCATCGAGAGTCCACCTGTCGCGGCGAGATAGGGGCGGTAGCGTTCGTGATTGTGGTCTTTCCAACCTTTTCCAAAGCGTTTGCGGTCAAAGACACTAGCATCGAACTTCACGCGCCCTGTGATTTTGCGTAGCCCGAGGTTGTACAGATCACGTGTGATGCGCCAAAGCTCCTCTGAACGCAGCAGAGGGTCACCGCTGCCTTTTATATAGAGGTCTCCACGGAGGACTCCATTTTTGTCGATGGGCCGAGTGCCATAGATCTTTGTTGTGTACTGGTATTGGGGACCAAGTGTGTGAAGCGCGGCCGCGATGGTGAAAATTTTCGTGTTAGAAGCTGGGATGTAGAGCTTCTTTGCGTTTTTTTGGTACAGGGGATGCCCATCACGATCTGTGACGATAAGACCGACACGTGCGCCGCGCAGTTTTCTGCTGCGCAAGATGCGGTTGAGCTTGCGGGTGAGTTGTTTGCGGTCAAATGTGGTTTGTGCCCCAAAACCACGCTTCGAGAGCTGGGCGCGGCTTACTCGTGTACTGTGTTTCTTGCTCTTGGGGCGCGCTGATGCGTGGTCGATGTGGGATAGACAAAGAAGCGACCATCCCAACAACCCCACGAGGGCCGAGAGCGCATGACGATACATATGTGAAGGGATCCGTTTCAACATCGGCCTCCGCTTTGTGGTGATGTGCCTGACACCAACGATCTCGCACATATCACACCATGAGTGCCTTTCTGTGTTGCGGTCATTGGTTTTGCAGGTCATCGTAACAAAAAGACTTTTTCACATCAAGTTTCTTGCTCGTGTGAAAAAACCTTTGTTTCCGAGTGGCTATCGCGCCAACAAGCGCTGCCTCTCCACCTATAAGATAAGCCTCATCCGGCCCAAAAGCAAAGAAACACCGACGTTACTTTGTCGCCCATTTGTGAGGCGGAAAACGTCTTTTTTGGTGCCCTTTTGTGCTGATCTTGACGAGTTACCTCGATAGGGCCGAAGGACCGGATTTTGTTAGAACATTTTCGTATCTCATACGTCTATACATGAACAAACAACATGCACAAGCGCGTTATCTTTATGACGCCTTGAAAAACGACGTGATGTCGCAAAGAGAGTTACTCTCAAACGAAGGACAACATGTCGCGTATCCTGGCTGTGTTTTCGCATGTCGCGAAGAGACAGCGCAGGTCGCCATTGAAACGATGGAGGGCAGTGATGAGTTCGTATGGAAAAAATCGTCTGGTTGGTTTGGTCGCGTTTACACTCTTTATGTGGGCTGGTGTGACGTTTTCTTACAAAAGCCCCGATTCAGGCCTCTCTGGTGTCAACTCTGTGCCTGTCTGTGCTGCTCGTGCGCGGACGCAGAGGGTTAAGACGCTCCCACCTGCACCCACACTAAAGGATGCCCTCGCTGGGCTTGCCGCTGTGATGGGGACCCACGCTCCTCGACGTGGACAACTCGTCCACCACAGGTGAAGCTTCAACCCTCTCTGCTCCCCCAATATACTCCTCTCCAATACCTCCTGTGTTTTCCTTCCCCCTCCGTTACTAGGGGCATATCGTTGTATGCTGGTTGTATTACGTCTGATCGTTTGTTACAACATCTCGTATCAGATGATTGAACGTAATACGTCTCCATAGAGCGAAAGGTTAAATTTCGATGAAGCAAGTACTTACCAGAGGTCGGGTGTGCTGGAAGAGGTTGGGAGGGGTGATGTGTGTCATCGCCTGTATGAGCGGCGGGGACGTGTACGCGCAAACCCCCACACGTACACCAAGTGTGAAGGCTACAACGACTCCAACAACTCGTCTTGTCGTCGATGTTGGTGCTTTGCTGCGAAAGCTCTCTTCGGAGAACGTCGCGGTGCAGTTAGGGGCGATCCGCACACTCTCTGGTGTGAAACATCCAAAGGCACGTGAGGCGTTGTTTGGACGCCTTCATGTCCCTTCTAAGGTGGTCCGAAGAGAGGCTTTGTTTGCGCTCTATCGCAACCACAAGAAGGCTTTGCGTACGTATTTGTTGAAGATGTTGCGCGCAGATACATGGTTCCTTCGTGGACAAGCTGCCGAAGGAGTCGGCTTGTTGAAGTGGCAAGCCTTGCGGGCTGTTTTGCAAAAGCGCCTACAAAAAGATACGTATCATGGGAGGCTTGGTGCGGCGATGGCGCTCGGAGAGTTGGGGGACAAGTCCTCGTTGGGTGTCTTCTTGAAGATGCTGCGCGATCAGGACATGGAGGTGCGCAAGGCGGCGGCTTATGCGTGTTGGCGTGCGCGTGAGAAGAGAGCGCTTCCGGCGTTGATACAAGCGCTTCAAGATCCTACATGGGGTGTGCGCTTTCAAGCGGAGAGGGCTGTTCGTCAACTTGGGGGAGAGAGTTCTGTACCGGCTGTGATTGCGTTGCTACAAGATAAACGAGAGAAGGTCAGGCGGATCGCATCCCGTTTACTTGGAGCGTTCGGTGGGGCGCTTGCGTACAAAGGATTGCAGCGAGCTCTTGGTGATAAAGGACGTTATGTCCGTGTTGAAGCTGCCCGCGCATTGGGACGACTTCAAGGACGCAAGAGCCTCATGATCCTTCAAAAAGCACTTCAGAGAGAGCGCGCTGATGTCGTGAGGGCTGCGATCGTCGCGTCCATTGTGAAGGTCTCTGGTCCTTCTGAGCTGTCCTATCTGATCACCATCTTCAAAGATAAGAGTCCGTATGTCCGGCAACACTTTGTGCTCGCGTGTCGTGCACTTGATAAACGGACTGCGCATACACTCTTGAAGCGAGCGCTCCGCGATCCTGTTTTACAGGTGCGTACCGCTGCGAAGCTAATTTTACGAGAGAAACGATAACATTTGAGGGGGGTTGTTATGCTTGGGCGTGCATCGGTTGTGTGGCGAGTGGGTGGTCTCTTTTTCCTGTGGATGTGTACCTCTCATGTAAATGTTTGGGCCGCGAAGACTTACACTCGTCACCCACTACAATTGACGAAGTTTTCGCGAGCTTTGGAACGCTTTCACAAGCGCAAGCCGGGGGATTCACAGGCCCACCGAAAAGAGATCTTACGACTGGCCAATTGGGGAGGGGAGCATGCGTTCCCGCTGTTGCGCACTGTGATGCGCTCATATTCATGGGAAATGCATGAGTACACGGTGGATATCTTTCAGAAGATCAATCGCAAAAAAGTGACGCAAGTGCTCCTCGCGTGTTTGCAAAGTCGCGACGCGACCACCCGGGAGAACGCTGCAGAGGTGTTGACGCGTCGCCAGGGAAAAGCGTTGACGAGAGGATTGATCCGGTTGCTACGTCACCGCAACTGGCGTGTGAGGAAGCTCGCGGCTGAGCTGCTCGCGTCGACAGGTCAAACAGAGGCGGTCCCTGCGTTGATGCACATGCTCCAAGGCAAACACCCAAAAAGTCGAGAGCATGCGGCACAGGCGCTGGGGCGTCTCCGTGCACCGCGTGCGCTCGCGGTCTTGATCATGGCACTCAAGGACAAGCATTGGCGGGTGAGAAAGCAGGTCGTGAAAGCCATCGCACAGATCGGCGGAAAGCACGCGATCTCGACGTTAATTTTGGCGCTTCGAGATACACACCCTGGGGTGCGCTTTGAGAGCGCGGAGCGTCTCGGAAAGATGAAGGACAAAAGAGCCCTCCCTGCGTTGATACAGCGTCTTGAAGATACGCGCGCTTTGATCCGGGCTGGGGTCGTTATTGCGCTCGAAAACATCGGTGACAAGCGCGCTGTTCCAGGCTTGATACAGCGCCTCAAAGATCGCAATTGGCGTATCCGCCACAGTGCAGCGAGAGCGCTCGGACAGCTCGGGGATGAGCGCGCTGTACGTGCTCTGTGTATGGCCCTCACTGATCGAGACTGGAAAGTTCGCGAGCAAGCAGCCGAGGCGCTCGGCCGTATTGGGAAAGTCGACGCCGTTGTTCCCCTCATCAAGGCTTCACAAGACAAAGACTGGAAGGTCCGACGGGCTGTACTCACAGCCCTCAAAGATATCGGCAGCACAAAAGCACTCCCTGCGATCTTACAAACCCTTACTGACCAAGACCCCAATATCCGCGCTTGGGCTGCGAGCGTTTTGCGCAAACTTCGAGGTCAAAAAGCGCTCCCTATCCTTCATCGTATGTGCCATGACAAGGACTGGCGTGTACGCAAGCAAGTGATCACACTCATCGGTGAACTCAAGCAGCGAAAGAGCCTCTCTATCCTCTTGAAACAATTAGATGATCCACATCCTACAGTGAGATACTGGGTCATCAGCGCGCTCATCAAACTCAAACATCCTAGGGGGCTTGCCGGGTTACTCAAGGCGCTACGTGATCGCTCCTCAGAGAACCGAGAGCATGCGGCTGAAGGCCTCGCACAACAACCCTCGAAGAGGGCTCTTGTCCCACTCCTTCGTGCGTTGGAGGATCCTCATGAGGGGGTGCGGAAGCAGGCGCTTGGGGCGCTCGAAAAGATCAAGGGCAAGCGCACTATTAAGGGTTTGATCCGCATGATGTCTTCCAAGACATGGCAAACACGTCAGCTCGCAGCGAGCCTGCTTGGTACACTTCGAGCAACTCGTGCGCTCTCCGTTTTGATCCGTGCACTTCGAGATCCACACAAACAAGTCCGCAAGCAAGCGCTTACGTCTCTCGCGATGCTCAAAGAGGAGAAGGCCTCTGTCGCGATGAGTCAGATGCTCACTGATACAGATCCAGAGATCCGCTATTGGACTGTTGGAGCGCTCGGGAAGATAGGGGGGAACGCCGTTGTACATGAGTTGCTCTTGTCGCTTGGAGATCGAGACTGGAAGGTTCGAGAGCACGCGGCTGAAGTCCTCGAAAAAATTGGCGGCGCATATGTTCTTCGGGCCTTGATTTTGGCCACCAAGGACAAGAACTGGCGTGTGAAAAAACTCGCCATACGAAGCCTCGGTCGGCTTGGTGGAAAAGACGCTCTCATCGCGTTACAACAGACACTCAAAGACAAAGATGTCGATGTGCGCTGTTGGTCGATACGTGCGCTCAGTCGCATTGCAGACAAGAAGATTCGCCGACGTCTTCGTGGTCTTTGGAAAGATGGACATTGGCGGGTGCGCAAAGAGGTGATGGAAGCCCTCGCCCACCAAAGCAATAAGAAGGCCAACAAGATCCTGCTGATGGGTTTACGTGACCCCGAGGTCAGAGTCCGTTTGCAGGCCGTCAGGGCGTTGAAGCAGCGTCATAAGAGGCGCGTCTTTGAGACATTGCTGCGTCTCGCGAAGCATCCAAACCGTCAGTACCGTCGAACTGCCGCGTTGCTTCTCTCTCGTCGGGTGGACAGGTCCTTGTTGTCTTCTATCTATCCACTACTGGCATCGCATGATGTGAGAGTGCGACGGCTGCTCATGGAGATCTTTCTGCGTCTGAAAGATAAACGTGCGTTGCCTTATCTCATACAGCGCGCGGATGATACGGATGTTGAGGTGTGTCTTCTTGCGATCAAAGGTCTTCAGCAGCTTGGTGGGACAACGGTTATCGAGACACTCAAGAGGCTCTCAAAAGATCACGTCTGGCGCGTACGTGCGGTGGCGAGGAGGGCCTTACAAACTCTACTCGGAGCGCAGCGGTATGCACGGTGGAGACAACGTAAACAGATCATCCTCACACGTCGTGTGCGTCTGTGGAAGGAGCCATTGTTTTTTCACCCCCTCGGGTGGCTGAAGAGGGGCACACAGGCGCTTCGTCTGCGTGTGTTTTCCAAACAGCCGCGCCTGTACAGGACAAAGCGCTCGATGCGACCTCTTTGTGAGCGAGGTCACCGCGAGCGTGTTCGTCGAGGGCGTGCTGCGTTGTCGCTCGGTGGAGGACGTTTTTCTCTCAAGCTGCGTGGCAAGGTCTGTGTGGTGCGCTTCTCGATTCCCGAACAATTTCAAAACCTTCGCAAGGCAAATTCCGTAGTCTTTATAAAGACAAAGGACGGAAAACGCGGCTGGGTTGAAGAACGAGGTGTGCGATTTGTCGAGCGTTGATTGTTGTATTGGTTGATACAAGTCAAGGTGTTTTGTGCGAAAAGTTTTTACTTTTGTTGTATGGAACTCAAAAACAAAAAGATCGTGGTGACTTTTTTTGAAGCCCGTCACCTCATCACTTGATCGGAGAAGGCATATGTTGATTGGATGTCGAGTTGTCGTGTTGTTTATTCTGATGTCGCTTGTGGCTGGTGTTGCATTTGCGGAAGAGAAGTCCGAGGAGACAAAGAGCGCACCTGGTTCGTTTGATAACGAAGCTTTCGAAGGGAAGGCTTGTGAAGGAGTCTGTGCACACTACGTCTCCAAGGCACTGCTTCGTTCGGCAAAAGATTTCTTTGACAAGAATCATATCGACACGGCCAAACGTTACCTGAATATGATCCTAAAAGATTACCGCCAAACAGCAGCTGCGCTGGAAGCGGGACGTCTGTTGAAAGCCTGGAAAAAGATCTCGCGTTTTGATGCCGGCGGAAGAATCGAGTTTGTTTCAACCTCTAGTTTGTTCGGTGTAGGGCTTGGGATCGCGATCCCTGCTGCCTTTGAGGCAAGCTCTCCGGTGGTCTTTGGATTGTCCATTGTAGGGTTTACTGCGGCAGGACTTGTTGGATCGCTACTTGGCTCTTCGCGATGGGCGATTACGCCAGGGCAGGCTTCGAGCATTACGATTGGAACGGTGTGGGGGACATGGAACGCATTTGCGATTTCTGGGATCGCACAGTTGGGTGGAATCATTCCGTTGCGTCTCGGGATTGTTGGCGGTGTGTTGGGCTACGCCGCAGGTGCGTTGATCGGCGTTTTTAAAAAGCCTTCTATTGATG
This sequence comes from Deltaproteobacteria bacterium, assembly GCA_002731275.1. Lineage (GTDB taxonomy): Bacteria > Myxococcota_C > UBA6777 > UBA6777 > UBA6777 > UBA6777. The sequence goes on along the minus strand of PCBK01000095.1, from coordinate 10,416 downwards.
TTGTGACGTTCGCGAGCTCTTTGGGGTTGTGGATGGGAGGTGTGACCGGGGCGATCACGATGATCATGCTTGACCAGCAGGTCAATTTGTCATTTGAGAACGTACTCTCTGCGTTGTTGGCGACAACCAATATAGGCTTGTTGGCCGGGATCTTTTTGCACCCAGTGATCAACTTTTCGCGCAGTCGCAGTATCTTTATCAACCTCGGTGGTGTCGTCGGGGGCGCACTTGGTGCGGGGCTTGCGTTGCTCGGCTCACCAGCTACAGCGACACCTTATGTCACCGCAGCGTTGCTCGGTGCGGCTGCAGGGATGGGGCTGACGATCTTCTTCACGAGGAATATGCGCGCTGCAAAAAGAACCCACACAAGTTTCAGCTTGTTGTCTTATCGCAAAGGTGAGTGGTCGCTGAACATGCCTTTGCCTTCAGCGGCACCGACAAGAGATCGGAATGGGCAGATGACTCTTGGACTTCAGATCCCATTGGCTTCGGGTCGTTGGTAGGTCTTGATTGGAGGAGAAGAGGGAGAGTGAGGGGCGTTATCGTTTTCGGCGTGTGATCGCAAACAATCCAAACACCATCATCAACATCATGGGCCAAGGAGCTGAGGGCGCCTGACCTTGTTGGGTGTTACAACCTTGGCAGCCGCCAGAGAGTGTGACGTCTAGGTCACTTGCGCCTTTGGTATCGGCTTTGGCCTCTGGTTTGGGTTCAGCTTTGGCCTCTGGTTGGGGTTCTACTTTGACCTCTGGCTGGGGTTCTATTGTAGGCTCCGGTTGTACACTTGCGTCTTTGACGGGTTCAACAGAAGGTTCGGTTGCAGGCTCTGTGTTGGTTGACCCGTCTGGGGGGACAAACTTGGGGTAGGGCTTGCGTTTTTTGGTTGTATCAAACACACACACACCTGACTGACAGGAGTACTCAGCGGGACATTGGTAGTCTTTGGTACACTTCAGATCCTTGGTCGCGCGGCAGGTTCCGTAAGTTGTTCCGCCACTTTGTACGAGCTCGTGGCAGTAAGTGCCATCTGGACATTGTTGGTTGGTTGAGCACATACAGAAGTAGGAGCTACGTCCGAGTTGTGTACATTGTCCACCCTGACTACAGAAGGAACCGGGGCCTCCACAAGATTCCAAGCAGACAGCGGGTTGATCTTGTGCGATCGCGAGGCAGGTGAGTCCATTGCGACAGGTTGTGTGATAAGAGCACTGGCTTCCAGCTGTTTGTTCTCCCTGGTTTTCTGGGGGCAAACAGTAGTTACCTCGGGTCGCGATGTCACGACAGGTCAGGCTGGGGTGACAGGAGCCAGCTTTTGGAGCGGGTGCACAAGCTCCGTAGAATCCGAAACCAGAGCGGTTACAGCTGTATCCACTCGCACAGTCTGAGTCACTTTGACACATGCAAGCTCGCAGTGAACGGCCGAGTTGGCTACAAATCCCACCTGCGGCACCACATTGTCCAGTACATACTTCGAGACAGGCTGTATATCCGCCGCCAAAGTTGATACAGCGCAGACCTGCGTTACACTTGCCGTTGTCACAAGGAGAACCTGCTTCACCGGGTCCTGCACCGCAAGCTCTTGCACAACGACCGACAGTCCCGTCACTCACACATTCGAGTCCTTGTTCACAAGTGACTTCTTTGTTGCAGGATTCGCCTTCTTTGGCGCCTGTGTCGTGTTTGCAGATCCCTGACTGGCAACTTGAACCTGTGGGGCATGTCGTGTTGGCATCACAAGAGACGAAGCAACCGCTTGTTGGAATGCATTGCTCGATACCTGCGGCGATTTGTTGGCAGCTAAAGCCTTTGGGACAAAATTGTCCGAGACTGCAAGCCTGTACACAATAGCCGAGAGGACTGGAGCCTTCATAGCAGTAATTGCCTGCACCACATTGCTCGCTTGTGTGGCAAGGTTGACAGAGTTGGGCGATTGGTTTGGGAGGTTCAACTGTGCAGACACTGTTTTTGCATGTCTCGCCAGGTCCACAGTCTGTGTCTGCGGTACATTTGACGTCAGGGCATACGCCATCAAGAGGAACACAGGCTTGTGTCGTTTTGCTCGTTCCGACTGTTGCGCAAGCGCTGCCATTGGGACAGCAGGTGTCTGTGGTGCAGGGCTGCAAACAACGGAATCCTGTACTGAAACGATGACAAACACCACCACCACAGTCCGCATCACTTTTACAGGGCTGACAGGTGGTTTTTTCTTCGGGGACGAGTTTGGGAGCACACACTTTCTTTTGTGTATCACAAGTGCCACAAGGCGCACATTCACTGTCGACTGCACAAGGCTCAGGTCCATCGCCATAACGCAGGAGGAATGTTCGCAAGAAGTCGAGCGCTGTGTCTGTACGTGTTGAGACCGCGCCGCCGTCGCAGAGTGTCTGGCCGTTTCCTGCTCCTGTGGCACGGTAGGCGATGGATGTGACGCCAAGGACGCGGAGTTTGCCGTTGACTTTGTAAAGCGAGGGGCCACCTGAGTCACCGTGGCAGGCGCTTTTTCTTTGGGCAACAGGTGTCTTGTCGTCGTAGTGGATAAAGGAGCGATTGTTGATTTGGTACAGTGGGATGTCTGCACCGTATTTTTGGTCAGCAGACTTGGGTTGAGGTTGGGTTTGGATTTGTCCGTATCCGACTACCCGAACTGTTGTACCAACCCATTTGGGGTCCATCGCGACTCTGTTGATGGGGATCGTGGTGACGTTTTTGGCTTTTGTCTTGAGGACCAACACCGCGATGTCATAGTCCGCGCCACTACCTGAAGTATATTTGGGGTGCTTGGCGACCTGGAGCAAGTCGTAGTGATCGCTGACAAACTTTTTGTTGGGATCTTTGAAGTCGACACGGAATTGCACATTGGACATCCCATATCGATTCACCGCATCTACACAGTGTGCAGCCGTTACGACGAGCTGAAGGGTGATCAAAGTCCCCGTACAAAAGTGCCCTTGTCCTTTAATGACGAGCGCACCGATCGCCGGCTGATCGAGGTCAGGCGCGCCGTTGATAATCGCGTTCGCTTGTTGGCCGATATTCGCTTTTTCCGGCGACTCATCGGTGTGATAACACGCTTGCTCAAACGTTCCAAAACATAAAATTGCAACACAAAGTAATAACAAACGCATCCAATTCGCACGCTTGACATGCATCATTCCCTGACTCCTTTATTCCTTCAAAGTGAGATGGTGTGGTCTGTTGTATATGGCAGTCATATACGGCATACGCCTCATTGCTGCCTGCAAGGTATGGTAAAGAACCACAAGGTGGCAACCTTGTTGCGTATGCTTCTCGTGTTCTTTTGATGCGTATCCACTCGCAACGTTTTTTGAGCGATGCCTCTGTATCTGTTGTAAGTTTTTTATGTGTTTGTTCTTGCGTCAGTTTTTGGGGGCGGAAAGAGAGACTCTTGTTGCGAAAAAGCGAAGTGTTACGTGGAGTCCACACAGGTTCAAACTTTGAACCTTTTGGTAATTCTCTGTCTCTTGTTGTGTATACAATGTTGTTGTTTTCACAAAGCGGTATGTTTTGTGTTTGATGAATTCATCCATTCTGGAGATGTACATGTCCAAACAATTGTTACTGGCAGTGAGTCTTGTCTTTGCATTTTCTTCTGCTGCGTGGGCACATGAAGTGAAGTATGAGACGTCAACCTCTCAAAAATCGAAGAAGTCGAAGAAGTCGAAGAAAGCGAAGAAAGCGAAGAAAAAAGGTCATGTCGCGCCGATCGACTGTCCTTTCGCGAAGAAGGGGCTTCACAAGCCTGGAATGAAACCCTTCAAAGATATCCAAAAATACATACAAATGCTCGAACGCAAGGATCGTTCATCGTGGCAAAAACCCGACGTTGTCGTCAAAGCACTTGGGTTGAAAGGTCATGAGAAGATCGCTGATGTTGGCGCGGGCTCTGGATACTTTAGCTTCCGCTTCGCCAAAGTGTTGCCCAAAGGGAAGGTCTACTCAATTGACGTCGAACCTGAGATGCTTCGGTACATTCACCACACAACGATCGTCAAAGGCATCAACAACGTGTTCATCGTCTTTGGCGAAGCAGGCAACCCCAAAGTCCCCAAAGACAGTAATGTCGTGTTTATCTGTGATGTGCTTCACCATGTGCAAAAGCGCGCCTTGTGGCTCAAGCGGATTTTTGACGCCGTTGCGTCTGGGACGAGGATCGTCGTGCTTGAGTTCAAGGAAGGGAAGCTGCCAAAAGGTCCGCCTGCAAAAATGAAAATCCCCAAGAAGTCCCTGATCAAGATGTTCACAAAGGCGGGCTTCAAGATGCACAGTGAGAAGCCCAAGTTGCTGCCTTACCAGGAGTTTATCGTCTTCAAAAAACCATGATGTGTGATGGTGTCTGGTGCAAAAGAGGTGGGGTGAGGTTTGGCGTAGGGAAGAGAGGCTGTTGATAGGAGGGGAGTTATCGGATGGGTGTAAAGATCCGATTCCACTGAAATCCTTCTCCACCACCATATGAGAGCCAGATCAGGACGGCACGTCCCTTGATGTTTTTGATGGGGACGAGACCCCAGTCCCTGCTGTCAGAGCTGCGGTCACGGTTATCTCCCATTACAAAGACGAAGCCAGGTTTGACTTGTGGTCCCCAGGGGCGGTTGATTCTTCTTGCGTCGAGTGTTGCGTTCCAGTCTTTGAGTGGAGAAGGAGAGTCTGGGTGTCGGAGGGTGTTATATGTTCGCCCTGCGAGCTTTTCTTGGTAGAGGACGGCCTGTTGTTGGGACCAGGGGCTCTTCTCGTCATCTCGATCTTTGTAAGTGAAGGGTCTCTTTTTGAGTTGCGCGATGGGCTTTTGGTTGATGTAGAGGGCGTTGTTTTTGACCATAATGACATCGCCAGGAAGTCCAATCACCCGTTTGATCATGTCACGAGAGCGATCTGTTGGGTTGATAAAGACGATCACATCACCACGTTGTGGACCCGCACCAAAGCGCAGTTTCTTTTGGGAGAAGGGTATCCAGAGACCGTAAGAGAGCTTATTGACGAAGATATGGTCGCCAATCGCCAGCGTTGGTATCATCGATCCTGAGGGGATCTTAAACGGCTCCACTACGAACGTCCGCAACAACAACGCGACCGCCACTGCGATCAGGATGACCCGTACTTGTTCAAACCATCCACCGCTGGTGTCGGCTGAGAAGGTTTGGATGAGTTGTTCGAGTTGACGCTGCTCTTTGCTACAGGGGGATTCTTTTTCGACTTTGATGATGAGCGCTGTGATTGCGTCTTCAAGCTGTTTTTGTTGTGCTTCATCGAGCTTTTTTTTGTGCTTTTTTTGAAAGTCACGTGCTTGTGCGAGCAGCTTGTCAGCCTGTTTGCGGTCGAGTTTGGATGCTTTGGCCATGATTTTTGTGTCTCGGTGTGAGAGGGGGGGGAGTTATTTGATCAATGTGAAGAAGCGATCGAAGCGGATACCTTTGCCACCACCATAGGAGAGCCAGACGAGGACGGCGCGTCCCTTGATATTTTTGACAGGGACGAGACCCCATTCACGGCTATCAGAGCTGTGGTCGCGGTTGTCTCCCATCACAAAGACGAAGCCAGGTTTGACCTTTGGACCCCAGGAGCGGAGATTTTGTGGTGCGTCTGTGAAAGAGCTCCAGTTGCGATTGGAGGGGATGGCGTTCTCGTCTTGGAGGAGGGTATGTTTGACACCAAAGAGGTCTTCGATGTAGACGCGACCTTTGCGGCTGTACCACTGTCGACTCATCTCATCTTGTTCTTTGTAGGTGTGCATGTGCTTTTTGACGAGGCCGATCTTCTTTTTGTTGATGAAGACGACGTTGTTCCTCACCTCGATAGTGTCACCAGGCAGTCCAACCACTCGTTTGATAAAGTCTTTTGTGGGGTCCTTTGGATAGATAAAGACGATCACATCGCCACGCTGTGGACCTGCGCCAAAGCGTAGTTTCTTTTGTGCGAAGGGTATCCAGAGACCGTAAGAGAGCTTATTGACGAAGATATGGTCGCCAATCGCCAGCGTTGGTATCATCGATCCTGAGGGAATCTTAAACGGCTCCACTACGAACGTCCGCAACAACAACGCGACTGCGACTGCGATCAGAATGGATTCGACGTACTCCCGCGTGACGCTTTTGCGATAGGGGGCAAACAATCGCGTCGCGAGTTGTTCGAGGTCTTTGGTGAGGAGGGAGAGCTTTTCTTGTTTATCGAGTGCTTCGGTGAGGGCATCGATCGCCTCTTGAAGTTCCTTTTGCTCGTTCTCCTCAAGTTTCTTTTTGAACTTCTTCTGTAGCTTGCGGGTCTCACGTAGGAGTTGACGAGCGCTTTTTTCTTCGATTTTTCTCGAGGCTTCGGACATGGAGTGCTCCCGGTCTAGTTAATCGTCGAGCTTGAGGACTGCGAGGAAGGCTTGTTGAGGAATTTCGACAGAGCCAACTTGTTTCATGCGCTTTTTACCGGCTTTTTGTTTTTCAAGAAGTTTGCGTTTACGGGAGATGTCTCCACCATAACATTTGGCCGTTACGTTTTTGCGTAGGGCTCTTTGTGTGGTTCGCGCGATAACTTTGTTGCCGATCGCAGCCTGGATCGCAACCTCAAAGAGTTGTCGGGGGATGACCTCTTTGAGCTTTTTGGTGAGAGCCTGTCCACGGCCATACGAGCTTTGTTTGTGGACGACAATCGAGAGGGCATCGACAGGGTCGCCGTTGATCAAGATGTCGAGTCGAACAAGCGCACCTGCTCTGTAGTCGAGCATCTCGTAGTCGAGTGAGGCGTACCCACGGGAGACGGACTTGAGTCTATCGTAGAAGTCAAACGCGACCTCTGCCATGGGCAGGTGATATTTGACGGCTGCACGTTGCGTTCCGATGTACTCGATGCCTTGTTGGAGGCCGCGACGCTCTTCACACAGCTTAATGACCGCGCCGATGAACTCCGTCGGGACAAAGACGCTTGCTTCGATATAGGGTTCTTCGATCCGATCGATCAGCATTGGATCGGGCAGCTGTGAGGGGTTGTCGACGTGGATCATCTCACCATCTTTGAGATAGCAATGGTAGATAACAGAAGGCGACGTCGTGATCAGATCGAGGTTGTACTCTCGTTCGAGTCGTTCTTGGATGATCTCCATGTGGAGGAGTCCAAGGAACCCACAGCGAAAACCAAAGCCCAACGCGACAGAGGTCTCTGGCTCGTAACTAAAGGAAGCGTCGTTCAGTCGAAGTTTGTCGAGGGCGTCTCGGAGACTTTCGTAGTCTGCGGAGTCTACGGGGTAGAGTCCACTGAAGACCATTGACTTGACCTCTTTAAAGCCGGGCAATGGTGTATCAGTCGGTTTTGAGGCGGAGGTGATTGTGTCCCCGATCCTCGTCTCTTCGACGTTTTTGATGCTCGCGGTCAAAAATCCAACCTCACCACATTCGAGCGTCTTCACTTCCTTGCGGTGTGGTGTGAACATCCCGAGTGATTGGACTTCGTAGACTTGGTTGGTGTAGTGGGTTTTGACTTTGTCACCGACTGAGATCGAGCCATCCACAACGCGAAGGAGGACGGTGACGCCTCTATAAGCATCGTACCAGGAGTCGAAGATCAGCGCGCGTAGGGGCTCATCTTCTTTTCCTGTTGGAGGGGGGAGTTGTTCGATAATGGCGTTGATGACTTGTTCGATATTGAGTCCAGTCTTGGCGCTGACTTGCGGTGCTTTGGAGGCGTCGAGCCCGATGACATCCTCGATCTCTTCGCTGATGCGCTCGGGTTCGGCGCTTGGCAGGTCGATCTTGTTGAGGACAGGGACGACTTCGAGGTCTGCGTCGATAGCCATGTAGACATTGGCGAGTGTTTGGGCTTCGACACCTTGGGAGGCATCGACGACGAGCAGCGCACCTTCACATGCCTCAAGTGCCCTGGAGACTTCGTACATAAAGTCGACGTGTCCGGGAGTATCGATCAGGTTGATCCGGTACTCTTTGCCGTCTGTGTGTTTGTGGTCAAGCCGGACAGAGGAGGCTTTAATGGTGATCCCACGCTCTCGTTCGAGGTCCATTCCGTCGAGAAATTGTTCTTGTTTCTCGCGCTCATTGACGGCACCTACGTATTCGAGGATACGATCAGCTAGTGTGGACTTGCCGTGATCGATGTGGGCGATGATGCAAAAATTTCGAATGTTTTCTTGGGACATGTGTTGGTTATCACTCGCGAGGTTAGGACTGGTTTTGTTTCATGAGCGTGGCGTAGTAGTCGATCGTCTTTTGGAATCCGACACGTGGTGGGACGGTGGGTTCCCATTTGAGGATCTCTTTGGCACGCTGGATGTTGGGACAACGCTTTTTGGGATCATCTTTATGAGGAAGAGGTTGATAGATGATCTCGCTGCTGGAGCCCGTTAATTCGACGATCAGCTCTGCAAACTCTCGGATGGTCATCTCTTGTGGATTCCCGAGGTTTACTGGTTGATCATAGTTGCTCCATAGCAAGCGTTCAAGTCCTTCAACGAGATCGGAGACAAAGCAAAATGAACGCGTTTGTTGTCCGTCACCAAAGATCGTCAGCGACTCGCCTTGCAGGGCTTGGTTGATGAACGTTGGTACAACACGACCATCATTCACTCTATTCCGTGGACCATATGTGTTGAAGATTCTCGCGATGCGCACTTTGACGTCAAACTGCTGTGCGTACGTGAAGCAGAGAGCTTCTGAGTAGCGCTTGGATTCATCGTAGCAGGAGCGTGAACCGTATGGGTTGACGTTCCCCCAGTAATCTTCTTGTTGTGGATGGACTTCTGGATCGCCGTAGACTTCGGAGGTGGAGGTCATCAAAAAGACCGCGCCTGATTCCTTGGCGACTTTGAGCATGTTTTCGGTGCCCAGCGAGCCGACATGAAGGGTCTCAATCGGGTATTTTGTGTAATCAACCGGACTCGCGAGGCTCGCGAGGTTGAGTACTGCGTCCCATTCTCCGGCGTACAGATCGGACAGATCCTGGCAAATATCTCTGTTTTGGAATGTGAAGTTTGGATTTCCTTCGAGATGAGCGAGGTTCTCAACCTGACCACTGTGGAGATTGTCGACGACTGTGACTTGATTTCCTTTTGCAAGGAAGTGGTCTGTGAGATGAGAACCCACAAATCCCGCTCCACCTGACATCAAAATTTTCTTCATTACTTTATTCACTATCCACAAGCGCTTGTTGCGTTAACAGCGTTGACGTTTGAAGGGTTATCACTTATATCCATTGGGTTACTTGCGTCTTGTGTAAGGATTCCCTACAATAAAAGACGACGGTAAATTACCGGGCAGTGTAATGATTGTCAACCCTTCTCATGTGGAGTACATCAACATGTCGATAAAGCGAATCGCTTTCTACATCTGCGTGTGGTTTGTTGCCTTCTTTCTTGTAGCGTGTAGTGCTCCTGCCAAGACCGCCGCAAAAAAAGACACAAACGCCACCAAAAGCAAAGCCAACATCCCCGAACCCCAAGTGGGTGGGGCCAATGAGTTTGTCAAAAAGTTCGACCTCAACAAGGACAAACGCGCGGACCTGTGGAAAGTCTACGTCAAAGTCACCGACAAACGCGATAGCACAAAAACTGTCCTCAAACTGGTTCGCCAAGAGATCGATCTCAACGGCGATGGAAAGATCGATATCAAACGCTTTTACAAAGACGGAACCAAACACCGCGAGATCTTTGATCTCGACTACGACGGAAAGTTTGACCTCGAAAAATTCTACCACAAAGGACACGCTTACAAACACGCGTACTACCTGCGCTCCAAAACCCGCCCCGACGTCTTCAAATACTTTGAACTCGAAGGCAAAAAGCGTAAGAAAAAATCCTTCCTCGTGCGCAAAGAACGTGACACCAACCTTGACGGTCGGATCGACTATTGGGAGTATTGGGAGCGCGGGAACCTCGATCGCATCGGTCGTGATACCGACTTTGATGGCAAAGTCGATGTCTGGGAAAAAGGCTCTAGTAACTGATCCTCACCTCTCCTTCTTTCCTTCCTGAGAATCCGCTCCTTTCCTCCTCTCAAGCCTTTCGAGATGAAGTACCATTTTTCCGATATACACGGGGATTAGCTTGACGTCTGAACCGGCAGACGTTACACCAGCGCAGCGCGCAGGACCGCATTTGAACCCCTGCGGGGTTGGGGCTTTACCACCTACAGACCTCTTCCTGGAGGGGCTTCTCTTCGTGGCTGATTTGCTTCGTGCGCTTTGCAACATACGCCTCAACAAACTCACAATCCCTGAGCCCCTTTGAAAAAGGGGGGGTTTTCGCCGATGTATACGGGGGATGCTATAAATCGGATCCGGCAGACGTTGCACTTGCGCCCAAAGCAAAGCTGTCCTATGAGGACGTTTGCTCCGTACGCTTTGCAACATATGCCTCAACAAACTCACCACCCTGTCACTTCGTGACATCCCTCCTCTCAAGCCTTT
>PCBK01000094.1 GCA_002731275.1 Deltaproteobacteria bacterium | reverse complement strand
CGGAGCGCGGCAGTAGGGGCAAGCGGAGCGCGGCAGTAGGGGCAAGCGGAGCGCGGCAGTAGGGGCAAGCGGAGCGCGGCAGTAGGGGCAAGTGGCAACTTGCCCGAGATAGTGCCCCGAAGAGTGCCCCAGAGAGTGGCAACTTGCCCCCAAGGATGCTCTCTCACAAGCATGGTATCAGTGGTATGCTTTTTGCTCTTGTGTGCTCTGTATCTCAATATGTACTGTCACATCAAAAAAGCCCAAAGGAAAACCCATGTTTGTTCGTCTGATTGGACCACTGCTAGGTCTCTTTTTGCTCTTGAGCCTCACACAGGCTTGTAGTCAGCAGCCTCCTTGTGTTGGTGATGTTGGTTCTCAAAGCATCGACCCAAACCAAAGCCCCTGTACCCAAGATTGCGAATGCAACAACCAGCGTTTTAGTGGTACATGTGCGGACGGCGTCTGTTCCTCGATCGCCCGTGAAGAGTGTCAGGTTCCTGGACAGACGAGGACATGTAAGCTCGAAGCCAGCCCAAATGGCTGCGCAGATGGTGTGCAGACATGCAAACCTCAAGAACTCAACGAAACGTATTGGGGCAATTGTCGTCCACGTGCCCCCGAAAAAGAAGACAGCAAAGAGACCTGTTCTGATGGCCTTGATAACGACTGTGACGGCAAAGTTGATAAGTTTGATTCCGACTGTGAGGGGAAAGTCTGTATCCCTGGTAACGTCCGTCCCTGTTATGACTTCGAAGGCCAGAAGGTCGATGAAAAAACCAAGAGTCAGGGCATCTGTCGTGAAGGTCAACAATCCTGTACCCTGGAGAGTAAGTGGGGACCATGTATAGGTGCCGTCTATCCGGAAGAGACAGAGGCTTGTGATAAAAAAGATAACAACTGTGATGGTAGCGTCGATGAAGGTTGTGAGTGCGACACACCTGGACAAGAACGTAATTGTTATGAAGGACCGAGTGGAACGGCAAACAAGGGCTTGTGCAAAGAAGGTACACAGACCTGTATCCAAGGCAAATGGAGCAAATGTGTCGGCGCCGTCACACCACAAACAGAAGAATGCAACAAAAAAGACGACAATTGCGACGGTAGCGTTGATGAAGGCTGCGAATGTATTCCTGGTGAGCAAGAGAGCTGTTACACTGGCACACCCGAAACAACGAAGAGTAATGAACCTTGTAAGACAGGATTCCATACTTGTCTGCCCACTGGAAAGTGGGGGACATGTCAAGGCCAAGTCATCCCGCAAACGGAGACGTGTAATGGTGTGGATGACGATTGCAATGGAAAGGTCGATGACTCAGCCGATTGTGAGTGCTGGCCTCCTGGCTCCACCACCGAATGCTACACAGGTCCTCTCAGCTCCAAAGGAAAAGGTGTTTGTGCCCTTGGTTCCCGCCGTTGCCTTTCATCCGGTAAGTGGGCCAGCGTCTGTGAAGGTGAAGTCGTCCCCAAAACGGAGACCTGTAACGGTCTCGATGACGATTGTAACGGATCTGTCGACGACGCGAGCAAGTGTGAGTGTTGGCCTCCCGGACAAACACAAGAGTGCTACACAGGCCCTCTCGCGACCAAAGGGAAGGGGCTCTGTAGTGTGGGAATTCAGCGTTGTCAGGCTGATGGAACGTGGTCCAAATCATGTGAAGGACAGATCTTACCTGCTACTGAAGAGTGCAACGGCAAAGATGACGACTGTGACGGAGCCGTCGATGGCGCCTCTGTTTGTCAGTGTTGGCCTCCTGGGAGTACACAGCAGTGCTTTGATGGTATCCCCACAGCTTCAAGGGGGAAAGGGATTTGTTCGGCAGGGACGCAAGAGTGTAGCACCCAAGGCAAGTGGGGAACATGTTTTAACGTGATCAAACCACAAAAAGAAGAGTGCAATCTCAAAGATGACGATTGTGACGGTAGCATCGACAATAATCCTGGAAACATTCTCAACACATTGACACGACCCTGTTATTCAGGACGGACTGGTTGTGTGTACCAGGCTGATGGGACCTTCAAATGTAACGCAAACTCATCTTGTAAAGCCGGTCGCCAAGTGTGTATCAACGGAAACTGGCAGGCCTGTCAGGGAGAGAGCTTACCCGAAGTCGAAGTCTGTAACGGAAAAGATGACGATTGTGACGGTCAAATCGACAATAACGTTACGGATCCGCCGCTGTGTGAAAAACAACGTGGTCCTTGTCGGGGCGCGAAAGTCACGACGGGATGTGTCAACGGGAGATGGGCCGCGTGTGCAGACGCCGATTACAAGAAACACTTTGCCCAATACAGTACGACAGAGACATGTGACAACTACGACAACGATTGTGACGGTCGTATCAACGAGGATGTCCTCAATTGTGTCGGTACACTCGCAGGAGGTGGCAGTCGTGGGCAAAAGGATGGTTTTGCATCCGATGCGACATTCTATACGCTCAGAGGTGTCACCACAAATAAAGATGGAAACGCCTATGTGACCGATGGAAATACCATTCGAAAGATCGATCCATGTGGAAATGTCAGCCTCTTCGCGGGGACAGGAGCTGCTGGCTTCACCGATGGTAGTGGAAAGAGCGCTCGTTTTGACAATCCTTTTGGGATCACGATCGCCTCCAATGGTCATCTCTTTGTCGCAGATCGCACCAATCATCGTATTCGTGAGATTACCAAAGATGGGATCGTCTCGACCTTCGCAGGGACAGGGAGTCCTGGTTCAACGAATGGCTCTGCACAGACCGCGAGGTTGAGCCAGCCGCTCGGCGTCGCGTTTGGTCCGCTCGGAGCTCTCTTCTTCACGCAGTATAGCTCCGGCCTACGTAAGATCAGTGGTGGGAATGTGAGTAATGTCACAAGTGTCGGACGCCAGGGCTTTGCCGATGGTCCTGCGAACATCGCGAAGCTCGATCGACCCACTGGTATCTTTGTCGCGGGCAAAGACCTCATCTATATCGCAGACACATGGAACAATAAGATCCGCAAAGTCACAGGTGGGATGGTGAGTACGTATGTCTCCAACTTGACACTTCCGCAGGATCTGACAGGTGACACTGCTGGCAATCTCTACGTCGTGGGGACAGGAAGTTCGAAATCCTATCTCTACAAGATCGACCCGACTGGGACGCTGACGACACTCGGTGGTGGGAACAATGGATATATGGATGGTCCGCTCTCATCCGTTCGATTTTCTGGTATCTCCGGTGTCACAATGACACCACAAGGGGATCTCTTGATCGTCGGTAACGGAGGCCGAAGAATCCGCACATTAAAGCTCAATCCAAACAGCATCACACATGATTTTTGTGTGCTGCCTTACCTCGGCGCTATGGGCTCTGGAGATCAAGATGGACCTCTTGAGACCGCGAAATTCAACGACAGTTATGGCATCTACGCAGACAAACAGGGGAACATCTACATCGCGGATACAGATAATAATAAGATTCGTAAGGTCGATGCATTCGGGAATGTCACCACTGTGGCCGGAAGCACACGTCCAGGAAGTACAGATGGTCCAAGTCATGTCGCGCAATTCGATAAACCACAAGACCTCGTGAAGGACTCGAAGGGAAATCTATATGTGGCCGACACCAACAACGATTCGATTCGTAAGATCGATCCACAAGGAAACGTGACGACGTTGGTTGGAGGGACGAAAGGATACAGAGATGGTCCCGCAAGTATCGCTCAATTTGACCGTCCCTTAGGAATCGCGATCGATCGTGATGACAACCTTTACGTGACCTATTCGTACTCTGGAGCGGTTCGTAAAGTCAGCTATGTGGACAGTGGGGCATGTGGTGGACAAAAGAATTACACAGGATACTGTGTGACGACCTACGCTGGAAAGAATAAGAGGGGGTTTGCTGATGGACCTGCAGCTTCGGCGCTGTTCAATGAAGCTCGTGGTATGGTCGTCGACAGTCAAGGCAATCTCTTTGTCGCAGACCACCGCAACCATCGTATCCGCAAGATCAGTGTTGTGACGAACGCGACATGTGGTAGCCAGAGCAATTACACGGGGCGCTGTGTGACGACCTTCGCAGGAAGCGGAGCCATTGGAGGTAAAGATGGTACAGGTGCACAGGCACAATTCAATCGCCCCTACGGTATGACCATCGATAATCACGACAATCTCTACGTTGTCGATCGAGGGGGCCGGAAGGTTCGCAAAATCGATCCACAAGGTCATGTCACCACACTCGCAGGGAGTGGGGCCAACTCAGATACTGTTGGACCTGGACCCACCGCGACATTTAGCGACCCCCGCGCCATCACTTACGGTCCCAACCGTGTCCTCTATATCCTCTCCACCAGCGCCCTCATGCGCAAACTCCCCCTTCCGTAACATGCTCTATTTCTTGTTTTTGCGTCCCATGCCATAGAGTCGGAGGCGACTGTACAGCCATGATTCGGAGAGGCCAAGGAGCCTGGCTGCCTCTGGGGCATGTCCGTCGGTCTCTTCCATGGCTTTCATGATCAGGAACCGTTCGGTCTCCTTGAGGACTTCTTTGAGTTGAAGGGGAGGTTCATGGTCTTTGAGGGGGAGCAAACTCTTGGCGTGCTCGATGGAGGGTGCGTGGAAGGTGTTGTCTGTTGGTTGGGTTTTTGGGGGGGAGGGGGATGTTCTACGGATGGGAGGAGCAGTGTCAGTGTCACCGGTGCTTCCGTTTTCTGGGAGATTGAGATCTTCGACGTCGATGGTCTTTCCGTCGAGGAGGGCGACTGCGCCCTCTAGAGTGTTACGGAGCTGTCGTACATTTCCGGGCCAGATGAAGGATTGTAAGCGATCCATCGCGCCTTTGGTGAGTGTGTATGTGTTCTCCTGGGCCGTCTCTTTGAGCAGCCCTTCTGTGAGCAGAGGGATGTCTTCTCTTCGATCCCGTAGAGGGGGAATCTCCAACTCGACGACGGAGATACGAAAGAACAGATCCTCTCGAAAAGAGCCTTCTTTGGAGAGCTTTCGCAGGTCTCTATGTGTCGCTGTGATCAGACGAAAATCCACGGGGATCTCTTTGTCATCACCTAACCTTCTGATCACGCGACGCTCCAGGACATCGAGCAGTTTGGGTTGCAGTGAGAGGGGCAACTCGGCGACCTCATCAAAGAACAACGTGCCGCCATTGGCCTGTTGAAAGAATCCGAGATGTCGGCGATCTGCGCCAGTAAAGGCGCCTTTCTCGTGACCAAAGAGCGCCGCCTCGATCAGGTTGGCAGGCAGTGCCCCACAGTTGACGACGACAAAGGGGCCGTCCTTTCGCTCTGACTGGAGGTGAAGGGCGCGGGCGACGCTGGTCTTTCCTGTTCCGGTTTCGCCTTGGAGAGAGACGGAGATGTCGCTCTTTTTGAGCCGGGACAACATCGAAAAGATCTTGCGCATCCCTTGACTTCGACCGATAAGAGTACCGCTCTCATCGGCGTAGTGGACCTCAATTTCGCGTTTTTGGTTGTGGGAGCGAAGCTCAATGGTCGACTGCCCAATCTCCAACTTGGCGCCCGGAGGGAGAAAGGCATCAAAGACCTGAAGCCCGTTGACGCGGATACCATTGCGACTGACGAGATCGCGGATACGTAACCCCTCCTCTTCTAACCAGATCTCACAATGGACGTTGCTCACCCACGGATCCGCCGTCAAGATAAGATCACACCACTCTGCCCGACCGATCCGAATTAACTCCTTGTCGAGATGGAGGCGTTTACCTTCTTCTGGACCGTCCACGACGATCAAAGAGGTATCTTCCGTCGAGCGACGGGTTGACGTTAAGCCTCCTAGTGCATCGATTGTGTTCTTTTGCAAACCGCTTTCTCTCCTGTATCGAAAATCCGTATAGATGCCTTCCTGGCTCAAGAACTCGCTGTGGGCGCAAAGATACGATCAAGTGTTGGATATCGCTCGGGTTGATCGAGTGGATCTTCGATAAATTGACAGGCCATCTCGAATTCATCCCACAACACAGTCGCCGAAGGGTGACGTTGTGTCTGCTCTTTGCTCGCAAGTTGCTCCAACAAGAGCTCCAGCTCTGTGCCTGCAAACTCGTGACGCAGAGCACCTAAGAGGGTCGGCTTTTCTTGCAAGATCCGTACGAACATTTCAATATGCGAACCATGACCGAGGGGATGTTGTCCTGTGAGCAGCTCAAACCATATCACGCCGAGCGCGTAAAGATCGGTCGCAGGAGATAGATGTTTGTGCTCACCGAGCTGTTCGGGGGCGAGATAACCTGGTGTACCAATAATTGCGCCTGTTGTGGTGAGCTGTGTGTCTTCGTTTTGGAGGTCGGCGACGCCAAAGTCCAACAATTTGACGATAGGCATACCTTCATCGTCAACACACAAGAAGATATTGGAAGGTTTGAGGTCTCTGTGGATGATGCCTGTGTTGTGGACGGTTTGCAAGGCATCACATAGAGGTCCTGAGATGCTGAGAATCCAACCCAATGGGAGCGGGGCGCATTGTTTGATGAGGGCGCGAAGGTCCTGTCCTTCGAGGTATTCGAGCGCCATAAAGTAGCCGTGTTGAGGGTGACGGTCAAAATCATAGATCTCTACGATGTTGGGATGGGCGAGGGACGCGAGTGTTTGTGCTTCTCGTTCGAAGCGCTTGACGCGACCGCGTGTGGTGTTGTGGGCCGGAGACAAGATCTTGAGTGCGGCAGGGCGTCCGGTCGAACGGTGAGCGGCGCGGTAGACTGTGGACATACCACCTTGTCCGATGGGGTATAAGATTTGCCATTCGCCGATGTGGGCGTCGATGAGTTGGCTGGGGGCTTCGGAGGGAGGTGTGAGTTGTTTCGATGATTCGATGGCGAGCGTGTTGGGATGTTGAGGTGTGATAGAAGGCGTCAGGTGCGCGACTGCTGCGGGTGTATGCCTTTGTTGATGCATCGAAGCTGTTTGTTTTGGGGTTGTGCGCAGATGGTGGATACAGATGGCCGCTTGCGTGGTGAGCAGCTCGACAAACCTTTGTCGTTCAGGTGTAAAGACATGTGATGTCTCTCGGTTTTCCAGGTAGAGGATGCCTTGCGTTTGTCCCTGAATGAGCAGTGGGAGGCAAAAGATCGAAGCAGGCGTGTGTTGGAGGAGGTAGGGAGAGTCTTCGAAGAAGCTGGATTGTTGGGGGGTGTTGGAGACAAAGGGGGCCTGTGTTTCTATCACATGAGAGAGAATTGTACCGGGCATATCGACTGTATCATGTGAAAGTTGGACGCTCTGTGCGATGGGACTTGAGTCATCTTCTGTCTGAGCAAAGCGTGCAGTGAGGACCCAATGTTCGGCTTCGTGGATGAGGAGCAATCCTGATTGTAGTTGCTTGTCTTGGTTGAGAAAGCGCATCCACTGTGCGTAAAGAGCGTCGAGTTGGGCTTCTTGGGCGAACAAGTTGGAGGCGTCGAGGAGGACGTCGAGATCCAGATCGTCCTGACTGACAGAGCGTTGGAAGAGGTGAATACCAGAGCCTGGGGTGTGTTGTGCTGTGTCCTCGTGTGGAGAAGTGTCGAGAGCGGGATGCTTATGTTTGAGTTGTTGGAGTTTGGCGGTCGCTCCCCAGACTTTGTACATGGAGAAGGCTTCCTTCAGGTACATGTGGGAGAGTTTTGTGTTCCCAACGGCTGCGTAGACTGAAGAGAGATCCTCTGCGATAAGAGCGGCATCTTGGAGGAATCCCGCCTGTTTGGCTTGTTCGACGGCTTGTGCATAAGGGCCAATCGCTCGCAGAGGTTGCCCTGAGGCTGCATGGGCTGCGCCATCGACCCAGTGCTTTCTGTACATCCGTTTATTTGGGGCGAGCTTGACCATACGTGTGAGGTGTTTGTGAAAGGGTTTGCGCAGACGTTTGGCTTCTTTTTTGCGAGAATCATCTTGTTGGATGATACGGTACAAGGCGATGAGTGCGTACGTTGAGAAAGGACTTCGGAAGAGCGCTGCGACAGGAGCCTGGAGTTCTTTTTGTGCGGCCTTGATGTGGGAGAGTCCATCCCCTCCAAAGAGCAGGCAAAGTTGTAAGCGGAAGAGCGGGAGGTACAATTCGCTTTGTATACCTTTGATAGCATCGTTGTCTTCGAGAGGTTGATGAGGAAGTGAAGGAGGTGTAGGGGCGATCAGGGCAGAGAGACATGCTGCGACAGCGTTGCTGTGTTGCATCGTCAATGAGATGCGGTGTTGTCGCTGGAATTGGCGACTCTCTGCGATTTGTTTGTCGAGGATGTGAAGAGGGACACCGCTCATATAGTCGATGATATCCTTCCAGCCTGTCGCGACCGCCGCGTAGAAGTTATCACCGAGTGTTGGACCGAGCTGATGGATACGGAGCATCTCCTGACTCAGCGCAGGCAGTGGCTGTGTGTAGGGGAGTAAGCCGATGCAGGAGGTGACCAAGACCCCTGGTTTTTGTTCTTGTGTTCCTGTCTTTTCGAGCGATTGAAGCGCGGCAATACCGTACTCCTCTGCTTGCGCAAAGCAACGTTTACTCATGACCATAAACATGCCAAGCCCGACCATCGTTTGTGTGTTAAAGGGGGTGATGCCACGTCTGGAGAGCAAGTGAATATCGCGCATACTTTCGATGAGCGTCGTGCGGATTCCTTTCTTGATAAAGACTGGGGTCAAAATTGTTTTTAGCTCGGTGTATGCGTGAAAAAGCGGGTCTTGAGACAGAGGGATCGTGGTCAAGTCTGCAGGCTCTTTGCGCCACCATGAAAAGAATGTTCGCAGGAGCAGCATGATAAATGCGAACGTTCCGGTTTGTTTGAACGCGGACTCGCCTGCTTTGCGAAAGAAGTCGTTGGCGATTGTGAGCGCTTCATCGAGTTTAGAGGCCAGTATCTTCTCCATGATACGGATCTTCCAGCCTGGATATTGCTCGATGAGTGTGCGTCCATGTTGAAGAATTGCCGCTGTGTGTGTGTCGAGAGCTTCCTTGCTTTGGAGAGTTTCGGCGACGTTGAGGAGCATCGTGGTCAACTTGATGCTCAGGTCGTAGTGATCTTGCCAGCGCTTTGGACCAAGCAGCCCGAGTCCCCACTCTAAGATCTCAACAGTGGACTGGTAGGCTCCTGCGCGACGGGTTTGCGCTCCGACTTCTCCGGCGAGTTGTGCTAACTGAAGGCGTTCTTGTGGCGCGTTAAGTTGTGCTCCTGCGGCCCGTAAGTGACGCACTGCGTCGAATAAGCTGATCTCGTGTTGGCCGGCTTGGTGCAAGGCCAGAAGCTGCCGTCCTATCTGTAAATGTGTGTGTTCTCTCTCTGAAACGGATTTGAGTGCGTAAGCGGCTTCTTGGATACGATCGTGTGTAAAGTGGAGCACGCGCTCTTCATGTTGCACCTTCGATGTTGTCGAGCTAAAGGCGATTAGGTGCTGTGTGAGAAGCGGATGGAGGGCCTGCTGGAGGTCATCCTGGGAGAGTCCCAAAAGCATCGCGAGGAGGGGTTGTGTCGATTGTCGTCCGAGACAGGCCAACAGATGGAGCGCGTCTTTGCTTGTTGTGGGGAGTTGGTTGAGAGAGGAGAGGAGCAGCTCGACGACGTTCTCCGTGATCTCAGCGCTGACAATGGCTGCTTCATCCCACTCCCAGCCTTCCTGTCCAATGCGCAGTAGACCTTCTTCACTCAACCTTCGCAACATCACCCCCAAAAAGAACGGGCTTCCGCCACTTTTTTGCTTGAGCAGTGTCGCGAGAGAGTGGATGTCTCGTGTGGAGCGAGGGACCTTACTTTGCAGAATCCCTACGATATCTTCTGCTACCAGTGGAGAGAGTGGGTGATGGGCGCATGTCGTCTCTTGTTGGCGGATGTATTCGAGAAAGCGGATGTGTCGATGTGAGAGCGCGAGGACAGGCTCCCGATAGCTCAACACAAGCATCAACCCCTTGTGCTGCTTTGAGGCGCTCAAAAACTCTATCAGGTCGAGTGTTTGTTCATCTGCCCATTGGATGTCATCGAGGCACAGTATCAGGGGATGACGTGTCCCCGAGAGGGTCTGCAAAAACAGGGAGAATGCAGTACGTAGTCGGATGCGTTCTTCTTCGGGCTGCAGGGATGGAAGGGGTGTGGTCTCGTCGAGGAGGTGTTGCAGCTCTGGGAGCAAGGAGAAGAGGCTCTGGTGTTTGCCTTCTAAGGCTTTTGTGAGTTTGGCGCGCCAGTAAAGTTGTCGCGGTAGACTCTCAGACATGATCTGTTCGACGAGGTCGCGTAGGGCGTTCTGCAACCCATGTGAAGGTGTGCCTGACTGCAGCTCAAATTTTCCTGTGACCATGCGGACAGAAGAGGACTGGAGTTTTTTTTGAAGGGCTTCGAGCAGCGCCGATTTGCCGATCCCTGGTGCACCACTGACCAACACGATCTGGTATCCACCGTCACATATGTCTTCGACACCTTTAAGGAGAGAACTCATCTCCTCTTCGCGACCCACGAGCAGTCCTGGCAACATGACGTCAAACGCGACGTCGTGAAGCCCGAGCACAAAAGGGCGTGAGATGCCTGCCTGGAGATCTTCGACACAGCGCTCCAGGTCAAACAGCAATCCCGTACCACTTTGGTAACGTTGCTCGGGCTGTTTGGCCATTAATTTGCGCACCCACTCCGACAACATCTGCGGGATGTTGGGGTTGACTTTGTGTGGAGGGAGAGGCGGTGTGACGAGATGGGCTTGTACCATCTGTGAAGGAGTCATTCGTTGAAAGGGGATATGACCGACGAGGATATGCCATGCGAGGGCACCGAGCATATAGTAATCACTACGTCGATCGACTTTGCGCTTGATGCGTTTGATCTGCTCTGGAGATGTGTACGCGAGTGTTTCAAGGGGGAGACTGATGTGTTCCGTCCACTCTCCAAGTTGGGCGGCGTGCTCAAAGCCCCACAATAAACAACGTGCCGACTCTGGATGCCACAAAATATGCTGTGGGGTGAGTTGTTGATGAACCCAGCCAGCCCGGTGAAGTTGGGAGAGTGTGTGTGCAAGAGCGGAGAGAAAGTGTGCCGCGTCTTCGAGCGTGAGAGGAGCACGTTGCTGTAAATTGTATAGAGTGCTGGCTCCGATGTCTTCGAGGACAATGAACACTCGGCCGTGGTACTCGATCACCTCACGTAGTTCACAGCTTCCTTGTCCTTTGAGCGCCTTGAGGGTGTCAGCTTCGACGCGAAGCGCCTGGTTTGCGGTCAGTGAGATCGATTCATCTACGTAGGTCTTAAAGAGCAGCGATTCCCCTGTGTGGTGATGGGCGCACCTGAACAGTATCGCGGTCTGTGTTTGGCACAGGTCTTCGCGGTGTGTCCATTCTTTGGGGATGTTTTTGGGACTCTTCATCACTTGCTCTTTTGGAAATCCAAATGTTTCAACAGTCTTCACTGTATAACACATCTTTCCGTGAGTCTCATCAGTTGTGTCGAAGAGGTACGTCAATCTAAGGGGAGTATACCACTCAGGGGTGATATGTGCGGAGGAGATGGTTGTTGGTGTCACTGATGAAGAGTGTACCACTGGGACTCCAGCGTATTCTGGAGGGGGCGTTGAAGCGCGCGGCACTCACTGTACCATCTGCATGGCCGGGCGTTCCGTTTCCGAGATATGTTGAGACTGTGCCCGCATCGCCATTCGCCTGGAGCGTGAGTTTGCGAATCGAGTGATTGCCTTTGTCTGCGATATAGATGGATTGTCGATTCGGACCCCAGGCCAACCCTGTCGGAGTTCTGAATTGCGCGCTAGACGCGGTCCCATCTTTGTATCCTTCTGTGCTCCCCGCGAAGGTCGAGACCTTTTGACTTTGTAAATCGTATACGCGGATTTTGTGGTTCTTTGTATCGGCGATAAAGAGTCGCTGTCTCGCTTCATCGATCAGCAGCCCCTCTGGTTCATTGAAGCGAGCTTGTTTGGCGTCACCGTTTGTAAAGCCTGCCTTACCTGTCCCTGCCATCGTCGTGACAGCCTTATTCTTTGCGTCGATCTTTCGGAGCTGATGGTTCTCTGTGTCTGCGATCCAGAGCGTTCCATCTTGTGCATAGGTTAGACCTCTTGGGTAGCGGAACCTCGCGACAGAGGGGCCACCATCGACCGCGGATGTACCTGTCAACGCTCCCCATAAAAAGTATGTTCCAGTCGATGAGATGAGCACAACGCGACTCTCGATGGTCGATACAATTGCGATGTCTCCCTGTTTGTTGATCGCGATGTCACTTGGAAACCACAGGTGTTTGGGTTTGGCCGCGAGGGGGCCGGCTTTTTTGTTGGGCGCGATACGCAAGAAGGTTTGCGCACCTGAACCCATCAAGATCTTTGTCTTCCCCTGTTTGTCGAATGTCAGGACACGTTGGTTCTCTGCGTCTGCGACAAACAATGTCCCTTTTGTGTCGAAGGCCAACCCCATCGGTTCATTCAGTTGTATTTTATGAAGCGCACTGTCCCGAAAAGAGCGGGCACCTGCGATGGTTGTGACATTGCCTTGGGGATCGAGCTTGCGAATGAGTTGATTGCCTGTGTCTGCGATATATGTGTTCCCCTGGGGATCTTGTACGATCCCTGTGGGCCAAAAGAATTGGGCTTGAAGCGCAGAGCCGTCACTGTATCCTGCCGATGAGCCTGCGAAGTTCGAGACTTGCCCGGATGAAGCGAGCTTGCGGATGAGATGGTTGCCTGCGTCTGCCACGTAAAGTTGGTCGCTCTTGTCAAACACGATCTGACGGGGTTCTGAGAAAGACGCCTGTGTACCAAAGCCATTCTGTGCGCCTTCAAAGCCTGAACCTGCGACAGTGGTAGTCGTATCATTGATAATGTTGCGGATCTTATGTGCAGATGTCTCGGCGATATGGACAATCCCCTTGCTGTCTTGGGCCAGACAACAAGGGTCATAAAAGCGGGCTTTCAATCTCTGTCCATCACCTGTTCCTGTCCCTGCGCCTGCGAAGTGGGTGAGTTTTTGTGTGCCCCAGTCGTAGGTGTATATTCGACCTCCAGCAAACGATATAAGGTAGGAGAAGGTCGGTGTTGAGAAGGTCACGTCAAGGACCGGCACACTGAGATGGAGACCAGACACAAATAACGCATTCCCCGTCCCTTGTAGGGGCACACGCCAGATGATCCCTTGAGGGTTTTGCAAAACGTACAAAGTGTCCTCTGCCGGGTTCAATCGCAACGTGGTTGGTCCAGGAAAAGACACTGAAAGAGGGGGTAAGGATTGGAATTTCCCGATCCCTGCGATCGAATACCTGCCTGATCCAGCGATCGTCGTCATCAACCCATCTGGAGAGAGTTTTCTCACACGAAAGCGATTGCGTTCGGCGATGTACACGTTGCCCTTTTTGTCGACCGTCAACCCCATTGGTCCACTCAAAGGTGTCCACAGCGCCGGTCCATTTACAGAGAGGTCTGTACCTGCGTAAGTCGACACGCAGTTCGTGAGACCTTCGTCGATGGTGCCGTCGCAATCGTCATCTTTTCCGTTGCAGACCTCCGCAGAACCTTTCGCACACAGACCACCACAGCAACGCTCGCCTTGTGCACATTGATTTCCGCAGCTCCCGCAATGATTGGGGTCTCGAAGAGAGTATACCCACTCTCCACCACACTTGAGAAAGGATTGCCAGCGTATCTCCTCTTTGGGTGTCTGCTCGACGAGCGCTTCTTCTGTGGTGTGCTCTGGAGAGGGTTCTTCAGGACGAAGACCTCCATCGTTTGGGTTCTCATCGGTTTCAACAGGGGATTCATGGTGAGGCTCTGGCTGGTTCTCTACGAGGGGGTCTGGTGTTGAGGCGTCGATGGGCTCTGTGTCTTGTGTGGGCTCTGTGTCTTGTGTGGGCTCTGTGTCTTGTGTGGGCTCTGGTTGTGTGGGTTCAATGGAATCGGGGAGGGGTTCTTTTGCGCTCTCTGAAGGAGCGAGGCACCGCTGTTGGATACAGATATAGGGTGTACAATCAGCGTCTTCAAGACAGGCCGGTAATGGCTTGCAGTTGAGCCACGTGATGGCACCAAGACACACACAAAAGAAGAGCAACAAAAGTCGAAACATCTCGTATCCAATGGTCTGAATCATTATTTTACGAAGCAAACGTACAAACACGTTGTTATTTCCAGTAGGGTCGGGCCTTGTGTCCGACCTCTTTGTCGTTGTTGTTGTCGGTCGGGGCGGGCCTTGTGTCTAACCGTTCTGCCGTTGTCGTTTTTACAGGTCCCATGCGATGCCTATTCCTGCGTGTCCCTGAAATGAGAGTCCACTGCCTTGTGTGAGTGGAAGCCAGTGTATCCCGCCACGTCCGAGGATGAGCAGGCGCAAAGATGTATGGAGGCGGAAGGAGGCTGATACTTGTAAGCCACCTCCTAGTGAGGGAGAGCTGGCGTCTCCTGCCTGAGCATGTTGTAAAAAGATCCCCCCCATTGCGTAGAGACCGATGCCATAGCGAAACACAGCGCCAATCTCTTGTGAAAATTGCAGGCCAAGACGCAAATGAAGTTGTGTGATATCAAACCACGAACCTTCCGAGGCGACGATGTTGTGTGCGCCACCTCGTGAGAACAACACGCCAAGTGAGAGGATATGGTTCCAGGAGGCGCTGAGATCGACAAAGGCCGCGTGGTTCTCTCGTGTGTCTGAGAGCCACCCTGTGTAGCCTGAGAGTAACGAAAGGCTCCACTGTGGTGCCCGATCCATGAGCGTCTCATAGCGAGGTTGGAGGAACAATCCTTTCTTGCGTAACCATCGGGTGTCACAGGGGGAGGTTGTCCACTTGTTGCGGAGGGTGATCTCGCGCTCTTTGGGGAAGTGGATGTCTTGCATGTAACAGCGGTTACCTCTTTTGAGCCGGATCTTGCCACGGCCTGAGACGACTCGTAATCGGTAGGAACGTCCCTTTGGCTTGAATTGGCTCCAGATAAAATTCCCGACAGAGATCGATAATGTCCCAGTTGTGCGGGCGTTGACGTAGAGTGAACTGTTGTATGCAGGGACGAGACCGTAGGGGGTGACGCTTTTGATCGTGTAATCAAAGAAGGAGGGTTCTTCACCAGTCTCTTGTTGGAAGCGTTTGCCTGCGTAACGAAAGATCTCGGCGACTGTAATGGAGCCATCTTGATCCGCGTCTGCCGCGCGTTTTCCGCGGATGCCTTCGAGCATATAGTGGGTGAAGATGGAGGAGCGGCGTTTTTGATCTTCGAAGGCGTGGATTTGGCTGGAGACGATGAGCTGGACACCACGTGTTTTCCCGATGGTCGGCTGAAGCACCTTAATCAGGTTACGACGGACACGACGACGTGGACCTTTGAGGATGATGCGGTTTTTTTTGAACATGCGCAACAGTCGTGAACCAAAACATGCGTCGATCACTGCGATGCGACGAGAGGCTCGGATCGTTTGGACAAACAAGCGCTGAAATTCCTGGTAGGTGAAGGGCTGACCTGCACGTCGTGGACCAATGTGGAAGGCTTTGGGACCTGCGTGTCCGGAGTAATAGAACAAGAACGTGTCGATCTTTTGTGTGGAGAGTTGGCGGAAGGTTTTTCTCACAGTCTCAGGTGAGCGATTGGCGAGCATGTAGACGCGAAATCCCACAGATACGAGCGCTTTTTTGAGTGGTGTGAGATCGCCTGTGACTGTGTGGCGCAGGTGCTCCTCTCCCTTCCAACCTTGTTGGTGTCCGACGAGCAACGCGATTCGTTTGTCTGCGGCTTCTGCGTGGGTACAGAACATCCACCCACACAAGCACCACACCATCCACCATCTCAATCCGCTCTCCTCATGGTCTTCTTTTGGGTTGTTTGGTGATCAAGACACTTTGAAAGACCCGCCAATCCCGGTGGGACAAAGCCAACCCTTTCAGTCGCTTGTTGTTCTTCTGGAAGGCTTGCAGGATCGTTTGTTTGACTTCTGCGAAGGTGAACATCTTTGGGCTGACAAGGACGAAGAAGCGCTCTTGTCCCTTGCTGTCATCAAGTTCGATGGCTTCACCTTGGGGGAGCGAACCTTTACCGGGCTGAAGCCATACGCTCTCTTTATGTTCGAGGGGGATGTAGCGAGAGCATCGGCCTTCTTCGTCGAGAGAGACGATCATCGCGTGCATACTCTCGGAGGTTGTGAAGGCAAACTGCACAAAGTCACCGGGATGGAGGACTGTACGGTTGGTGGTGTGTGTGCTGTGTGGTTGCCCTTTGTGTTGGTGGAGCATTTGGATCGAGAATCCTTTGATACGCCACTGTTTGGAGGGGGCAGTCCCTGCATCGATGAGCTGTGTTGTCGTGTTTGGGAGGACAAAGAACAACATTGCAGCAGCAAACGTCGCGACCAAGGTTCCACCTGTCCACCATTGCCAAGCTGTAGAGGTTTCGTGAATGCCACCTGTGAGGTGAGGTTGCAGCCGTGCAAATTGTGCATGGACATCAAATGACTGTGCATCTTCTTTGAGGGGGGAGAGGATGTCGTGGAGCTGTTGTTGTTCTGCTTGGAAATCCTCAAATGCCTGCTTTTTGTCTGGCATATCAACCCATTCTTGTTCGAGAGCGCGCCGCTGCTGTGGGGGGAGCTCATCGTCGAGATAGGCTTGCCATCGCTCAATTTCATTACTCATTTCCCATCTCCTTGGGAAGTGTGGAGAGGCTTGTGAGAGTGCTCTGGGGATTCTTGTTGGAGTGACTGGTAGATGTCCTGGAAAGCTCTCCTTGCGCGCCTGAGCAGTGTCCCGATGGAACCTCTCTCAAGTGACATTGTCTCTGCAAGTTCGTCATAACTAAGACCCTCCAATTCTCTCAACAAGAGCAGCTCTGCGTCACGTGGACTCAATTGTTCGAGCGCTTCTTGGAGAAGCTGTCGCTCGGCGAGTGAGCCGTGTCGTTTCGCGTGGCTATGCATCAGCTCTTTCACATGCTCTTGGTTCTCCTGTGCGGTGGACGTCTTCCTGTGTGCATCGATTGCCTTGTTACGGGCAACCCGGAGTATCCAGGAGTAGGGTTCCTCTGGTGACTGTGGTGGCGTTTCGCCTCGAACAATCGGGGCATGAAAGCGTTCCCAGTAGACGATGCAGGCTTCATGAAGCGCTTCTTCTGCCGTCGCTTGGGAGTGACCTTGGGTCAGCAGACGTCGGAACAGGCGCGGGGCAACATCTTCGTACAGTCGCCGGAAAACTTGTTGTTCTTGTCGCTCTCTACGCTTCGAGAGTGTTTGATGGAACCAACTCAAACCACTTCTCCTGGTTGGGCTCATACAGGACTCGTATGACTGTGGAAAAAAGTGACACCATTTGTGTTTTTTTTCTATGTCCTTTAAAAACCGACTGTCTCATTCAAGAGCAAAAAGCCTTTGTGTCAAGAGAAAAGAATCGCGTGTTGTGGAAACATGAAGAGGGAGAGGAGCCTTGGAATACGTGGGGATTCGGACGAATCGAGACGTCAGGGGAAGAGAAGGAGAGGAGTGTGGTGGGGTTATCTACAGGTCTTGCCGGTTTTTTTCCATTGACCGGTGCTGCACTTGTACTGGACTTTCTTTTGACAAACCAGTTGGCCGTTCTTGAATGTCTTTGTCGTCCCCATGACTTTGGCGCTACAGGTCGTACATTTCCCAGCCTCAAACCAATGACTGTGTTTACATTGGTATTGCTTGCCTTTTTGGCAGACTTTGGAGCCATGTTTGAAGGTCTTTTTGCGACCATTTGCATCTTTTGCAGTGCATGCCTGTGGGGGACAGGTGTTACCGCGGACCCAGATACCGTAACGGCATTTGTAGGTGCGCAGGTCTTTCTTTTGGCAAAAGGAGTAGTTGTGTGGAAGGTTTTTGCCACTCGCCTTACATCTCTTGGGTGCACACTTTCCTTTTCTTTTGGCTTTTCCTCTGTAACAGACGACCTTGTCGCCATTTTTTGTGTCGCAGATGGCGCTGCCAGAGGGCAACCTCGCTGCACGTCCGCCAAATCGGATGATACATGGCTTGTCTGTACAGCTTGTTGAACCGGGTCGGGAGTGTGTTCCTTTGGGACATTTTTTACAGCCCAAGACGGTCAGGAGTTTTCGATTTGAGTAAGTATTGCTTGGGCACTTCTTACAAACAGTCAGTCCGTATTGACCGTTTGGGCATTTGAACGCCTGCGCTGTAGGGGAGAAAGAGATACTTGCGAACAACCCAAAGACCAGCGCGAACGTGAATTTTGCGAGAGGTGATGTTGTCATCGATATTGACTCCTGTGTGTTGAGCTGCTTCTTCCTTTCAGCAGCCTTATGACTGGAAAACTCGCCATGATAGGGAAAGTATGAACGAATCAGTTGTGTTGTATATTGAACCACCTGGGTCAGTTCGATCAAAAAGAGAAACCGCAGTCTTTCCTCTCGAACTGACCCCATGTGGTAGCTCACCATGTTTTCAAAGGGGACTCGTTTGGGCTGGAAGAAAAGTGACAGGAAAAGGAAGAAAAAACGCAGAAAGTGTTTATGTCTTTGAGCTGCGGGTACTTTTTGAGAGGATTATTTTGCAGGGGCTGCTTTTGTGGGGGCTGTTTTGGCAGGAACTTTTGTGGGAGTTGTTTTTGTTGGTGGCTTTGGAGCGAGCTGTTGGAGCATCTCGCCCATCTTTTTGAGACCGACTTTGAGAGACGCGACCTCGCTCTTGAGCGTTTTATTTTCTTCCAGCAATTTTGCGTATTTTTGTTTGAGCGCGCTGATTTTATCGTCGCAACTTGGTCCGTCTGACTTTGCTTTGGTGGGCTTGTCGGCCTTTGCTTTGGCTGTCTTGTCAGCTTTGGCTTTTGTGGATGTGTCTGTCTTGGCTTTTGTTTCAGCCTGGACGTAAGGGATCATCAGGCCAAAAGTCAGTAGAATCCACATTCCTTTTTTCATTATTCACTCCCATTGTCTTGTTGTGTCGTCGAAATCAAAAAGAACATGTGCACTATAGCGTATTTTGACTGAACGTACAAAGTCGGTTTTGAGTCACACATTCACGATGGGAGAGTTCACGACCCAAGCGGATGAATGATGTGCGGAAAGTTCTTGAGAGTGTGTGGAAAGTGTTCGGTGTAATCGGGGGTTTTGGAGACAGCGTTTGACGGAATCGATTGACGTCCTGTGTCGCCCAAATTTTTGGGCGTGGACTCTGTTGAATGTACGGATTCATCGCCTTTTGTTGCGGATTGTCTCTGAACGACGTTGGCGTCTGTACTTTTTCTGAGAAGACCAAGGCTCCGCAAAAAAATCAGAAAATGTGGAATATTTTTTCACCAAATTTGTATGAGCAAGGACTGGC
This sequence comes from Deltaproteobacteria bacterium, assembly GCA_002731275.1. Taxonomy (GTDB): domain Bacteria; phylum Myxococcota_C; class UBA6777; order UBA6777; family UBA6777; genus UBA6777. Next base: position 80,859 of record PCBK01000094.1, on the reverse strand, counting down.
CATGAACACAGCTCTCATGTATACGTTGAAAACTTGCGGAGCGTTTGTTGGTGGTTTGAAGTATATGATGTCGATTGCAACTGCCCGCAGCCGAATCGTAGGTCATTGGATGTTTGTGCCCTGTGATGGTCTTTCTTTTGCGAATGTGTCGCTCTGTTTGTACGGAGTCAATGCTTGTAGAGAGGATAGGTATGCGACGTATTATTTGGAGTTTGTTGTTGTGTTTTTGCTGTGCTGGGTTGCTCAGTAAGCAGGCTTGTAGTCCCCCCACTGTATGCGCTGAAGGTTCCATTGGTTCGCAAACTCTCGATCCATATAGTTCGCCTTGTGAGAAGCGTTGCGAGTGTAACAACCAGCGGTACACTGGGAATTGTATCAAGGAAGAAGGCGCTCAAAAAGGTGTGTGTTTTGCGGCAAAGAGAGAGGCCTGTGAGACAAAGGGGGCCAAAAGAAACTGTACGATCGACGCGAGGATGAGGCTTGGATGTCTGAATGGCGCACAGACATGTCAACCTGATGGTCTTGATGGAAAGTTTTGGGGGGACTGTGAGTGCAAAGCATGCATTCCAGGGACACGTGAGCCTTGTTATGATGGTCCAGACAACACCCTCAATAAGGGAGCTTGTAAAGGAGGAATCAGGGTCTGTTCGCAAGATGGGAAGTGGGGAGAGTGTGTGGGGCAGAGCCTTCCAAGGCAGGAGGAATGCAATCAGAAAGACGATGATTGTAATGGTCTGGTCGATGATGCGTGTGGACAAGAGCGTGTCCTTCCGGATGGTGGAGCTCCTGAAATGGTTCCCGAACCCACAAAAACACGTTGTCAATTCATGGGGACGAACAATGATGGATGTAGTTGTTTTTCCGGAGGAGAGCGTATTTGTGAGACGCTCCCTTGTCAGGCCAAACAGCGCTGTGAGGGTGGAACATGGGGAGGCTGTATTCCTGACAAGGGAAGCGTTGGTGATAGCTGTGATGGTGTGGACAACAATTGCGATGGTCGTATCGATGAAGGACAAACCGGTTGTGCGACTGTTTTTGCCGGACGTTTGTGGGGAGATGGAGAGAACGGTTATCTGACAAATGCGTTCTTGAAGCTTCCCACTAAGATCGCGATCTCCACGGCGGGGGTCATGTACATTGTCGACACCGGCCAGGCAAAAGTTCTTCGTGTTGGACCAAGCGGAAATGTTGTGCTCTTTGCTGGAGAGAAGCAAGGGGCAGGACCGGGGGTCTTTGTAAAGTTTGCGCGTCCTGTGGGGGTCGCTGTTGATAAGGATGAAAATGTCTACGTTGTCGATGAAGGAGAATTTTCACCTGTTCCAGACAGCAACGGACGCGTTGTGAAAATTGCTCCAAATGGTCAAGTCACAGAGCTCGTGAAGACAGGCACGCTCAAAGGACCAAGAGGGATCGCTGTGGATAGCAAGCGCAATGTGTACATCGTGGATACAGGCAATCATCGCATCCAAAAATGGACGCCAGATGGGAAGCTCACGACGTTCGCTGGAGGCACAAAAGGGAGCGCTGATGGCCAAGGTTCGTCCGCTACGTTTTTTCAACCTGTTGGCATCGCAATCGATCAAGACGACAATGTATATATCGCAGATACAGGGAACCATCGCATTCGAAAGATCGCTCCAAATGGACAGGTCACGACGATTGCGGGGCTCTTTTCGGGGTTGCGTGATGGGCACATCCAAGACGCCGCGAGCAATCAAAAAGGGCCGTTGTTTTCGAGTCCTTCTGGTTTGGCTGTGGATGGAGCTGGTAACGTGTATGTCTCTGACACCGGAAACCACGCGCTTCGAAAAATCGATAAAGAGGGCAACGTCACGACCATCGCGGGTGTTTCCAAAGGGACCACGTTCCGCACAGGCGTCGCAGGTTATCTGGACGGAGACTCGAAACAAGCGCTTCTTCGCTCGCCACAAGATGTTGCCATCGGTCCTGATAAGAACCTGTACATTGCAGATACCCAAAACCAGCTCATTCGCAAGCTGTCTTTTCTCAAAATGGACGTGACAACTGCTGTGGGTCGTATCCATGGAAAAGTGGGGGTTCGTGAGCGGACAGAGTTTTCGGTGCTGGGGATCTTTGCGAAGGACGGCGTTTTGTACGCAACAGATCGTTTGCGGCATCGAATCCTCAAAATCAATACAAAAGAAGAGGCGAACACACCTTCTTACGTGACGGTCATCGCAGGTGGAGAGAGAGGAAACAAAGACGGACACGGCACAAGCGCACGGTTCAATGAGCCCTACAACGTTGTACAAGGAGCTGATGGTGCTCTCTATGTCTCAGATACGCTCAACCACACCATTCGAAAGATCGACAAAAACGGGAATGTGGATATTATCGCTGGCGGGGAGTCGGGATACAAGGATGGTCATGGGCTCAACGCAAAGTTTAACTCGCCCAAGGGGTTGGCGATCGATAGCGCTGGAAATCTGTACGTTGCGGACACTGGTAATCATAGAATTCGCAAGATCGACAAAGGGAACAATGTAACGACTGTCGCAGGTGGTCTTCCTGGGTGCAAAGACGGGAAGGGACAGGCCGCTCATTTCTTGCGACCTGATGATCTCACTGTAGACAGCGCTGGAAATCTTTATGTGGCGGACACTGGCAATCATGTCGTTCGCAAAATCTCTCCACAGGGAGATGTGACAATGCTCGCAGGTTCGTGTAAGCAGAGCGGCTTTGCGCAGGGGGTTGGGGCCGCTGCTCGATTGGATCAACCTGGCGCGATTGCGGTCAACGCGAAAGGGGAGATTTTTGTTGCGGAGCATGGCAACTACAGTATCCGCAAGATCAGCCCACAGGGAAGAGTCACTCTTTATGCTGGAGGCGGGTTCAGTGGTACTGTGGGGCAGTCTGGTACGGAGGTGTCCACTTTGCTTGCGAGTTTCTTTGAGGGGCCAACCGATCTGGTCTTTGATCAAAATGGAGTGTTGTATATTGCTGATGGCCGTAGAGTCCGGATGATTCGTCCTACAAAGTGAGTTGTCTCTTCTGTCTCAAAGCTCGTATGCTTTGTTGTAGACGATGGTATAGAGCTTTTCTGAGCTGATATTGGTGGGGATACGCTACCAGCACTCAAAAAACCATTCTCCTTCATCTGCGTCTGTATTGTGTTGGATGTCCTCGTCTGTTTGGTCCTGTGGGCTTGCTCCACTTTGCTCTTGTGTCTCTGTCAATGAGATCGCTTGTTCATCCGTATCCTCAGAGAAGATAGAGCCCGTCGAACCATCTCCATCGCCAAACATCGCCGCAATGACCAAATGTCCCAGAGCTACAAAGGTAAGATCGAGCTTGCCAAATGACGCATACCCCGTGAGCTTTCGTCCGAAATCCATGAAGGGAGCAAGGTAAGACTCTATCCAAGCGATGTGAAATACGCTTGAGAGACCGATAAAGAAAAGAAGAGCCAGAGAAAAACCCAAGAGCATTTGCACGAACCATTGCCTCTTTGTCGTCGCGAGGTGGATGGAGAAGACAAGCGCGAACAAGCTAAAGGAGAAGAGCGAGTTGGCTTGTTCCCAACCAACACTCCACGTGTAAATCGAGATGCGAATCATCCATAACCCTGACAATAAGACCAGACCATCGTAAAGTCTCATCACTTTCTCCTTCTCTTCTTACTGACTTTTTTGCACTCTTTTTTTCTTGGAGTCGCTCGATGCTTTTGGCTATACGATACATGTCTCAAGGCCGCAATGCACGAGAACTTTCGTTCCATTTCAGGAACTTTAGTTCCGTTATGTCAGGCCTCCTTACAATCTGGACTCTCTTTTTCATCATCACTTCATTTTTCGTTCGTTTATAAGGGGTATATCTTGTGTGTACTACGATAAAAAGGAGATGTGATGAATACAGAAACACCATCCAAAAAGAGACACTTTTTACACGCGATGCTTGCGTTGTTCGTGGGCGTGATGTTGTGGTTGCCGTGTATACAATGTGTGTACACCCCTCGATTATCAGCATATGTACATGCAAAGAAGATCGCCCCACGCACACAGAAGCTCGCGTCGACGCTCCTCGCCGACTGGAAGAACCCTCACACACGTAAGAAACTCCTGACGCGTATGCGTAAGAGCAACGCAGAGTGGGACTTTATGGGCCGGTCTTTTTTGGTGTGGGCGTTGGCCAACATGTCTTTGCGCACGCCCAAACAAAAAGACCTGTATATCGAGCTCATCGACTCGATTATCGATGACACATTGACCCTCGAACGGACCAAAGGCATGGCTGTTTTCATGCTGCCGTATGTACACAATAAACCCTTCGTGATGCAGCCGGCGAGGAGTCAGTTTTTGGACGGAGAGATCGCCTTGATGATGGGGGTGAGGAGGCTCGTTCGTGAACATCTCCCTTACAAAAAGGAGATGAGAAAGCGCATCAACATCATGGTCTCACGGATGAAGAAAAGCCCGACAATGTCGCTCGAAAGCTATCCCGATGAGGTGTGGTTATTCTGTAATACGACGAGCCTCGCGGCGATCAAGGTCGGTGATGCGCTCGATAAAACAGACCATTCTGTATTTTTTCGTCGCTGGATACAGACGGCCAAGAAGAAGCTCATTCATCGTCCGAGTGGGATACTTATATCGGCCTTTACGCTCAAAGGGAGGACGCTGCAAGGGCCAGAGGGGTCGTCGATCTGGATGTCGATTCATCATTTGATGTTGATCGACAAAGCGTTCGCAAAAGCACAGTATACATTGGCCAAAAAGCAGCTGATTCGGGGACTCTACGGGTTCTCCTATGCGAAAGAGTGGCCTCCTACTTGGAAGGCGGCTTCGGATATCGACTCTGGAACGATCGTGCCGTTTCTTGGTGCGAGCGCCAGCTCCAGTGGATTTGCGCTCGTCGCGTCCGCGACCATGAAGGACCATGCTTTACTCAAAAGACTCCTCGCGAGTCTCCAGCTCGCAGGTTTTCCACGCGAGACAGACAAGACATTGCAGTTTTTGGCCAGCAATCAGGTTGGTTCTGCGGTCATGTTGTACGCGCTGGTACAGGGTCCAATTTGGGAGAAAGTCATCAAGAAAACCACGGAAAAAAGGAGCGCATCATGAATACACATCCACCCAAACGTCCTTTGTGGAAGCGCACACCATCCATCACAATATTGTGCTTTTTTGCGCTCCTCATCACGTTGGTCTTCGGTCTCTGTGAGCTGATAGGACTGCGTGTATATGCCTCTGTTCTTTCGCTGACGTGGGTGTCTGGTGGAGGGAGTCATGTGGAGCAGGGGGTCTCTCTGATGATCTACCTGCTCGCGTACTTTGCCTTCGTGATACTCGTCCCTGCTGCGTTGATAGGTGCTGTCTTGCTCGGGCTTTGGGGGCGTGTCAGGGCGCGTCGTGAGCGGAAAGCGGAGCTGTCTGAACCTACATGAAGACAGAGGGGGGCTCGTTCTCGATATTTACTCTTCTCGGAGAAAACATCATCCTTGTCCAGCGCTCTCCTGTTCCTGTACGTTCTCGGTCTCATCTTCCGCAGAGGGGGTTTCTTCCGAAGGAGCGCTTTCTTCTGAAGGAGTACTTTCTTCCGAAGGTGTGCTCTCTTCAGGAGAGGATGTTTGCGAACCAAAGGTCCCAGCACATGGGAGGACATACATCCCTGTGATGTGGACATCGTCGTCGAGTTCGAGGATGTGTTTGCCTTTTGCGCTACGTCCCATCGTGGGGAAGGTAATCGCTGGGAGTCTGTACACGTCGCCTGTTGAGGTCGTGATGGCGACGTCTGATTGTGCATCGACAGGGACGACGGCCACGACGAGATCGTCAGTATTGAGCCGTAGAACTTGCATCCCCGAACCGCCTCGACCTTGTTGTCTGAATTCATTCATGGGCAGGCGTTTTCCGTAGCCTTGTTTGGTGATGACGACAAACTCATGGATGTCATTCGTCAAAAAGGCTGACACGAGTGCGTCATGGCTGCCTGATAGCTTCATCAAATTGACGCCGACAGATTTGCGACCCATCGAGCGGATCTTCTCGGTCTGAAAGTGGATCCCCTGTCCTTGTGCTGAGGCACAGAACATTCCACCCCATTCGTCACCAATCATCACAGAGACAGGGATGTCATCACCTTTGAGCAGAAAGGCTTCGCGCCCTTTACGGTCTGAGAGATTGGAGAAGTCTTCGAGCAATGTGGCTTTGCCCTTGCCGCGTTGTGTGGCGTGGTACATGCGCTTTGTACCTTCGATGAATTGGTGTCTCGCGAAGACTGTGAAGATCTGGTCATCGTCTTCGAGTTCGAGCCAGGAAGCGGCAGTGCGTGCGCTCTCAAGGGATGACATGGAGGGGATGACACTCTCCATCATGCCGAAGTAATAGCCTCTTTGTGAGAGGATGGTGAGATTGGTGAGGGGGCCGAGATGTTTGAGCTGTGTGAGTGTTCCTTTGCCTTCTGGGAGCGTGAACGTTGTGGGGTCTGGGGAGAGTGGGAGCGCGGTACCTTTGAGCGTGAAGAGTGTGCCGTTGTCAGTGAGCGCGAAGATTGGTTCATCGGCTTGTGGGTCTTTTTCGCGTTCAAGGCTGGGAATGTCTTGCTTGCGTTCGGCGGCGAGACGGTCTAGTTCGGCTTGTACAGCGGCGTTGGCGGCGTGCTCTTGGAGTGAGATGACGGCAGCGGCGAGGAGCGCCTCCCATGAACCCATTTCTTCGATGGCGCGAGCGTGAAGGACGGGGTCTCTCTCCTGGACTGCGGTCGCGAGCAGTTGTTGGTGGTCTGTTGACTTACCAACAAGCGTCAAGAATTGTTCGAGCAGGTCGGACATGTGGGACTCCATTTGGTAGGTCCAGTCTATATCGCAGGCTGGAGCATATGTAACGCCTTCGGTCTGCACAGGATGCACGCCTGTTGGACAGCTTTGGCGCGAGGATGGCTTACGTTGACCAAGAAGAGAGTACCCTACGATAATAGGGTCGGTTTTGGAAAAAAGTATACAGGAAAAAGAAATCTATCTCCTGTATTCTCTTTCGCACTCAGCGGACCAACGGTCCCTTTCGTCTCGTGAATTCTCCCCCCTCGCCGGCTTTGCCTTTGGAAGGGGGCGGTGGTTCAAATAAAGATACCACGATGCTTGGATATGCTCCCCGAATATCAGGGGGGATGTCATGTCGTGCTTGTACTCTTGACTCGCAAGAGCACGACCTCTCTATCGGGTTTTTTGGGTGGTTGGTGTTTTTTGGGTGGTGGGTACTTTTTGAGTGGTAGGTGTGTTGAGGTGTTTGTTGAGAGCTTTTTTGATATCCCTGATTTGATTGGTAGAGAGGATGACTTTTCCTTTGGGGGAGACGAGGATGTAGGTGGGGACACCATTGAGATAAAGCTGTTTGGAAAGTGTCGATTGAAATGCGTTGGGTAGGATGGCCTGATGCCAGGGGGCGGGCCATTTTTTGAGGTGTCGGAGTGTGTTTGTGGTGGAGCGTTCGAGAGCGACGCTAAGAAAGACAATATCTTTGTGTTTTTTGAGGGAGCGATGATACGAGACGAGTCTGGGGAGCGAACCTGTGCACGCGCCGCACCAGATGGCCCAAAAGTAGAGCAAAGACCACTTGCCTTTGAGGAAGCGTTTTGTGTAATCGCGAGGGGTCGGTTGATTGTTGGGATGGGGGAGTGCTTTAAGTGAAAAGGAGGGGAGGTCTTGGCCGGGACGAAGGCGCGTTCTTCCATGAAGAATACGTTGTGTGCCTCGCAATTGCCTGTCGACTTTTTTGAGGAGCGCTGCAGGAGCGTGTTGTTTGTTGAGCTTGATATACTGTTGACGGAGCTGTTCGAGATAGAAGGATGCTGGGTGATAGCCTGCGTAGTATCGACGTATGATTTGTGCTTTTGTGCTGTGTAGAATCCTCGCAGTGGATGAGAGTAGGAGCACGCGGCCATACACGTCAGGTAGTTTTTTGGCGTATTCTTCGATGGCTGGGAGGCATGCCCATCGTCTCTTTGTGGAGCCGAAGGTGAAGGGGAGCAAGTAACTTTCGTATGAAGTGAGCGTCCACATGGAGGATGTTGGGCCCCACGCTTTGCAGAAGGCTTTGATCCAATTTGGTTTGGGACGATATCTCCAAAAGCGACTGAATGCGAGATGGAATACGTAGAGTTTCTTTGTCGTTGGGTCTTTGGCTTGCTTCCAGGCCTGTTCTATCTCTGCAAGGTGTTTTTGCACATCGAATCCAAATGATTTGAGAGAGTAGCGGGGCCGAGGCGTTCCTTTTTTGTGTTTGTGTCGATACCAAGCCATCTTCTTTTTTTGTATGGCGTCAAATGCCTTCCTGGCTTTTTTGATGTTGGTGGTCAGCTTGATGTATGCTGCGTAGTGGTTTTGTACTGTTTTGGGGGCTTGTAGCCACTCTATCTTCTCTTTGCCTGTTTTATCTGGGAGCGCTTTGGGAGAAAATATGATGTGTGCGATGCCTTCTTTTGTCTTGATCGATGAGAGATAGCTATATGCGTGCTTGTCGAGGTGAAAGGTTCCCTGTGTTCCTGCACTGTAGCCCCCGTAGTATCCTTTTTTCTCTTCGATGAGACCGAGGAGTTGGTAGCGCATGTGTGGCTTCTTCCAGGGCATCTTGAGTTGAAAGGTTCCATCTGCTCGTCTCGTGAGTGTACGTGCGCCTTTTCGGCGAAAGCGATTGAAGTCGCCGATGACATGTATTTCCTTGGGGTGGCTGTGATACCGATGAGCCTGCAGGTGTATTCGGAGCTTGAGTTTTATCGGGCTCTTTGGAATGAGTGGGAGTGAGAGCGATTGATGGTGGACTCCAAGGAAGGAAAGCATCGCGGGGTTGTGTAGACATACTTGTAACGAAAAGTGGCCTTTTTCGTTTGTCGTTGTTATCGCTATGAATTTGTTCGCCATTCCTTGTGAGAGCTTGACATGAGAGCGTGCAAGAGGTGTTCCCTTGTATCCGAGCACCGTGCCTTTTACAGAGATGGAGTGGCACGGTTTTTTTGTGGCATGTGCTTGTGAAGTGAATGGAAAAGAGAGCAGGGAAAAGAGCAACAATGGGAGAGTTCTCAGGTTGTACATGATGGGGGTTGTGTCCTTTGTCGTTTGTTTGCGTTCGTGCTTTTTGCGAGAGAGTATTGTACGACTTCGGAGTCGTCGTGGCAATAGGGGGGGGATAAGTGACAGAACCAAAATTCCAGTGATAGAACAAAAGTTCTCGTGTCATGATAGAGTTGCTTGGTATACTTTAAGGAATGGATGGTCCTCATACATCGAAAGGAGCTGCAGGTGAAGAAGAAGACAAAAGCCCTCGCCGAAGAACATGCCCGCGAGTGTGGTCATAAGCCGACGACACCGCGTGCGCTGCTCTCCACATTGATCGCGGACATCTCGTTTCAATTCGATGAGGTCAAGTCATTCGATTTGTCTGCGCCGACAGAGAAAGCCCTGCAAAAGTTTTTGAGTGGCCAGACGCGCGCACCAAACGCCGATAATTTCATCTTGTTGATGCGCTTCTTCTACTTTAAAGATCCTGTAGTGACGGAGCGGATCGTCAGCCAATTCATTCAATTTCATCGGGAGCATCTGCTCCAGTACAAAGCACCACCTGTGGCCAAAGAAGAACCCCACAATCCAGACGATTACAAAAAACTCGTGCCTATCTTGCAGGCGATCGAGGACAACTTCCCTGATGAGTTTGGGGAGTACACACAAAAACTGTCCACATCTTCGACACGTGGTGGTGTCCTTCCATTTCTCTTTGCGTTCGGAGGAGGAGCCGCTGCCAGTGCAGGTGTCGCGGTCTTTGTCTCGTTGTCGCTGCCATCATCACCTCGCAAGCAGCCTTCTTTGGAAGCAAGGTCACGGTCTCCTGTGCCGCCAGGGAAATGTTATACAAAGGCCGACAAAGTGTGGATCCCAAAGGGGACATACAGACTCGGTTCAAACCTGTCTCTCCACAAGGACGAGATGCTCGAACATCGTGTGGCGTTATCGATATCGTTTCAGGCGGGCTTTTTACGTTGGTGTGATCCTCGTTTGCGTACACTTTCTTCATCGCTTCCTGCGTCTCTTCGTGCGAAGCTGCGTTTTCTTCGCGCTGGACAACCGGAACGCGGGATCGTGACGGGGTTGAATTGGCAAGAATTAGCTGCGCTGCTTTCGTCTATGTCAAAGAAGCCATGTTTTTCGAGGCAGAAGTCTCGCTATACCATCTTGACGAAGCAACAAGCGACAAAGGAGAAGAGACACCAACATATCAAGGGGTATCTTCGTTGTGCGCCGCGGATGGTCAGTGAGGTTGAGTGGAACGCCATTTTGAGCCACACACCGAGGACCAATCCCATCGTCAAACGTCTGCGTTATCGTGGGACATGGCTCGCCGATGTCTACGACAAAACGATCTTCGCTCGCCGGTCTCTTGCTGATATGGTCACAGATATCGTTCGCTCTCTCAAGGAGGGGGAATTTTCGACACCGAATAAAGATTGCGACCAACGGCGTCAATATGCACGTGTTGTGGTTGGGCGGCTTCGTGAGACATGGCCCAAGCGTCGAACGAATCGAGGTTGCTTCCATGAGGAGACGAAGTATGCGCCGATGCAACTTGACACATTGATCGTGTTTAAGACCTCGTCGAAGAAAAAATAGAACACCACAAGAGGTTACATGCAAACACTCATCGCGTCCATTAAAGGAACACATTACACAACCAAAGATGCCTTCGATATCTTGATCCGGACTCTCTACAAGACCATTCGATTTCAAGGGGGTATATACGATAACGTCAAATACATGGAGCTTCCTAATCCTTGGGGTGGAGAGGGGCATGAAGCTGATGAGACGCTTTGTTGCACACACCTGTCTTTTGAGCGAGGTGAGTGTGCGCTCGCGCAGGTCGAACGCATCGAGGCGCCTTTGGAAGATATCGTGCTGCGTTGGGAGTGGGATGAAGATATCGCAATGTTGATCGAAGATCTCATCGATGAGCGCGAAGATGATCCAGCTGACGAAGACCTCCCACTGTACATCGTGGATGAGCTTCTGCAATTCTACCAACAAGGCACACTCGAAGACGAACTTCGCACAGCTCAACTGGCGTTGGCGGCTTCGCTCCTTGCGAATATCCATGATGAAGATGTCGAGAGGCTCAAAGCCCGTCTCGAAGACCTGTTTGTGGTACTTTGTGAAGGCGGAGAGGGGCGTCAAAAGCAGGCGATGGAGTGGTTTGGTCAAAAGTCATCGATGTTGTTTGAGGAGCAAGACGAACGAACGACACGGCTGGAAGGTCTCGCTTCACAGCTGGAGGAGCTACCTCATGAGGTCGACAGAGTCGTCTTTGAGGGGACATTAACACTTCAGAACCTGTCAGGAGAGAACACCGATCATAGAGGTGCTGACCATTGTTTGCTCATCTTACCTTTTCGCGAACGCATAACATTGCATCATCCGACGGTTCGGGAGCTCGTTGAGGCGTTGTTTGTGGTGAAGTCACACAAATTCGATACGTGGTATGAGCTGTATTGTGGTTGTACACTCGAAGAAGGAGACGATGGTGTCGTGATTTCGTTGGAGATGGATCATGGTTCTTAGTGGTCATCTCGCGAAGTAAACGCACGAGTCTGATGTTGTATTTTTTTCCGTAGGGTCGGGCCTTGTGTCCGACCTCGATGTTGTATGTCCTTTTCGCGAGAGGACCACTTAGACTGCTGCAAGAAAAAGCGCAGTCTTATGGTTTCTTGGGTTGGGTCGTTGGGGGACGTAAGTGTTTTTTGAGCGCTGCTTCGACTTGCTTGAGGAGGGCTCTATCCAAGACAATGTGTCCTTTGGGGTTGATGAGAGTGTATCTCGGTATACCTGTCAGCTCAAACGTCTTGGCGACCATCGACTTGAACAGATCTTCTGCGATACCATGATTCCATGGCATCGGCCATTTCTTCCAAAATGTACGTATATTGTTGGATGATTCATCGAGGGCTATGCTCAATATCTGAAAGGGCATCTTGGGAGCGTAAGTTCTGTAGAGAGTATGAAGTGTAGGCATCGCCGTCATGCACCCACCACACCAAAGGGACCAAAAGTGAAGCAGGGTCCACTTTCCACGCAAAAAGCTCTGGTTATACTCTGTGATACGTGTGTCATGTGTGTGTTTGTATCGGTGCAGAGCTTTTACCTTAAATGCAGGTGCCGGGTGGCCTCGACGGAGCTTGCTTCTTGAGTTGAGCATACTACGTGCGAGCTTCAGATAGAAGGAGATCATACGCTTCGATGTAGCAGGTGCGTTCGTTTTGTGTAAGGTGATATACATCTCTTGAAGAAGAGCTAGATATGACGTTGCAGGTGGATAGTGTTCATACCGCTTCTTTTTGGAGAAGCGACTGTCAAAGTAGCGACGTCTCATGAGGGAGCTTATCAATTTCATACGCGCGATTGGATCGGGGAGCGTTTTTGTGTATCTGGAGATGGGAGCGAGGCAATCGTACAAAGAGTCTTTTGTCCGAAAGAGCAGGCCGGACATGTAGTGTTGATATGGGAAGAATCGCCAGAGAGGTTCTTTGGGGCCCCATGAGCGACAGAAAGCTGTATCCCATGCTTTTTTGCGTTGGAAGTAGCCTTTGTATTGACTGAGCGCGAGCTGAAGGGTGTAGAGTTTTTTGGCTTCAGGCTCCTTTTCAGCTTTCCATCGGGCTTCGACGGCTGCAAATCTTTTTTTGACGTCAAAGCCGGCTTCTTTCAGAGAGCGGTGTAGTTCTTTTACGTAGTTGGGCTGACCATTTCTTGTGCGTTTTTTCCGAAAGGCTCGTTGAAAGTCAGCTTCATTTGTCATATAGAGTTGATGTGCTCTCCAAAATGCCAGGAACGAAGTTGGGGTTTGTTTCCATATGACTCGGGCTTTTCCTTTTGTAGAAGGGGTGGCTTGGGGGGAGACGACAATGTGTGCTTTTCCGCCTTTGGTCTTGACCCACGAGCGATAGACGATATACAGACTTCCTTTGGTGAGGAACTTTGTGGGATCTGTGCCAGGAGTCTTTCCTCGGTACAATCCTCGTCGATCCTTGATCAAGCCTGCGAGTTGGTATATCAGGCGAGGTTTCTTCCATGGGATAAAGGCTTCGTATTGGCCATCTGCACGCTTTGTCAGTTTGACACCTTTGTTGGCGCGAAATCCGTTGAACTCGCCAATCACAGAGACCTGCTGCCATTGTTGTGAGGTGTATCGAGGTTGTAAATAAGCGCGGAATCTAAGTGTCATCGGCTGTTTGATCACGATGGGGATGCGTTTAAATTTGTGGTGAGGAGCGTACAACGTGATCTGCACAAACCCTTTTGCGCAAAATGAGATGGAAAAAGCACCTGTTGAAGTCACCTTCTGTTTGAGAAATGGGACAAAGAAAGAACCTCTTGATACCCATATATCCGTGCGTAAAAGAGGTTTGTTGTCTTGTCCATGTATATGCCCTGTGAGATTGACCTGATGGCATGCTTTGGGGGGCTTGGCGTATGTGTGTGGTTGAGGAAGCGTGAGCCAGACAAAAGCCAACAAAAACGGGGTATGTCGGTTCATTGATAAAGACCTCTCCATTCTCGTGATAAGTTGTGTTCTTGATATGCAGGGGGACTTCTTTGTGCGCTTTTTTGCCTCTAATGCACTTCGTGAAAGGTGATTGTATAGCCTCGTTGTATTTGTGACAAGAGGGCGTTGATGAGCGATAGGGCTAAAATTCTTGATCTGCTTTCTTTTGAGGTGGGTCTCTGTTATTGTATCTTCTTTCCAAAAAACGATCTGAACGCTCACGCTTACTTTTAGAAGATGCTTTGGCTGAAAGGAACAATGGATGGGATTTAGAAGAAGTTTGATTGCGGTGGTTGGGGATGCTCTTTTGGTTGGAGAGCAGCGTCGTTTTTCTACCTCTACACTTGAACAAGATGTCTTTGAGTCGTTACTTAAGAGGAAGCAAAAAAAGCTCTGTGTTTTGTCGGTATCCTCTCTTGCTGAGATTCCTCTTCTTGTAGAAGGAAGATGGGTCACAGAGGCCTCTATCCTTTCGATGGATTCACAACACCTCGTCGTTTGTGGTGACAGGAGGGTACGACTCACAAAGGTGAAGGGGGAGAAAAATCCTTATTTCGGGATGTTTCAAGAAGTAGAGACGTCGGGGCCGGCGGCGGCTTCGCGGCTGGATGTTGTCGTAGATGCAGAAGAAAAACAAGCGCCCGTTACGCCACCAATACAAGCGGAGAAGTCGTCTCTGACGAACACCCCCACTCACGACATTGATCTGGAACAGGCGCTTGCCAATCGACCTCTGCTCAAGCGCTTGGGAGAGCTTCTTTACGTGACCGGAGAACATCCGCTTTCTCTCTCTGAAGATGAAGAACAGCAGCTTCATCAGATCGGATTCCAACTCCTTCGTCTCTTTGCCTCACCATCACAGATTCAATCTCTTCAGAATCTTCCCCTTGTCGATGCAATCGCTATCTTGATAAAGGAACTTCAGGCCGTACAGACGAGAGATTCAGTTGATTCTTCCATCGAGGAGCTCCACAATACATTTTCTCAAACAGCTGTCCTTTCGGAACAAGCACGCAATGAGTTGTGGAATCGCATGATCGAGCTTCAGAAAAAATACGGCCTCTACTCGTCGTTCCAGTCTTCCACCAAAGGAAGTCGGAGAGACCCCCTGGATAGGCTGGCACACCGACTCGAACAAGCGCGCTTGCCTCCAGCTGCGAAAGAAGTCGTTGAGCGAGAACTCGATATGCTTGCAGGTATGTCCACGACAAACAGCGATTACCAAAGCTACACAGAACATCTCGAACATATCGCACGTATTCCATGGCACACAACGCCACGCCCGAAGCCCTCTTTGTCCTCTCTTGAAGAGACTCTTCACTCTGAGCACATGGGGCTGCATGAAGCGAAACAACGATTACTCGAACATCTCGCAGTGTGGCTTCATCAGGGAGAAGCCCGAGGCACCGTGTTGTGCCTTGTTGGACCTCCTGGGACGGGTAAGACCTCTTTTGCCCGCTCGATCGCCAAGGCCCTCGGACGAGAGTTTGTACGTATTGCTCTTGGGGGCGTCCACGATGAAAGCGAGATCCGAGGACATCGACTCTCTTTTCGTGCTGCTGCTCCAGGACGCATTATTCGAGCATTACAACAAGCAAAGTCAAACGACCCGCTCATCTTACTCGATGAAATTGATAAGCTCGGAAATGCCTCTCGTAGTCCGATGGCTGCGATGCTCGAAGTTCTCGATCCTGAACAGCACCATGAGTTTGTCGATAATTACATCGGCGTTCCCTGTGATCTCTCCAATGTCTTCTTCTTATGTACCGCCAACGATCTCTCCTCTATGCCTCACACGCTGCGCGATCGTTTCGATTTGATCGAGCTTGAGGGCTATAGTTTTCGTGAAAAGATCCAAATGTCACAACAGTACCTTTTGCCTCGTATGGCCAAAGAACACGCTCTTGCCGAACCGCTCCCCCTCACACAAGAAGAAATCACCTTTCTTCTCGAACATTACACGAGAGAGCCAGGCGTGCGTGAGCTTTCGAGGCTTCTTTCAAGACTCCATCGTTATCTGATCCTTCAGGCTGCCCGAGCTGAACAAGTCTTTGAGCCTAAGACGCTCCCTCCCTTCGACGAAGAGTTACTGCAAAAGATCCTCGGTCCTTCTCGATACAAGCGCAAACCTCTCACCCAATCTCTCCGTCCTGGCGTTGTGCTCGGACTCGGTGTGCAGAATCATACAGGCTCAATTCTTCGCTTTGAGGCCGGATTTCTCGCAGGTGCTCCCTCCCTTCAGCTCACAGGAAGAATGGGGGAAGTGATGCAAGAGGCCGTGAAGATGGGGCTTGCCCATCTCAAGTTGTTCTCCTCTATGTATGAGCTCGATGCCGCACAACTCGATGGTCGCTTTTTTCTCCACGCACCAGAAGCCGCCGTGCCAAAAGATGGACCGAGCGCTGGCGTCGCCATCTGTCTGGCCATGCTCTCGGCAATCACCCATCGGCCCTTGCGTGCAGACCTCGCGGTCACCGCAGAGCTCTCCCTGCATGGGGAAGTCTTACCCGTCGGAGGGCTCCGCGCTAAGCTACTCGCAGCCGAACGTCAGGGACTACAACACGTGATTCTGAGCACCGAAAATCAACAACATATCACCGACGAGCTCGCTTCTCTGCGATTACAACTACATTGGTGCGCTCATATGAGAGATGTACTCCCCATCGCGTTTGCGTCCACATCAACCCCATAAACACGCCAATGACTTTGTTTCTCTATATGCGTACCTTTTTCTTGTCTTGGCTCCTTACTTGAGAGGTCTTTGATGGTACAAAACTCTTTTTCATTTCCTCCCTTACACTTTATCACTACGGAACAAATCGAGTGTCTTCTTCGGACCATTATCGATTTTTTCGAGACCCCCATCCCCGAGGATGAGTATACGAAGCTCGGTGATATCGGGCATGAGTGGATTCGTCACCAGCAGGGGGTCGCGATCGCGGCGACACGGTTTGTTTCTATGGCGGCGAACGTCCAACAAGCCCATGAAGTGCTGCCGCTATTGACCAAAGCCATCGCACTCGCAGCTCCTTTTGATGATGGATACCGTTTTTGTGATCAAAAAGAACTCTTTATCCAAAATCTCGCGATGTTTTTATGGTCTCCTGAGACCGACCTACGCAGCATTGCTTCTTTTGTCGAACATCGTGAATTCGACTTCAGGTATTGGGTCGCCTCTCATCTGCCTCTACGGGATGGACTGGCGCAACAGTACCTCGAAATACTAAGCAAAGACCCTGACGGGATGGTCCGGAATCGAGCGCAAAAGAAACTCGCCAAAGCGATGGAGATTCCCTGGTGGTGGGGGGTCTTTCAAGAAGATCCAATCCCTCGTGTCCCTCCTGAACGCCAACAAGAGGTCATCCCTCTCTTCGCGCCTTTGAAAGAAATGTTGTCTCTAACTTACAAGAAATTCGAGAGACGTAAAGATGAATTCGCCGAGATGATGGATACATTGCCACCAGAACTCTCGGCTGAGGTCGTCAAGGTCTTCTTTCGCGTAGACATTCATTGGCGCTTCTATCCGTGGATGAGTAAGTGGTGGTTGGCGACCCCTTCTGGCGCAAGAGAGTTCTACGATGAGGCGACCCGAAGGGCCAATGCTGAAGACTCTTTTGTGATCTGGTTTCAGTCTGGTAAGCTGGCGGAAGTGCTCCAGGCGTTCCCCAAAGAGACCAATCTATCGATCTGTCAGGAGTGGATTCAATACTTACGTCCATACGAGGCCGGATTCGACGATTATGGGTCCATTCTCACAAGGCTCGCAGAGGCTGTGGGCATCGCTTGGCCAAGCGATGCCCCTCTTCAACCTCTCGTTGATTTTTTGCTCAAGCACCCCAAGCCACAAGTAGAGCAGATCCTCGGAAGCAGCTCGATCGCGTACGTGCTCAAAGTGTTTGAAAGAGACGACGTGGATCTGTCTCGCATTGAAGAAGCACTCTCACAAGCACGTTCACAAGATTACCCCGGAGGTTGGCAACATCTTGCCAGTATCTCGGAACGGTATTTTGAAGCAAAGACCAATTCGTAAAGGGTGAAAAACGAATGATAACTTTACCACGTGTTGGATGGTTTTCCTCCGAAGAGATCAAAGAACTACTTGCGCAAACCAACCGACTTTATCAGCTCGATATTCCAGATGATATCTATTTGTATAATGAAAGCTTTGAAGAGAAGCTCTATTACTATGAGCAAAATTGCCTGGATGCCTATCTTTTCCTTGCTGGAGCTGCTGCGTCCATCTTGGACACGTCCATGCTGAAGAGTTTGCTTCACAAAGAGAGTCTCTTCTCTCGATACAGAAGAGATGATTCTCACGGCAAGGTCATGGTGTTGAATCTTGTTGAGCTGTGTAAACATCCCAACGCGGATGTTTCTTGCTTGGAGTCATTGGCAAACCACAAAGACTCATCCGTTCGGAGATTCCTTGCCGAATCTCTGACCACTGAACATCTACCATTTCGGCCTTTCTTGCAGGAACTTGTTTACGATCCTGTCCCCACTGTTCGTGAAAAGGCGGCTGCTCGATGGGGTGTCGTTGAGGACGTCCCTTGGTGGGCTGGAGTGTTTTTTGAAGACCCTACCCCACGGCTCTTCGATGTACAAAGGAAAACAGACGTGCATCTTTGTTTCGAGCTCGCCGAGCTCCTCAGTACACCAAAGTTATCCCTTTGGGAGCTTGACCCTGATGTGCGAGAAGGGATCGAAGAGATCTTGGCGCAGCTTCCACCGTTTTTGGCTGCTGAGGTCGCTGAGGCTCGGTTGCGCGCCCCCGAACACGCCCAGAAGGGAGCATGGTGGGGACCGTGGTTGTTTGCATCGGATGATGGACACGAACGTTTTCTTCGTTTGTGGAGACGTTGGGAGAAGCTTGCGGGAGATGGATATTTCTATCTAAATGGCTTTTGGGACGAATGGGTCGACGCGCTTCCTGTTGCGAAGAGAGATGCATGTTGTGATCTCTTGTGGCCTGTTCTTATGGAAGCCAGCAATCAAGAAGTGAGTATGCCTATGCGTGCGCTTTGTGATGCCTTTGCGCTCTTTTGGCCAAAAGAACGCGAGCTCACACCTGTCCTCACTTTCCTACTCGAAAATCCAAAAGAGAAAGACAAGTATCACCACATCAAGGATAAGTTGGGTTATCTTTTTGCGGAACATGCGCCTGCGCACCCCGCGCTGCTTTCACAAGTGAAGCAGGCATTCTTGGACGGATTCCCTGCGCCTTGGGATTGTATTTCTGACAGAATCACAAGCTGCCTGAAAACACTCCCTGATGAGGAGAGAGAAGCGTTTGCTTGGCGGGCGCTAGAATCAGACACGAAGTCATTGAAACAGTGGGGCTTTGGTCTTTTGGCCGAGAGGTTTGGAGAGGACGTTGAAGCCCAAAAAACCTGGTTGTTGGAGTCTCTTGAGGATCCAGAGCTAGAGCCGCTGTTTTGGAACGATTCGCAACTCTATCGACCTGTTTTGCCACATCTGCGTATGCAGTTTCGTGAAGGAACCTTGGATGTTGATAGAGCGTTTCGAGTGTTTGCCAAGGTCGGAAGGGAGTATGGGGGTTGTATCTCTTACATGGATTTGATCAATAAGGTTCATCCCACAGATTCGGTATTTTTCGGAAGTCAATCTGGTGACGATGTTTGGGACGAAGACGAAAAAGATACTGAGGGTCTTGAAGTGCCTGTCACGGAAAAAGAATGGGAACTGCTTCGAAAGATACGTGCAGAACATCCTCTGACGCCCGAATTGTTCGAGAATCTAGCATTTTTTCCCATGCCTGATGGAGAGGAGTGGCATCCTGTTGATCGCGACTACTTTGAGCAGGCGCTCGTCTTTTGGCACGAACTCAACACAGACAAAAACAATCGTAGACAAAACTTTGCTGTGTTTGTTGTGCTCGCCTTCAAAAAACCCCTCAAACAGGATCTACCTGTGTTTTATGAAGCTTGCGAACGTGTCACAAAGAGCGGGAGATCTGTCTTCTCCGTTATCCACTGGGCAAAACAGAGGATCGCTTCCTACTTTGGCGAGGGGGAAGAGGAGGCCTCTTGAACAGTCAAATCCCCCCATTCTTTTGCTGAGGCGCATAACCTTATCGCCGAAGAGTGCTCCGCTGGAGTTGAAGATGGCGACCTTTTCACTTTTGGTCGATCCTTTCGACTTGAAGATGGCGACCTTTTCACTTTTGGTCGATCCTTTCGACTTGAAGATGGCGACCTTTTCACTTTTGGTCGATCCGTTTGACTTGAAGATGGCGACCTTTTCGTCCGGGGCCGATCTTCAGCGCTCCAAACTCGCGACTTTTTCGTTCGGGGCCGATCTTAAACGCTACAAACTCGTGACTTTTTCGTTCGGGGCCGATCTTCAGCGCTCCAAACTCGCGACTTTTTCGTTCGGGACCGATCTTCAGCGCTCCAAACTCGCGACTTTTTCGTTCGGGGCTGATCTTCAATAGCTCCGTTGCTATTGGCAACACCCCCAAGCTAGACTTGGAGTATTGAGCACAAGAGAACGACGCTTGTTATGAAGATTTCGAGAGCCCCAAGGTTCGTTTTGAAGACTCGTTTGTGATGCTTTGCGAATGCAGAGAGGGAAGGCTATTGCATTTCTCTATTCCTTGCTGAGGTTCCATCAACTCTCCTCCATGTGTTTTTTTCTTGGAGTCGCCTCATTCAGGGGACAATCGTGGTTGAGTAGGAGATATTTTTTTGTTTGGGACTCTAAGGCGGGAAGGAGTATGGCATTTTCCTACGCAACAAGATGAGTTGTAATGGTGATAATAGAAACTGTACGATTTCTTTGTTTGCGGATGCTTGCAGGAAGCGAGCGCTATGGTGATTCGCGTGTGAGATGTTTGGATGTCAATTCACACGATCATGTACGAGGTCTACGATGTACAAAACCTGTTACCAGTTAGGATTCGTCTTTGTGATGGCTCTCTTTTTTGTTGGCTGTGCTGAGGTGCCTGCGCCTATCACGAGTGATGGCGTTCCTGTTTGGAAGGATAACGATTCGGATACGTCGAAAGCGACACCCACACCACGAGAGGCACCACCATCGACAGGCTCCAACACATCGACATCACCACAGACACCTCCTAACACCACGCCCGGACAGACCCCTCCAAAGGCACCGCCGACACAGACGCCCCCAAAGGCACCTCCAACACAAACGCCACCTAAGACACCACCGAAAACACCTCCAACACAAACACCCCCTTCGACGAAGAGTGGCCCCCAATGTGCTGCGTTGGGGGTTGTACCAGAAGCAGGGCAACTGACAACGACCAAAGGCTCGTCCCATGAACAGGCGTGCAAGAGTATTTTTACAAAGTATGAGATTCCACCTGAGGAAGGGGGCGCTGAGCTTCATATTGTGGGGGTGTACCAAACGACAAGTGGCAGAGGAGCCCGTCAACATCCCGTTGGAAATGGATTTGTTCACCTGGATCGCAAAGGTCCGCAGGTGTTGGTGTTGACTTCGTATGAGCCTGTCCACTGGAAGGTGACTGTATCGCCCGGAACGCAACTTCAAAAGGTGATCCTATCAGGTTATTACGATCAGACGGCAGATGTCCCACAGGGGACGAAGGTTGAGACATACACGTACACCAAGCGCAATCAATGGTCGGAGATGTTTGCGTACCAATGGCCCTCCGTACGTGCGACAAAGCTCGTAGAGGTCGTTGAAAAATTGACGAGGTTGTCACTCTCGTCATTTCGTGGATGCTATGAGTCCACGCACTTCTACATCGGTAAATACACAACGGTCCTGAAGCCTAAGCCTTCAAAAAGTCCGACCTTGTTGCAGCAGTGTCCATCGATCACAAAGGAGTCGGGTTATTGTGTCGCGTTGATGTTTGATCGTTCGATTGGGTTGTTTGGTTTGGACTCTGGGAAACTTTGTGGGACAAGGATACGAGTGGGGAGCACATTGTCTTCTGGATATGATGCATCACTTGGTTGGATTGGAGAGCATGTTTACGTATGTGACCGAAGTGGAGGGGTTGTGCAGATCTCTCTGCGAGATGGTCGTACACAAACTGCAGTGAAAGCCTGTCGTGCTGTCACTTCAAGTGGTTGCAAGGTTTTGGTGATGGATGACTACTCTGGAGATTTCCGTACAATGGGGCGTGTCGCGGAGTACAACATTTTGCAAGATATCTCATTGAACAATCCAAGCAAAACATATCAGGGACGCTTCAATGATTCGCGTATGGCGAGCTTTGGTGGGATATTATACACTGCTAGCCATTCGTCTGATCATGTCTCCGTGTTTACAAGCGCGTCGACTTCAACAAAGAAAGCTCTCAAACTACAAGGACACGATGGTTGGATCATGGGGTTGGATGTGACCAGCAAAAATGAATTGTTGATCGCTGCGCCCCATTCAAAAAATGCAGCTGTGTACATCTTTGATGCGACGACAGGCAAGCGTTTACGTTCTCTTCAACTTGGTGGGCAACGCATTCAAGGTTTCAAATGTTTTCGTAAGTAGGTAGTGAGAGACTTGTTTCTTGGGGAGGCATGTAAATCTATGCAGCGAAATTCTGTGTCAATGTCTCCTATGGGGAGGAGTGTGACAACTCTCTTGTCACGTGGTATGACGAAGACTTTCTTCCAATGCTCTTAGGAGAATACACAATGTCCTTTCAGAAGTCCGCCCTGTCTTTTGCCTCTTTGCTTGCCTTATTTGTTATGTTGCCCGTCTCGGGGGCTGATGCTGCACCTGTGACGCTCCAGTCTTTGCAGGGGAAGGTCGCGCTCCACAAAGCGCTGAAGTCTTGTGTCAGTATCTCCAACAAGCAGCTTACCCAACCTTTTTGTGGCCACCAAAGAGTGATGAAGAAGCTCTCCTTTTTTGTCATAGCGAGCTTTGCGAAGAAGCGTTTTGCTAAGGAGCCTGTGACAAATGCCCTATGTGCCATTACACGTTGTCGAGATGCAAAAAGACGCCCTGTGTTTTGTTCATTGTTGAAGACGAAGGGGATGAAGCGTGTTTTGCGAAAAAGTCTAAGCCGTGCCCGTCTTATCGTCAGCTCCGCAAATGAACATCGTCACCCTTGCTACATCCCTATGTTGAAGAGGTTGCTCAAGAGGAAGAGACTCCCCAAGGCTTTCAAGAAGGAGATTCGTTACACACTGCGCAAGACGATGACCTTGCGCAGAAAGAGGATCCAAAAACATCGAAAGATGATTCAAAAAAGTATCGCGAAACAATAGGGCACTGTCAGGTAGAGGGGGAACCATCGCTTTTGTGCCTTAACGATACCAGCAGCCAGTCAGGGGCAAGTGGCAACTTGCCCAATGAAAATGGTCCCATATATCAGCAGTTATGGAAAAGAGAGGACAATTTTGCCAATGTTTTCGTTTGAAGCCATCAACGTATGTGCGGCTTCGGCTTCCTCGATGGGGAAGGTTTTGTAGACGATCGGTTTGAGTGTCTTATCAGAAAACAGATGCCAGATGTCTCGCTTCAGGCTCTCAGTGATGACATATTTTTCCTCAAACGATCGTGCCCTCAAGACTGAACCTACCACGCGCAATCGCTTCCTCAGACACAGCCCCAAATTGAGCTCAGCTTTGGCTCCACCGAGTAAACCAATCAACACAAGACGTCCTCTTTTTCGCAACAAACGAAGATTGTTGTCGAGGTACTTTGCGCCAACTGGATCGAGGATGACATCGACACCTTTGGCTTCTTCATCATCTTGAAGAGGGAGCTGTGTGGTGTACTGTTTGATCGCGTCGAAGAGTCCTTCTTGTCGCCGATCGAAGGTTTGCGTTGCGCCGAGCGGGGTGAGGTGTTCGAGTTTATGTTGGCTGGCGGTTGTGAGGACGGGATTGCCCCAAGCCTTACACAGCTGGATCGCGGCGGTCCCGACTCCAGAGGCGCCTGCGTGGACGAGGACACGTTCATTTGGTGAGAGTTTGCCTTCGATCTTGAGGTTGAGATAGGCCGTGTAAAAGACTTCAGGGATGGCGGCGGTCTCTTCCCACGTTAAACCTTCTGGTTTGGGCAACACGAGTCGCTCATCTCTCACGAAGTATTCGGCATATCCACCACCTTCGAGCAGAGCACAGACGGCGTCGCCTACACGTAGATGTTGGACGTCTTCGCCACAAGCGACGACTTCGCCGGCGGCTTCGAGGCCCATGATCTCACTCGCGCCTGGAGGAGGTGGGTAGAGTCCCTTGCGTTGGAGAAGGTCGGCGCGATTGAGCGCCGTGGCTTTTGTTTTGACCAGGACTTCACGTGGACCTGGTGTTAGCGAGGCAGTCTCGCCCCATGTGAGGCTCTGATCATCGTTGATAAGGATGGCTTTCATCGCGGGCTTCTCCTGGAGTTGCGGCGAAAGAGATGTTGTGCGTAGGTGGTACGTTGGCCTGCGCGGCGGATGACGACACTCTTTGCGTGTGTGTAAGATGATTGAAAGTGAGGGTGCAGATAAAGGATACGTTCTGTCGCGAACATCAGGTGAGGTGGTAAGAAGGGCTTCCCATTGAGCTTGAGCACCAATGTTTTGCCACCTGGAAGACGGACATTCATCGTTGATTGGGGCTTGGTGGGCATCGTGGGGCCATGGGTGTGAAGCAAGATCCAGTCGGGCTTTTGAGAGAGAACGTACATCGGATCGTACTGCTTTTTATGAAAGATCCCAGGCGCTTTTCCGATCGTGGCGTCTGTAAGTCCTGCGAGGTCGATGACCGGTACACGAGCGAAGTATGGGATCGCCCCACAATCCAATACCGCAACTTTTCGGGTGTTGGGTTGGGTTCGCAAGAACGTCCCTATCGAACGGTAGAGAGTGCGTATCGCGACGCCATTGTCGTTGATGTCTTCTGCGCGCTCAAACGTTGGAAGAATGTGTGTGCTCGGTAGCAATACGAGTATACCTGTGACCAAAACGACAGGCTTGATAAATTGTTCGAGCTTGAGTGTGTCGTAAAGAGCCCACAAGGTCACGCTCCAGAGGGCAACTTCGAAGGGGGCATAGTGGAGAAAGAAGCGATGAAAAGGCATCCAGTCGCCACCCAGGCGGACTGTCGGGAGACAACATAGGAGCCAACACAGGCCGAGCATACAAAGTCGCCAGCGACGCAGAAGCAGGAGCAAGCCGAGACAGATAAGTGAGAAGAAGTACGTGGCGTACATGTAACGTATCGCGTACCCCAACCCGAGCCTTATGCCCAGCCCGAAAGGAAGGGACTTTGCGAAGTAGGTATTGGGCAACCACTCCCCGTAATAAGCGAAGCGGAAAATGATCCACCCTCCCCATGCTGCCGAAACGATCGCGATAGAGACCAACGCACCTGTCCAGGACCAAGTGGGGGCATTCTCCTCTCCTCGTTTGTACGTCCATGCCCAGCCCAAGAGCAACATCATCCCGAGCACATAAGGTGTCTCAGGCCGACACAGCGCTGCGATGCCCATCCAGGCCCCAAAGCGCCAGCCGACGCCCCTTTGTAGTAAACTCAGCAGGGCTCCAGAGAGCAAGCAAACGTAGAGGGAGGTCTCCATCCCAGACATCGCATAACTCGCCCAGCCCGGTGAACTCAGCAACAGAAGAGGAGGGAGCAGTGACCAACTGGCGTATTGTTCGCGAAACAAGACACGACCCACCGCGTACATCAGATAGACAGAGACAAGCGCGCACCACCCGCCGATGAGCTGCATGAGCGGGTGGGGATCCTGAAGGGGAAAGAGATGCACACATGCGCTGACAAAGACCCACAGTGGGCTGGTGTATCCTTCGACGTATTGTCCAGGATTAAAGGTGAGCCCAAAACCTTCCACAAGAGAGCGACCATACCGATAAAAGATATAGGAGTCATCGACTGCATTGAGG
Source organism: Deltaproteobacteria bacterium (assembly GCA_002731275.1). GTDB lineage: Bacteria > Myxococcota_C > UBA6777 > UBA6777 > UBA6777 > UBA6777. The sequence goes on along the minus strand of PCBK01000094.1, from coordinate 55,473 downwards.
CGATAGATCCACATATGCACGACACCCAACAACGTAAGCAACAGCAAAGGGCGTCGATGTGCCCTGAACACCTCTCTCATCAAGTTCTCCCTTTCTATTCCACTTGTCTCATGTCGATGGAGCTAAGACTCTTAAAGGACGAGTTGTCCAGGGAGAGAGCCTTCTTCCATCATCTCGGAGAGCTTGCCAAACTCGATCTTCCACTGGTGAAGACCTGGATCGTCCGGCAACATCCGCTTCCAGAGATCGAACCACACCTCGGCCTTTTGGGTCTCTTCTTGCTTGTGGTAGAACGTACAGTTTGCGTGGCAAAATGTCGAGAACTCCGATGGATGCCACTCTGTCAGGTCGTGCAAAGGACGCAACCATTCTTGCGCCTCTTTAAATTTGCCTTCAGATGCCGACATTGTCGCCATAATACAGCGACCTGAGGGGTAGTCTGGTTGCGCCTCCATCAGCTGCCGAAACATCTCCATACCTTCCTCTTCGCGTCCGAGGCTACGGAGGGCTCCACACAGATTGTTGACGATGGAGGGTTCATCAGGTGCTTGTTTGTGTGCTTTGCGGAAGAGTTTTTCGGCGGCCTCAAAGTCTTCTTTCTTCATGGCTTCGAGTCCACGAAGGACAACATCTCTCGTGCGGTTGGAGACATCGGGGTTTCGTTGAATGTTGGCATCGATCGTCGCCCCAAAGAGCAACACAGGGATCTGCTCACCAAGCCGCCACATCTGGACAAATGAACCGTGGGGATATTCACCGAGGATACAGAGCAGCTGCAAGACCTGTTGTCGGATACGAGCTTCACCACGTTGGCCTTCCGCGAATGCTTTGATCGTGTCGATCTTCTTGCGATCTTCGAGCATAAAGGCGATTGGGATCGCGAGGATGTAACCAGATGGTCCACAGTGTGTCAGCAGGTTGTCGTAGGCGACCTCTACATCAGGGTGAGCGGCGCGCAGTGTGTCGAGCGCTGCGGGGACATCCGTGTCGAGGCCCAGGTCGTCCGTAAATTGCTCCAGATCGTGAAAGAGAGGCTCTGGTAACCAGAAGGTCGCGGAGTGAGACCAAGGTGCTGAACGCTCCTCTTCTGGGAGCTGGAGGTTCTCCAGGTTTTGTCGAGCGATCACATGGGCAGGATCGAGCTCTGTCGCGCGCTGCAAATACTGCATCCCATCTTCTTCATGACCGAGCATCAAAGACGCAATCCCCGCGAAGTGATAAAGCTCTGCAACAGGTTGTTCACCTTCGTCTTGTTGGTACGCCTTAAAGATCTCCATCACCTGCTCGGCGTCACCGAGCAGGCTAAAGGTCTCGGCTTTCTTCATGTGCTGTTCGGGTTCTGTGGGGGGAAGCGGGCGAAGGAGATCTGCCCATTGTTTGGCCTGCTCCATATCACCTTGACAGCACGCGTAGTGGACGAGGCTTGCGAGGGCAAAGATGTCTTCTTTGTCGATGTGTTCGATAATGTGGGAGACGTACTCCGTGGCTTTGGCGAAGTCGCCTTTGAGCCAGTGGATGGTCGCGATGTGGTTGTAAATGTCGGCGTATGTGGGGATCTCTTCTTTGAGCGCCTGTGCGACCTCAAGAGCTTTGTCGAGGGAGCGGATGTTGGCGAGGATTTTACTCTGTTCGAGCGCGAGAGACCACTGCTCGAAGTGCTCATCGTCACCAAATGGATATTGTGCACGGAAGGCTGGCAGCTCTGCGTCAAACATCGCGAGATAGTCGCTGACGACGACCTGGTAGTGTTCGGGGAGTTGTTTGTTTTGCACGGAGGCGAAGACGTCTCTGGCCGTAAAGACGAAGCCACAGTTGGAGCACGTCATCCCATACATGAGCTGTGCATCGGCTGTTTGTGGTGAGGTTTCTCGCCACTTGTACGAACTCTCAAGCATCATGGGCAGGTCGTAAGTTTCTTGCCCGGCGATGTACATAAAGCGGTAGAGGTCGGGGACATGGGGATATCGTTCGGCGAGTCTGCGGGCGATATTTTTGACGACGTCAAAGCGCTCTTGTCGGACGTACTCTTCGAGCATCTGTTTGATGTTGGGAGGCATCTTTTTTTTGAGCATGCGTGGGGACTTCTTTTTCTTTTTGCCTTTTTTGGCCATGTCTTCCTCTATATGTGTTTGTTGGCAGAGAGAATTACATCGAGTAGAGTATCACGTTCTGTGTGTTTTGGGATGGGGATGTGTCTTTTGAGGGCCTCTTGTCGCAAGATATCCTCATCCAAAGCGTTGAGATGCTCGCGCCTTATAGAAGGTTTGAGGAATGGAGAGAAGCCGAGCAAAACATGTCCGACATATCCTTTCAATGGGATCCCTGTGAGGTCAAGGACGTCGAGTCCGGAAAAATGCTCGCAGCGGGCGATGTGTTCGAGCCCCTCTGACGTGATGTTTGTATTCCAGGAGAGGTCGAGGTGTGTGAGCTGTGTCAACACTGAATCCGATGATGTAAGCGCGTGGAGGCTGCGATCTGTCAGTTTGTTATTGCTGAGGATGAGTGTGTGCAGGTGGTGTTGGTTGCCTTTGGAGAGGGCTTGTAATCCGAGGTCGCCAAATTGATTGTTGTCGAGGTCGAGGTGGTTGAGTCTTGTGAGGTAGGGAGAATGTGCGAGGGCGATGACGCCTTCGTCTCCGATGGCGTTGTCAGCGAGTCGCAGTCTCTTGAGGTTGGATGTATGAGGGGAACGAGCAAGTATGTTGGCGCCGTTTGTCGTGATGTTGTTGGGCCCCATGAGCTGTTCGATGCTGCTCTGTAAAAATCCCCGAACGCCCTTTTTGCGACCAGATTCGTCGATGTTATTTCGTGTGAAGAGGTTGCTTAAGCCTGCGATGTCGTTGTGGCTGAGGTCGATTGATTCGAGGTTTTGGAGGAGAGGGGCTTGGGCGAGTGCGAGAACACCTTTCGCGCCGATGGATTGTCCGGACAGATTCAATGTGCGCAGCGAAGTGAGGTGTTGGCTTGTCGCGAGTGCTTGTGCGCCTGTTGTACCGAGTGATTCATCGTGATAATAGGGCTCATGCTCTGGACGCTTTTTTGGAGGGTGCGTGAGACCAAGGTCGAGGTGTCTGAGAGCGCTGAGCCTCTTCGTATTGGCGAAGGGAGTTGCAGCTTCTTCGTTCAGATCGCTATCATGTAGAGAGAGGAACTGTATCTTTGGGGCATGAGGGGAGCCTACGATGTAATCGATACTTTTGGCGGATAGAAAGGGCTGACTTTCAAAGGTGAAGTGTGTGATGCATTCGAGTGCATTGGACGCCATCAGGATGCGAAGTCCTTCATCATCAAGCGGTGTGAGGGCGTTTTCTTCTTTGATTTTGGATAGCTGGATGTATGATGGGTAGACGAAGTGACGTAAGAGTGGAGTGGAAGGTGCAGGTGTGCCATGTGGGCATGTTGGCCAATATCTCCAAAGGTCTCGTGTTCGGAGTGAAGCAGGCCACGTCTTGATGTGGTCTTCTGTGTATCTGAACGCTGTCTCATACTGGTCTGAAGATGCGCATTGATCGAGTGTTGTACAGATCGACTCGAAGATCTCTTTGGAAGGCGTTTGAGACAAGCAGGTGCGTAGTGTGGCGAGGGTTTGTTGTGTTGTGGGGTCGTTCACGTGTGTTGACCTGTGTGAGGAGAGCTTTGATCCGGGCTTCGTCTGTGAGTATATCCGGTCTGCGTGAGAGATCAACTACGTGTGAGGGGAGGTTTTTGGAGGGGGAGTCTTGGAGGAGGTGATTAACGGATGTGGACGAGGTGTCCTGGGAATCGGTAGCGTCTTACATCTTCTTCGACTTTGATGTTGGCGCGGATAAACAAGCTCTTGTCATGTTCTTTTTCGTATGCCGTGATCATCAGGTCTTTGCCATCTGTGGAGAGTGTGAAGGAGGTCAGCGCTCTCTTGCCTTCGTCTTTGTTGAAGTGGAAGACCGGTTTGAAGGAGCCATTCTCGAACTTGCTAATGGTGACGTATTTGTTGTCGTCGTGAGCGATGTAAAATGTCCTCCCATCAGCCGCGACAGCCGCGTCGATGATGTCTTTGTCTGCGCTCAATTTGTAGAATTGGGGGTCAGATGCGGGAACTTTGTAAAATCCATTTTGCTCTTGTTTCGAGCAGTCTGTCACTTGAAGGAATAAGTCAGATTTGTTTTGGCCGATGAGGTCAGTCCATTTGCAACCTTTTGGTGAGAGGCTTTGCGTCTCGCTTGCTTCGAAACGGTAAGCTGTGACTTGGGATACGTGTGTCGCTTTCAGGTTGTTGTCGTAGACTGTTCCGTATACCTGAAGGACGACACCGTCGTTGTTTGGGAACCAGCTTCTGATCTTGATATTGATCTTGTCGTTTTTGCGTGTTCCTTTTAAGGTTGTAGGGCCACCGACCTTGCGGATGTATTTTCCATCTACGCTGCTCAGCCAGATACATTCTGTGGGGACAGTGGGTTGTGGTGTGTCATCGCCGCAGTTTGCAGTGAATGCGATCCAGCGGCGATCTGGTGAGATCTTTGCTGTTTGTTTGGCGTCATTCACTTTGTCTCCAAGCTCAGCGATGAAGGTGGATGTCTCGTTGTATGTATTGAAGATGTAGAGCTCATTGCGGGGTCTCGTTCCGGATGGGTTACCAAAGCTATCGGTCTTTTTGTTTTGTCCGAGTCCGACAATCATGACGTAGGCGTCTTTGTGAAGGGGTTTGATTTGGTAGGTGTCGAGGTTTTTTGCGGATGCGATGTATTCTTGATCGGCTTGGTCTCTATCCCACTCCAACTCCTGCGCTGGTTCACCGCCAATCATGGCGCAGCCTGTGAGGTTGGATACGGCGAGAAGGACGAAGAGAATTGTGGTGGCAAAGCGTTTTGTCAAAGTAAATGTTTTCATGAGTGATCTCCAGTGTAGTGTTTGTGTATTTGTTTCGTCAGGGGGTGTTGCCCGGACACTCGCCCCCTACTGCATGTGGCGTTCCTACACAGGAGTTGTCTGTATGTGTCTGTTTTGTATTGTTTTCGTCGTTTTTGGGTGGGGCGGGAGGTGTCTCGTGTCTCGATATTGGACAGTCATTGTGTGTGGATGTTGGACATGGTGCAGAGCGACTTTGCCGACCTTACGATTTTGACACAAACAAATCGCTTCGCTTCTCAAGCTCCTTTTTCTTTGAGGCAGGCTTCGCATCGACAAACAAAGCCATATCGACTCAACAATTCTTTTTGACGATCCTCCATCGTCATATGCTGTTTGATGTAGCTGCTCGCGATCTCGTCTCCTGCCTCGATGGGTGCAAGTGCGTGCATGAAGAGTGTCTCTCCTTCAAATGCATAGACTGCGTTTGGGACGCAACTATGGGATAACATCGCCGAGAGCGGGAACAAGCCTCTTTTGGTGTCCTCTCCTTCGATGAACTCGAAGGCGTTGGTCTGACAGATCCCCATCAATTGCGCGACTTCGAGCGCCGAACGCCTCTCATCCGCGACAATACCTCTCTCTCGTAGAGATTCGACGATCGAAGCGACGTCTGTATTCCTGTCCTCGTGGACGTTTGCCAGATCAAAGATCACCTCCTCCAGTTGGGTGTCTGCTTGTCCCATCGCGTGGACCACGATCCAGGCTTCAAACAACACGTCCAGTTCGTCTTTGAGCAGAGCATACGCTTTATCAGAGGCGAACACGACAGCGTCCTCGACGAAGAGCACCTCTCCTTCGTCAAAGGACTTGTTTGCCTTGAGGATGCGACCTTTTTCTGGATGCGTCTCTAAGCGGATATATGGGTTGTTGTGTGCTTGGATATAGGCTGAGATGTCCCGAATGTCCACAAAAGAAGGGGGGGTTGGGTGGTCTTCACGCCAACGCTGTCGATTGTCTTTCATGTGTTGGAGCTTTTTGCCCTCTTTTTCGATCTCTTGTTGCAAAAAGACCATAAACTCGTCCATTTGATCGAGCGCTCGTTGTGCTTCATCTGCGTGGAACTCTTGTGGTGTGTCGTTCTTCACTTGTGGACTCCTGTTGTGTGGATCGTATTGTGGAGGGAGGTGAGGGAGGGCTATCAGGGGCAGGTCGCAGGTTGGCTACCTGCCTCGATCGCGCCTATGTCTGGCTTGCTGTCTCGTGGAGTGTTGTACAGATCGAGCTTGGGTGTGTCCTTGTTGACGAGCCCTTTGTCAATCGCGGGGCTGCCAGACATCAAACTGTAATCACCACCACCGACGAACATCGGGTCCGCCTTGATCAGGTTTTTGCCTGCGCCACCGCTCGTCTTGACGAGGTTGTTGGATTCGAGTGTGGGGCGTGATTCACCGGACGCGAGGACGACTTTGTTCATAATATTGTTCCACAGGCTAATCTGTGTGTTGCCTGTGAGGATGACATTTCCGGCCTTATCGTGCGGAGTGCGACGGACAAATTGAATGGAGTTGTATTTGTTGTCGAAGATCGTGTTGTTGTAGATATAGATCTTCTTTGTACCGTTGAGCGCGATGCCGTGGCCACTCCACTCTGTGATCAGGTTGTTGGCAACAGTGACGTCGCTGCTGATCATGTACTTCACATTGTTGAAGTTGTCCCACTCTTTCCCTGGCGTCGCGATGTTCATCCCGTAGCCGAACTTTTTGCTCTTGTCGCCTTTGATGGTGTTGCGTCGGATGTCGATTCGGGTCGCTCCTGCGAGGAGGACACCGACACCACCGCCGATGGTCTTGATGTCGTTGTTGTGGATCTGTGCGTCTCGGACGCCCGAAAATTGGAAGCAATTGTTTGTGCCGCATTCGAGTGTGTTGTAGCTAAAGCGGATGTTGTGGCACCAGACATTGTCGACGTTGAAGTTTGTGCGGATAAAGATCGTCCGTTGTCCTCCACTGATCCGAGAGTGATGGACATCTAGCTCTGCGCAGGAGGTTGTTTTGCCGCTCCCGACGACAGCCAATCCAGATTGAGAGGCTGTCCCCAAGTCGATATCGACTTTGTAAAACCAGATGTTTTTGCAGTCCCTGAATCCGATGGTCTTTTTGCGAATACGGATGTCTTCAAAGGCGATGTAGGCGCAATTTTGCCAGTCCATTCCTTCGAATGTCACTGTCGCACCCTTCGCGGCCTTGATGATGACGTGTTTTTTGAACGTGATACCCGTGATTTTTTCGTAGGGATACGTGCCTTGTTTGACCTCAATCTGATCGCCGTCACTGGCCTGTTTGAGGACCGAGAGTAGGGTCTGTCCTGGTGAGAGTGTCAGTGTCTGTCCTGTCGCGACAGGAGGTTTGACTTGTGAACATCGATTGACTGGCGGTTCTTTTTCCGGCGTGGGTTCAGGTTGGGGTTCTGGTGCGACTTCTGCCACAGGCTCCTCTGGCGTTGAAGAGGATTCCTCTGGTGTTGATGTCGGCTCCTCTGGCGTTGAGGAAGGCTCCTCTGGTGTTGAGGGTTCGTCTGGCTGTTGTGTGGGTTCGTTTGCGGTGTCTTTTTGTGTCGGTGTATCGGGTGGGGTTTGTTCTTGGGTTGCGGCGTCAGGTGTGTTTGTGTCTGCGCTGGGTTGTTCTTTGGTGGACTCATTGAGGAAGAACTCACTGGAGATACCTCCGGGGCAGCCGGGCATCAACAGTAAACAAAACAGCGCGATAAATGAAGCAGGGAGAAGAAGTCGCGTCATGGATACAATCCTTTGCGTTGGAGTGGACTTTCTTCTTTCTTTGTAATCGAGAAGGTAGGGTTGTGGCAACAGGGAGGGGGATGTTCTTGGCGAAAATACTTGTGTGGGAGCATATGACTTGCCATAACAAAAGCTACCAAATCAACTTGACCATCAACTCAGGTGCTGCAAACATTCTCTCCATACCAGCCCACTCATGTAATTAATGGAGTCTTCTCATGTACAAAATCATGACTTTGCTTATGTGCCTTCTATGCACTGGTTGTCCTGGTCCCACAACAGATGGGCACCGATTTGGGGATCTCATGATTCCTGTCAATGCATCCCTCTGCCTGTACAGAAAAACTTCAAACAACATCTTTTTCATGAAAGATCCAAACAAATTCCCAAACAGCCGATCTATCAAAGGGATGTATGTGAAAGTTGAAAAGTATGGTGGTCACTTTGCATTTTCAACAAAACAAACAGATGAATGCACTCTTGTCCTCATAAACACACTCACTTTTCAAATGTATGGCATTCCGGAGCCTGTTCTCGAACGATTTCGACAGAAAAAAAACTGGGAGGTCGAACTGACCATCATCGCTTATAACGGAAACACAACTCGAAACGCGATAGAACACGAAGACATTTTGAGCATCCCAATCAAGTTTACGTCAGATACAAAGATGACCCAGGATCTCGGTAGGCACGAAGTCAAATTCGCCGAAGACAAGTAAAGCTTTCTCCTGGAAAAGCCTAAACCTTTACCCACTTCCCAGTATTCTCCAATATCAAGCTCCTTTTTCTTTGAGTTTGATGTGGGCTGGGATATCCCGGATGTCCAAAAAGAAGGGGGTGTTGGTGAAAAAGGCGAGGGTGTAGAGTGAAGTCTGCTAGGGGATGAGGGTTGTCTTGCCACCACACTTAAGCATTCTTTTGCCCATGTATGGGTTGGCCATATCATTGTCTGCTTGCAACCACTTCTTATATCCTTTGGCCATAGGGCATGAGTATGCTGTGAGGCCTTTGGTTTGTTTTGTCGCAGTGAGCAGCGTGATGGTGTGTTTGGAGAGGTCGCCAAAGGCGAGCCGTGCAGCCGCGAAGTCCTTAGTTGCAGCGAGCTTCTTTGCGGCTGCGGCGATCTCTGTGTAGGTCTTTGCTTGTGGTGATGTTTTCATTGTGGCGGCCCATGCTCCGAGCGCTTTTGCACCTGCGAGTGTCGCCTTGAGGTCATCTGCTGCGAGGGCTTTGCGGACCACTTCATACTGACTTGTGAGATCTTGTTTGGGCGCTTTTGCACGTGTTGCTGGCTTTGCGGCCTTGCGTGGTGTTGAGCGGGTTTTGTGTTTATGTCCTTTGTGGTCGTGTCCCTTGTGATCATGTCCTTTGTTTTTTTGGGGACAACCTGTCAGGGTGAAGAGACAGACGAGTGCCATTGTGAGTACATTTCGGTTCATTTGGTTCTCCTTTTGTGAGTCAATGATAGATCTCCTGCGAGTGCATGAAGGCGTTCGAGGGCGATATATCGCTTTGTGCGTAATTTTTGGATCTTGCGGATCTCAATATACATCGTTTGAAGGTTCGAGAGTAACGTGAGAAAGTCGCTCTTGTCGACTTGGTATTGTTGAAGTGTTGCGCGATACGTTTGTCTCGCGAGTGGTAGGGTGTGTTTTGTCGCGATGTCGAGCTGCTTCTTGTACAGGGCGATACGTGTACGCAGGATCGCGGCCTGTGTTCGGTAGCTTGTGTGAAGCTCTTGGATGCGTTTTTGGGCCCACTGATGACGTGCCATAGCCTCCTTACTCAGCCCCTCTCTGCCGCTATTTCCCAGCGTGGGAATGGGGAGCTTTAGACCCAAGGAGATAAAGGGGGCACCTGTATCGACAGGATTCCGAAAACGTTGTCTGACAGAGAGCTCCACCGTTAGATCAGGCCAGTAACGAGCTTTGGAGAGGGCGAGCAGTTGTTTCGCTTGTTTTGAGAGGATGTGAAGACGTTGAATCTGCCCACGTTGTTTGTGTGCGCGTGTGAGGACTTGTGTCTCTGTCAGCAGCGTCTTGAATTGCGGCGCAGGAGGCAGTGCGTAGAAGGTTGTCTTGGTATGACCGAGCACACGCGAGAGTTTGTGCTGCCAGATCTGTGCCTTGGACAACAGGATGACCATGCGTTCGCGTATCGATGAGAGCGCTGTTTGGGCCTGAAAGACATGTTGTTGTGGTGCGCGGTTGACAGTGTACTTGGTGCGCGCGACAGACGCGGCTTGTTCTGTCAGATGGTAGAGTTGGTGTTCGATCGTGAGCGCCTGACGTAAGTCTCGCAGATTGTGGAGGGCTTCGTGAAGGGCGAAGGAGAGCCAGTGCTCTTTTTCTCTCATCGCTGCTTTGACAAGCGCTGTGTTGTAAGAGGCGAGGGTTTTTTGCAGGGACAATCGACCGGAGATAGGAAAGCGTTGTGAGACAGAGTATGTGATCCCGCTCATCGCTGTCTGTGTTGGATCGAACGAGGGCATAGGGAAGTTTGTCCCCTTGACCCCGAGCATTGGATCGGGCCATGCCGCGACCTGTTGCTCTTTGTGTTTGTACACGGCGAGCATCTTTTTCAGTCGCAGGAGGCTTGGGTTGTGCGTGTGTGCATAGCTGAGCAGCGCATTGAGACTCTTTTTCTGCTGGTAGGATGGCCACTGTGGCAGTGTTTGTTTCTTACTTGTAGCTGCGACTGCAAGAGACATCGAAAAGAAGACACACGCCACACCAAAAGGTGCGATGAACCTGTTGATTAGACGTCTGATGCAGTGATGTTGTTGCGTGTTCATCTCGTGGTGTCCTGTTGGGTTGAAGGAGCTGTCGTGAGCGCGTCCAAAAAGCGTCGCCACCATGGTGGCGACTGTGTGTGTTTCCAGTGTGCTTCTTTGCGCCAACAATACAAGACCGGGACGACAAAGAGAGTCAACAGCTCGATCGCCATCCCACCAAAAGAAGGCAGCGCCATCGGTAGCATAATGTCTGCACCACGTCCTGAAGAGGTCAGGATCGGCAGCAAGGCGAGCAGGGTCGTCGCCGTCGTCATCAAACAGGGGCGGACACGCCGCTGACCTGCTTCCACGACCTGCGTACGGATCTCTTCGATGGAGTCGGGTTGGGCCTCTTCGAAGGATTGATCGAGATAGGTCGCCATCACCACACCATCATCCGTCGCGATCCCAAACAACGCGATGAACCCGACCCAGATCGCGACGGACAGATCGAACGCTCTAACATGAAAGATCTCTCGAAGTGAAACACCTGAGACATTCATATCCAAAAACCAAGGCTGTGCGTAACACCACAACATCAAGAAACCACCTGCCCACGCGACCAACACACCCGCAAAGATAAATGAGGTCGTCCACAACGAACGAAACTGCAGATACAAAATCAAGCCGATCAAGAACAACGCCAATGGTAACACCAGCGCCAACCGTTTCTCCGCTCTGATCTGGTTTTCATACGTCCCCGAAAATCGATAGCTCACACCTGCTGGTAACACGAACTCTCCACTTTGTTGTTTCTGCAAGAGATACTTTCGTGCAGCCTCGACTGCTTCGCCGGCTCCGTACGCATTCTTTTTGTCGAAGACGACATAGGCGATCAAAAAAGTATCTTCGCTCTTGAGCATCTGTGGTCCTCGGACATACCGAAGGGATGCGAGCTGAAACAGGGGGATGTGAATGCCCTTTGGGGTCGCGACCATGATCTTCTTGAGGGCGTGTAGATCCGTTCGAAGCTCTCGTGGATAGCGCACGACAACGGAGGTTCGTTCACGACCCTCAATCGTCGTCGTCACGGTCTTACCACCAATGGCCATCTGGATCTCTTGTTGGACTTGTGCGAGACGTAGACCATAACGGGCTATGGCCTTGCGATCGATGTCAAATTCGAGATAGGGTTTTCCGACGACACGATCAGCGAGAACCGTGGCGGGCGCGATTTGGGGGACTTTCTTGAGCAGGGCTTCGAGCTGAAGAGCGACCTTCTCGATCGTTTGAAGGTCAGGTCCCTTGATCTTGATGCCCATCGGTGCGCGCATCCCACTCTGTAACATCACCAACCTCGCCTCGATCGGCTGCAAAAACGGAGCGCTCGTTGTGCCCGGTAGTTTTGTGGCCTTGACGATCTCCTGCCATATATCCCTTACTGAACGGATATGAGGGCGCCATTGTCTGATCTGCTTGCCGTTCTTGTCTCGTCTGTATTTGGGTTTGTAGTGGATGATCGTCTCAATCATCGAAATGGGCGCCGGATCGAGCGCACTTCCAGCTCGTCCTATCTTGCCAACAGCCATCGAGACTTCTGGGATGGAACGAATCGACTTGTCCAGCGTCTTGAGCACACGCAACGCCTCTCCTATCGAAGCATGAGGCATCGTCGTCGGCATAAACAAAAAGGAGCCCTCGTTGAGTGATGGCATAAACTCCTTTTTGAGCCCTGGAAAGGTCTTCTTCATCGTTTTCCAGCCGGTTGTCGCCTTGACGCTCTTTGTAGACCATCCCACAGAAGACGTGAGCGCTGGAACCCATGAGAAGACACGCTCAAAGCCCAGCCAAATCGAACCGCCACACAAAAGCAGCAGCAGAGGGGCGCTGAGAAACAACACCTTGTGGCGCAAAAAGAAACGCAAAAGGGACGCATAGCACCAGCGAAAGAGTACGAATATTCCGAGCAGACCACCTACAAGAAAGGCGACGAAGAGGATGTTTTTTATCATCCCATGTTCAGCCCCAAGGGGGAGCCAGCGGACGGACAACAGATAGAGCGCTGAGACAAGCGCTGTCGCGTTGAGGAGATGTGTAAGCAGGCGCTGTATCCACGCGCCAAGAAAAAAGACCAGCGCTGCGTGGAGGAGACTCACGCATGCGGCGAGCAACAAAAGGATGTGCAGTGTCTGTCCCCAATCGGCCCATATGCCGAATACGCTAAGTAGACGCTCCAGGACCAAGAGGGACACACCGAGCAGGGCACCTGGCACACGACTTCTGCGTTTTGGGAGGAGCAGCTGCGCGAGGATAGGGAGGACAAAGAGGGAGATGAACAGCGCTGCGAGCAGCGCGAAGGTCTTTGTGTACGCGAGAGGCCGGAACAGCTTGCCTTCTGAGGCTTGCATGGTAAACACTGGCAAGAAGCTAATAACAGTCGTGAGGACGGCTGTCACGACTGCTGGCGCGACCTCAGAGGTCGCGCGAAAGATCACGTCTGTTGTCGACTCTTCATCGGTCTGTTTGTGCAGATGTTGGATGATGTTTTCACTGAGCACGATCCCCATATCAACCATCGTCCCAATGGCGATCGCGATCCCCGAGAGAGCGACGATGTTGGCGTCGACGCCGCCGTATTTCATCGCGATAAAACACAGCAACACCGCGATGGGGAGTGTTCCCGCGATCACGAGAGCGCTTCGCAGTTGCATCAACATCGCGAGGACGACGAGGAGCGTGACGAGGAGTTCGAGGGTAATGGCCTCCTCCAGGGTCGCGAGTGTCTCCTTGATCAGGTCCGTTCGATCGTAGAATGGGACAATCGTCACCTTGGAGATGCGACCATCTTTAAGTCGACGAGAGGGGAGCCCGTGAGACAATTCTTTGATCTTGGCTTTGACTTGTTTGATGACTTCGAGGGGGTTGGCGCCGTAACGTGCGACGACGACGCCACCGACGACCTCTGCACCGTCTTTATCGAGGGCGCCCCGTCTCGGCGCGGGGCCCAGCCTGACAGTCGCGACGTCTTTGACTGTGATCGGTGTGCCTTTTTGGGCTTTGATGACGATCGATTCGATGTCGCTGAGCTTTTTCAGGTAGCCTCTCGCCCTGATCACGTATTCGACGCGGTTGATCTCGATCGTCCTCGCGCCGATCTCCTGATTGGCCTGTCGAATGGCTTGGTAGAGTTGTTGTAAGGAGAGCCCGTAAAAACGCAATTTATCGGGCTGGACGTCGATCTGGTATTCGGAGACGAAGCCACCAATCGAGGCGACCTCTGCGACGCCCGGCGCGGACTGAAGGGCGTATCGTACATACCAATCCTGCAATTTGCGCAGCTCATATCGATCCCATCCAGGTGCGACCTTTCCCTTCTTGTCGCGACCCTCCAAAGTGTACCAAAAGATCTGACCAAGCGCCGTCGCGTCTGGACCCAGCGAAGGACGAGCGCCTTTGGGCAGTGTGTTGGAGGGCAGACTGTTGAGCTTCTCCAAGATCCTCGAACGGGCGTCGTAAAAATTCACGCCCTCCTTGAAGATCAAGTACACCGTTGAGAACCCAAAATACGAATAGCTGCGTACACTCTTGAGTGACGGAAGTCCTAGCAGTGCAGTCGTGAGAGGGTAGGTGATCTGGTCTTCGATGTCTCTTGGAGAGCGGCCGGGCCAACGTGTGAAGACGATCTGTTGGTTCTCTCCAAGGTCAGGGATCGCGTCGACTGCGACAGGATCGCGTGGGAGCCCACCTAGGGACCAATCAAAGGGCGCGACAAGTACACCCCAACCGATCAAGAGCAAACAACCTAGCAAGACGACGAGCTTGTTGTGCAGGCAAAAGCGCAGTGCGGTGTCGAGCCAACCCATCTGTTGTGGTGTCTCCTTCATCGCTTCACCCGCTTGCTTCTTGGGGCAAATTCACGTCGAATCGAGCCACAATATGCCATCTTTGCACCAAAATAAGCGTTGTGGACCCGCTTGTCCTGATCTTGCAGCCACGCCGCGCCGCGGTTGTTGAAGGCCATCGGACAATACGCCTCGTAAAGCGGTTTGGTGTAGACATGCCCGAAGATATAGGCGAGCTGTAACATGTCTTTGGAGAGGTCTTCGAAGTGTACGCGAAGTGCCTCGATATCTTTGCTCTTGCCCGCGCGCTTCGTGTGTTGTGTCAGTGAACGTTTGAGTGTACGCCACCGCTTACGAAGCCGCTTTGGAAGTCTCCTGTATATCGAAGGCTTGAGCGCCTTTTTGATGGCGGTGACGTCGCGCCGACTCTCCTCCCATTTGTCCTTGAAGAGATGATCTTGTAAGCGAAGATATGCTCCGTATATAGGCGTTAATCGCTTGAGAAAGGTCACTGGAGGGTCGACAGGTTCTCGTGCGCGACCGACAAATGTGCGTTTGATCTCGCCACAGCGGAGCATACTGTGCCCAAAGTAGGGGTTGAGGAGGTCTTTTTGATCTTGTAGCCAGTAAGCGCCCCGGTTGTTGAAGGCCATCGGACAATATGCGAGAAAGTGCTCTTTTTTGCCTGCGTGACCGAAGCGTTGTTCGAGCTGGATAACCTGCTTGGAGATGTCTTCGAACGCGGCACGTTGTGGGGCGAGTGTTGTGTGTGTGTTGCCTTTTTTGAACGCGTCGTAGAGTCCGACGCGCAGCTTTTGCCATGTCTTTTGTGTACGTGCATGGAGTGTGAGAGGTCGGCGCAGGAAGGCACCGAGTTGTTTGTACGCTTTGTGGGCTCGTTTGGGTTTGTCATCTGCGAGCGCACGTTGCAGGGTAAAGTAGGCTGTGTAGAGTGGCTTGAGCCGCTTGAGTGCTTGTTTTGGCAGCTTGATGCGTTTGGGGGGTGTGTGTGTGTGGCGTTTTTTGGGGGGTGGATTCATCATGCTGTGTTTGCCACGCAGTTGCAGCTCGCTGTCGAGTTGGAATGCGCCGTGTTGGACGACTCTTTCTCCCTCTTTGAGGCCTTTGAGGACAGTGTAATACGCACCAGCTCGTGGTCCGAGTGTGATCTCGCGGCCTTCGTATGTTGGTCGCTTTGTGTTGGGGAGCGCGACGTAAACGATCGCGCGTTTGCCTGTCAGCAGAGGTGCGCTCGCAGGGATGACGAGGGGATCTTTGTTGGAGGTGTCTTTGGGCGACTTGATGCGCTCAAGGGACATCCCACAAATACGGCATCTCGTACGCGTCTTACTGATAACCTCCGGGTGCATCGGACAGACCCACTTCCCTTCTCTTTTGGTTTGTCTTGCACCACCGTGTTGGTCGAGTGAGACGTGTACATGTCCTCTGACAAACATCCCTGGTTTGAGCAGCCCTTTGGGGTTCTTGGCATTGACACGGACACCGACTGTCCGTGTTTTTGGATCGAGCATGGGATCGATGTAGACGATCTTACCTTCGAAGGTCTGTCCGGGTGTGGCCTGTGTTTGGAAGCTGACCTCTTGACCAATGTGAAGCCAGGGTAAGTCACGTTCGTAGGCGTCAAAGCGGATCCAGACCTGTGAAAGATCGGCGATGGTGTAGATGACACTACCTGTCTTGACGTACATGCCTTCTGTCGCGCGTTTTTGGATCACGATGCCGCCCATTGGTGCGTAGATATTGGTACGTACAGAAGGCTTTTTGCGGGTGAGGATACGTTGCAGTTGCCAGCCTTTGAGTCCAAGGAGCTCCAACTTGCGTTGTGCTGAACGCAGTGCTTGCTGTGCCATGCTTTGTGCGAGCGCGCCGCGCTTTTGCTTGCGCGCGAGCTGGTAACCTTTGTACGCCTGTAGCAACTCTTGTTGAGAGGAGAGCAGTTTGGGGCTGTAAATACGCACGAGGTGATCGCCTTTGCGGACCTTAACCCCCGTGTAGTCAACGAACAGGCGTTCGAGACGTCCGGGCACCCATGCGGTGATCGACTTGACTCGTGTCTCGTCGTAGGCGACGCGCCCGAGCATGTCGACATCCATCACGACAGGGCGTCGTTCGACGAGGCTTGTGCGCACCTGTGCGAGTGTCGCGCTTGTTTTAGAGAGGGTGATGCGGCGGGCACTTTGCTGTTTTGCGTCATCATCTGCGAGTGGGATAAGATCCATGAAACAGATGGGGCACTTGCCTTTCTTGGGCATGCGGATCTGTGGATGCATGGAGCAAGTCCAGATGGTCTTTTTTTTCGGCGCGCTGTGGGTGGCATGACGATGTATGGGGGCGACTGTTGGTGCTTTTGTGCGACCTGCATAGAGGCCACCCCCAAACGCAATTGAGAGCAAGAGGAGGGTGAGCCAATGTCGACGCAAAAAGGAAGTGAAAAACTGTCTCATGATGATGAACTTTCGCTCTTTTCGAGCTTTCTATAGAGGGTCGTGAGCCCTATACCGAGGAGCTTCGCGGCTTGTTCTTTGTTGCCCTCTGTGAGCTGGAGGACTGTGTGCAGGTGATGTTTTTCGGCTTCGTCCAAGACATCTTGTAGACGGAGAGAGGAGGGTTTGTTTTGTAGAGATGCGGGGAGCAGCGCCGGGCCGATCCAGGGATCGTGTGCGAGGATCGCGGCCCGCTCGATGACGTTACGAAGTTCTCGGACGTTTCCTCTCCACTCCGCCGCGAGGAGCGTGTGCATAGCCTCTTGTGTAAAGCCCAGCAGTGGCTTGTTGAGTGTGTGCGCAAACTCCTTGACAAAGTGTTGCACGAGTATGGGGATATCTTCTCGTCTCGTGCGCAAGGGGGGGACTTCGATGTGAAAGACGTTGAGACGGTAGTAGAGGTCTTGTCGGAAGGTGCCTTCCTCGACCATCTGCTGAAGATCCCTGTTGGTCGCGACGAGAAGCCTGAATGTTAACGTCTTAGGGGCTTGCGCGCCGAGAGGGAAGATCTCTTTTTGCTCGATCACACGGAGGAGTCGAGGCTGAAGGGAGAGAGGCAGCTCACCAATCTCATCGAGAAAGACCGTCCCACCTTGTGCCGCCTCAAAGATCCCCATCTGGTCTTGTTCTGCTCCTGTGAATGCACCTTTTTGATGCCCAAAGAGTTGATTCTCTAACATACTCTCGGGGATCGCGCTGATGTTGATGGGGATAAAGGGTTTGTCCTTGTTTGGACTCTGTTGGTGGAGCGCCCTGGCGACCAACTCTTTGCCGACACCACTTTCACCGGAGATCAGGACATTTGCGTTGGTCTCTCTCAAGAGCGTAAGCTCGGAGAACACCGTCTGCATGACGGCACTCTCACCGAGCAGCGAAGAGGTCGGCTCTTGTGTGTGGACGAGCCGTTTGAGCGCTTGGTTTTCGAGCGTGATCTCTCTGTAGCTGCGCAGCTTCTGGATGCGCAGCTTGAGCTCGTCGAAGTTCATGGGTTTTTTGAGATAATCGTAGGCACCCCAGCGTAGCGCTTCGATGGCTGTGTCGAGGCTTGCGAAGGCCGTCATCACCAGTGAGATGGTGTCTGGTGAGAGGAGGGCGACCTCCTTGAGGATATCGATGCCGCTGATGTCTGGCAGCGCGATATCGAGGAGGAGCATGTCCCAAGTCTCCGTCTGGAGACGCTGAAGCGCAACCTGTCCCTCTGAGACACCCTCGGCGTCGTAACCCAGTTCATCTAAGAATTCGACGAACTCACGCTGCAGGATGATCTCATCCTCGACAACGAGGATCTTCATGTGAGGGGGTGTCATTGTGTGTCCTCTGGCTGTGTGGTGTGGATGGGAGCCTGTCTCAGAGGGAGAGAGACTTCGAATATTGCGCCTTGGGGCGCGGCGTGTTTGACCTCAATTGTGCCACCAAGATCTTCGATGATCTGCTTACAGATCGCAAGCCCTAAACCTGTCCCTTTGTTCGCCTCTTTGGTCGTAAAGAAGGGTTCGAAGAGTTTGTCTTTGTCCTGCTCTTGAAAACCGTGTCCATTGTCTCGAACTGAGAAGCGCAGTCCGTCTCGTGTTGGCCAGGCTTTCAGCTCGATCTGTGGAGAGGTAACGTCTTCGGTGGCGTCGAGCGCGTTGATCAGCAGGTTGGTGAAGACTTGAGAGAGCGTCCCGTCTTTGCCCCACAACAGCGGCAGTGTCTGTTGGATGGCGACGTCCAGTTGGACACGGCGCAGCCGTTTGTCGAAGCGGACAAGGGCCATCGCACGTTCGGCCTCCTTGTGCAGGTCGAGTGGTGAGGCTTGGAGGGGTTCTTTTCGCGCATAATGGCTAAGTGTTTCGAGGATGCCGCTGATATAATGACACCGCTCGTACAGCTCATCGTATGTTTGCGAAAAAGGAGAGTCTTTCCCTTTTCGCTGTAAACGTTGTACGAGTGCGGAGATCGAGGCGAGGGGGTTGCCGATTTCATGTGCGACACCTGACGCCATTAAGCCGACCGCCGCGATCTTTTCTCTGTGGATGATCTGAGACATCATCATCTTGCGCTGTGTGATGATCTTGGCTGACTCAAGGACGCCAATCATCTCTCCGTGTTGGTTGTGTATTGGGTAAAAATCCTTGTAAAAGAGTTCACCGAGTTGTGGGTGGGGCACATCGTCCTCAACGGAGATGGGTTGTCCCTTTGTGAGGACTTGGTGGGCAATACATTGTGTGTGCTCTGTCCCCTCACCTTCGAAGAGGTGGTAGCAGTAGCGCCCGATGATATCTTCTCCAAACAGCTCAAACGCTTTTTTGTTGGCTTTGACAACGCGCAAGGCTTTGTCTGTCACGAGAATGACGTCTGGGATCGCTTGAAAGAGCAGCTCCGAGAAGCGCTGTGCTTCTACGAGTTTGTGGGTGCGGTGCTCGACTTTTTCTTCGAGCTCTGTGTAGTAGGAACGAAGCTCTGTTCTCATCTGTTCAAAGGCGTGGATCAACGCGCCTACCTCGTCATGTGGAGGTGTGGGGAGCGTGGCGTCAAATTGACCTCTGGCGAACGCCTGTGTGGCGGCGAGGAGCTGTCTGAGGGGCTGGACGACCTGTCTGGAAAACAATCCGACCATCAAGATGAGAAAGCACATCACCCCAAAGATCAAGATGAGGCTGTGGCGTCGCAACGTATACAACGAAGCGAGCGCGTGTTCCTCGGAGAGTTCGACGAGGAGTTTCCAGTGGGTCTCTTGCAGAGGGATGAGCATACCGAGAGACATGATGCCCCTTTGGTTTTTGTAGCGCTGTGGGAGGAGCGCTGTACCTGTGTGTGGGGTTTGGAAAGGAGAGGGGAGTGTGTGTGTTTTGCCAAACAGATGTCGTGTGTGTGAGAGCGCGATGGAGCCGCAAACGACGCGTTGTTGTTGGTCGAGCAGCGTAATATTCACTTTGAAGGCGGGGGCGCGTTTCTCTTGGAGGAAGCGTACATGTAGTGAGAAAGGAAAATCCACGACCAGAAATGTCTCGGGTGTGCGTGGTTCGCGGCGATCTCGCCAGGGGATGGCCATGCGCAAGATGGTCTCTGAGGCTTTCGAGAAGTGTACCACTCCGAGGATGTGTGGGCCTCTCTGTGTCAGCGGTGCGAGCTTGTGAGGGAGAGTCGTACCTGTGCTGACAATACGTCGTCCATTGTGTCTAAAGAAGCCAATGGCGCTGAGTTTTCCACGTGTTTGTTTTTGTTGCAGCAAGGAGCGCAGGGAGGCGCGGTTGGGGGGGGCCTGATTGAGCTGTTTTGTGAGCGCGATGTCCTTGGCGGAGAGGGCGTGTAGCAGTTGTTTCTTCTCGCGCAAAAACTCGTCGAATTGTAGGGATTGAAAGCGTGCAAGGGCGCGCAGGTTTTGTTGGGCGGTTTGTAGCAAGACCTGTCGCTGAGTGTATTCGGTCAGGCCGACAAACACCAGCAGTGGGATGATCGCGAGCGCCATCATCATCAAAAACAACTTGCTCTGTAATCTGCTCTGTATCAATGGTCTCTCCTTCGACGAATCTGCTTAGCAAGAAGTAGACCTCATCACGAAAGGGCTTACTTTGCAGAAGAATCATAAGAGAAAAATGGGCTTATACACCTTGTTGTATTGTGGGGGTTGGTACGTGTGTTTTTCACAGGTGGGAAAGTGGGGAGGTTCTTTTTCAGAATTGAAAAGAGCAGGTCGCAGGGCTCGATCAGTGTTGCTGTTCTTGGATCTCAAGGGGGAGCAGCATCTCAAAGGTTGTGCCTTGTCCGGACATACTCGTGACGGTGATATCTCCGCCCATGAGCTCGCAAAACCCTTTACTGATGGGCAGGCCGAGGCCTGTACCTCCGTAATCTTTTTGGGTCTGTTTGTCGGCTTGTGTGTACTCCGTGAAGACTTTCGCACATTGCTCGTCACTCATCCCAATGCCCGTGTCCTGGACGAGGAAGGAGAACCACTCTTTTCCATTCTTTTTCTTCTCGGAGATAGTGAGCGTGACAGCACCTTCTTCGGTAAATTTACAGGCGTTGGAGAGGAGGTTGAGCAGACTCTGTCTGAGCTTGCTTCGATCGGCGCGGTATTTTGAGCGTTCAGTTTGCACATCGATCTGGAGGGTGTTGTTGTTTTTTTGCGCGAGGGGGTGCGTCGTGACTTCGATCTCCTCGACAAGCTGGTTGATCTCGATGTCCTCCAGGAAGACCTCCATCTTGCCCGCTTCGATCTTCGAGAGGTCGAGCACGTCGTTGATCAGTGTGAGTAAGTTCTTTCCAGAGATGTGAACTTTGTTGAGATCTTCTTGCAGTGTGGGGATCTCATACTCCTCAGCGTCTTCAAGCATAAGCTCGGAGTAGCCGATGATGGCGTTGAGTGGTGTGCGGATCTCGTGACTCATGTTGGCGAGGTAAAAACTCTTGGCTTTGTTGGCCTCTGCGAGCTCATCGAGCGCCTCACGTCTGGATTGTTCGTAGAGGCGTGAGAGGATATACACAAGCGCCGAGAGACCGACGAGAGAGATGTACCAGTCGAAGTGGATACTTTCGTTGGAGTTCATCGGGACAAACTTGATATTGTTGATCTCAAGTGCGTAAAACGTCGTGTAGAGCAACGAGACCATGACGGTCCAAAAGAACCCCGGACCATTTCCCATCAACAACACCGCGATCAGAGGGGTTGGGGCGGCCCACATCATTGAGGTGGAGATCATCCCCGTTGAGATGGACGCGAGGCCGATCAGGATGGCGAAGAGTGCTCCCATCATCATGTGCCCTGAGAGCTTGAGTGAACCCCAATACTTGAGCACAAATGGCTGCGCACCGACGAGCGCTGCGCCTCCAAGTAAAAGCGTACCTGCGGTGATGTTGTGCTGGCTGTTAAACGCGTCGAACGCGAAAGGGATCCCCGAGAGCGCGAGAAAGGCCGAGAAGCCGACAAGCAGCTTCGCCTGTCGCTCTGTACCGGAGCCCTTTTCTCTGAGGGATTCGGGCACAAACCATAGCAAAAAGGCTGTGAACCATTGGGTCAGGAACATGGGAACCTCTTATATCTTTGAGAGCATGGGGAACAATGTCGTGTGTTTTCCGTCGTTTCACACGGAGATCGAGCGCTTGTATGCCGAGCTCGTACACGATGTGCTTTTTTACCGGTTCTTCTTCGGGCTGAAATATAGCACATTCTTCACCAAGGTAGAATAGGTAAATATTTCTTTTTTGTTTATGAATGCTGTTGTTGATAATGACTTTTTTGACTTCCATGTCGTTTGACATGAGGGCGCAGGTGGCTTGACACACATCAACGACAATTTTCTGGACCCCTTTAGTATCACGTAAGTGAGATATGATGTTGATACCTTCCAGGCGACTTGAGAGATAGATTTTCTTCTCTCTGTGGCCGTATGTGCAGGAGCGAAAAATGGGCAAAGACTTTGCCGTGATGGATGGTAATGAAGCTGCCGCGAGGGTTGCTTTTAAGACCAACGAAGTGATCGCGATTTATCCAATCACGCCTTCATCTCCTATGGGAGAGCTTGCGGATACGTGGTCCTCCCAAGGGATGACAAATGTGTGGGGCGGGGTGCCACAGATCCAAGAGATGCAGAGCGAAGGTGGAGCCGCTGGAGCCGTCCACGGTGCGCTACAAGCTGGTGCCCTCACGACGACATTCACGGCGAGTCAGGGCTTGTTGTTGATGCTCCCCAATATGTTCAAGATCGCCGGCGAGTTGACCCCTGCTGTGTTCCACATCGCAGCGCGCTCTGTCGCCACACATGCGCTCTCTATTTTTGGCGATCACAGCGATGTCATGGCGACGCGCTCGGCTGGTTGGGGAATGCTCTTCTCTAATAGTGTGCAAGAGGTCCACGATATGGCCCTTATCGCGCAGGCTGCGACTCTCCGCTCTCGTATCCCTTTTTTGCATATCTTCGATGGTTTTCGCACCTCCCACGAGGTCTCCAAGATCAAGCTGATCCACGATGAACATATCCTCGGGATGATCCAACACGACGATATCCTCGCACACAGACAACGCGCTCTCTCCCCCGAACATCCTGTCCTGAGAGGGACCGCGCAAAACCCCGACGTGTTCTTCCAAAGTCGCGAAGCCACCAACCTCATTTATGAACAAACACCTGAGATCGTACAATCCTGTATGCAGACCTTTGCGTCATTGACCGGACGAGAGTATCAACTCTTCGACTATGTCGGTGCCCAAGACGCAGAGCGACTGATCGTGCAGATGGGGTCAGGCGCAGAAACCGCCGAAGAGACCACTCGCTTCCTGGCTGCCCAAGGTGAGCGTGTTGGGTTGGTCAAGGTGCGTCTGTTTCAACCTTTCTCTTTGTCGCACTTCCTGAAGGCGTTGCCTGCCTCGACCAAAGCGATCGCAGTACTCGATCGCACAAAAGAGCCGGGAGCGATGGGAGAGCCTCTGTATCAAGCGGTCTGTGCTGCCATCCACGAAGGTGTGCAGACCCAACAGGCTCCCTTTGACACGATCCCGACGATCACCGGTGGACGCTACGGACTCGGCTCCAAAGAGTACACCCCTGCGATGGTCAAAGGGATCCTTGAGGAGCTTCGCGAGGCGCAACCTACACGTCACTTTAGTGTCGGGATCGTCGATGATGTCTCACAGAGAAGTCTCCCCTGGAGAGCGGATTTCTCGACCGCCTCCAATGATACACAGCGGGCTGTCTTCTGGGGACTCGGTGCTGATGGGACTGTCGGGGCCAACAAAAACAGCATCAAGATCATCGGTGAGGCCACGGACCTGCACGTCCAAGGGTACTTTGTCTATGACTCCAAAAAGTCGGGGGCGCGTACGATCTCCCACCTCCGCTTTGGGACAGAACCTATCCACAGCACCTATCTGATCGAGACGGCCAATTTCGTCGGTATCCACCAATTTGGCTTTCTGGAAAAATATCCCGTCCTCGAACAAGCCGCTCACGGCGCGAGTGTCCTGCTCAACTGCCCATATACAGGGATGGAGGCATGGCATGCTTTACCTCGTACGCTCCAAGAACAAATCCACGAGAAAGAGCTGCGTTTGTTCGTGATCGACGCATACACCCTCGCACGCGAACTCTCCCTTGGGACACGTATCAATACAATTATGCAGGCCTGCTTCTTCTATTTGAGTGAGATCATCCCTCACGACCAGGCCCGCACGCTGATCAAAGAAGCCATTCACAAAACCTACGGAAAGCGTGGTCGATTTGTCGTCAAGATGAACGAAAAAGCCGTCGACGCAGCGATCGAGCGCCTCTCTGAGGTCGACATTCCGACGACAGTCTCCTCAAACATCATGTTGCGTGAGACGGTTCCAGCTAACGCGCCGACATTTGTCCGCGAAGTGACAGCCGAGATGATCGCAGGGCACGGCGACCGGCTTCCTGTCAGCGCGATGCCTATGGATGGGACGTTCCCGACCGCGACCACACAATGGGAGAAGCGCAATCTCGCCCTTGAGGTCCCTGTCTGGGAAGAAGACCTCTGTATCCAATGTGGTAAGTGTGTGATGATCTGTCCTCACTCCGTCATCCGCGCCAAACGATGCGAACCTTCGACCCTCGAAGGCGCTCCAGAGAGCTTCAAGACCGCGCCAGCTCGTTGGCGTGAACACAAAGACCAACGTTACACCCTGCAAGTCTCCACGGAAGACTGCACGGGCTGTCGTTTGTGTGTCGAGATCTGCCCCGTCAAGGATAAGTCACAGGTGCGTCGCAAAGCCCTCAATATGGCACCACACCGCGAAGAGAGAGCGCGTGGTCAAGAGGATTGGGACTTCTTCCTTACACTCCCAGAGGTCCCCGTAGAAGAGCCTCTTCAGCTCAACAAGGTCAAGGATGTCCAACTCAAACAGCCGCTGTTTGAATTCTCTGGTGCGTGCGCTGGATGTGGCGAGACACCCTATCTCAAGCTCCTCAGCCAGCTCTACGGAGATCGCTCTGTGATCGCCAACGCCACTGGTTGTTCGAGTATTTACGGTGGGAACCTCCCCACAACACCCTGGTCCCAAAATGCTGAAGGACGAGGGCCGGCGTGGAGCAACTCACTGTTCGAAGACAACGCGGAGTTTGGTCTGGGGATGCGTCTGGCGATCGATAAGCAGCACGCTTACGCACGCAAACTCTTGACCTCCCTCGCGTTCGATGTCGGTGAAGGGCTCGTCGATGCGATCCTTAACGCCGAACAAAGCGACGACTTACAGCTCGCACAG
Organism: Deltaproteobacteria bacterium; assembly: GCA_002731275.1. Classification (GTDB taxonomy): domain Bacteria; phylum Myxococcota_C; class UBA6777; order UBA6777; family UBA6777; genus UBA6777. The sequence goes on along the minus strand of PCBK01000094.1, from coordinate 30,593 downwards.
CAGCGCGAACGTATCGCGACATTGCGCCAGCAGTTGGCCGCTGTGGACTCGCTGGCGGCGCGTGACCTCGCCTCCCTGGCCGATGTACTCGTTCGCCGCGATGTTTGGATCGTCGGTGGAGATGGCTGGGCGTTTGATATTGGATATGGTGGTCTGGACCATGTGCTCGCCTCTGGACTCGATGTGAATGTGCTCGTCCTCGACACTGAAGTGTACTCCAACACAGGTGGGCAGGCTTCAAAGGCGACACCGCTTGGTGCTGTCGCGAAGTTTGCGGCAGGTGGGAAGAGAACACCCAAGAAAGATCTCGGTCTGCTCGCGATGAGCTACCAGTCGATCTACGTCGCGAGTGTCGTGATGGGCGCAGATGAAAAACAAACACTGCGCGCCTTCCGAGAAGCTGAGTCCTTTCCTGGACCCTCTTTGCTCCTCGCATATAGCCCCTGTATCGCTCATGGGATCGACATGAAGAAATCTATCGAGCAACAAAGGCTCGCAGTCGAGACCGGCTACCGCTTGCTGTACCGATACGATCCTCGTCTGATCGAGAAGGGAGAGCATCCCCTTCATCTCGACTCGAAGGCCCCCAAACGACCGCTCAAGGAGTATCTGTACAACGAACTTCGCTACCGTATGCTCGCGCAGGCCGACCCCGACACTGCCAATCAGTTGCTGAAGGCCGCGCAAGAAGACATCCACATCCAGTGGGAACATTACCAACAGCTCGCCAATGAAGATGTCCCTGGCTTCAACACCACAACATGAGGAGTGTATCAATGGATTTGCGTACAACATATATGGGTTTGGAGCTGAAACATCCGATCGTCCCGTCTGCATCGCCGCTGTCTTATTCTCTTGACCGGCTTAAACGTCTCGAAGACGCTGGCGCGCCGGCTGTCGTGATGTTCTCCTTGTTTGAAGAGCAGATGCAGTGGGAGTCTCAGTTGCTCGCACACACCATCGAGATGGGCAGCGACAGTGTCGGTGAATACGACTCTTTTTGGCCACATGTTGATTTTCAGATGGGACCAGATGCCTATCTCCACTTGCTTGAGAACGCCAAAAAGAGCCTCGATATCCCTGTCATCGGTAGCCTGAATTGTGTGACGCCTGGCGGTTGGACGGAGTACGCGACGTGGTTTGAAGAGGCTGGCGCTGACGCGATCGAGCTGAACATCTATCACATCCCCACCGACGTCAACACCAGAGGTGTGTCTGTTGAGCAACAGTACATCGAGCTTGTGGATGGACTGAGAGCACACGTGAAGATCCCCATCGCGATCAAGCTGCATCCATTCTTTAGCTCGATCCCCCATATGGCTGCACAGCTCTCACAGCACGGTGCACAGGCGCTGGTGTTGTTCAATCGCTTTTACCAACCGGACTTTGATCTCGAACAGCTCGAAGTCACCCCCAACCTCGTCTTGAGCGACGCACATGAGCTACGACTGCCGCTGCGCTGGACTTCCATCCTGGTCGACCAGATTGACGCTGACATCGCGATCACGTCAGGTGTTCATTCTTATCAGGATGTGCTCAAGTCGATGATGGCGGGCGCAAAGGTCAGCATGATGGCTTCCGAATTGCTTCGCAATGGATTGGGACGTATCAACGAGATTGTCGGGGAGATCACACAGTGGATGCAAGAGCGTGAGTACGAATCGATTCGTCAAATGCAAGGCAGCATGAGTCACAAAAACGTCGCTAACCCCGCGGCATTTGAACGTGCCAACTACATCGGTGTGCTACAATCTTTCTCCGAAGACCCCACTGGTCGATTGCTCTAGACGACCCCTCCTGTGAAAAAGATACGACACAATGGTCGGACACAAGGCCCGACCCTACGGGGAATACATAGTGTCGTACCTGTATGCTTATCTTACGAGAGAATCACTTCTGTTGCAGAGATAAGAGCGCGTTTCTTCCAGACATCCTACCCAAAAAAAAAGGCCCAGATCTGTAACGATGATCTGAGCCTCTTCAATCATGAGAATTTGAAACGCGTGTACGCCATGCACGACCAAACGTGGCGTTTCTGGTTTGCGGAACACAAACCGTACAACAATCATCGGCCATGACCTCCGTGGTCATCGCCTGGTTGTTGTCCTACCCGCTGTCTTCACAACGGGATCAACCTGTTCACCAGATCGAAACAAGCACACCCAAGATCCTATTCCCTGTCGTCAAAATAGTTGACACCTCGTCTCTATGAAGCCGTTTGCCTTGCGTTTTTTTCGCAGCAGTGAGGATGCTTTGTGAGAGGGTGGAGTTGCCAAATCGCAGAGAGCCTTCTACACTCCAGGCTTACATCAAATCGTGTTGAGGCGTTTCCACCTGTTGTTCGTCCTTGGACTGGCCTTATAAGCTCCAAAGGAGTGTGTGATGGAGAGTGTGTTGCAGCGTGTCTTTTCCGGCGCAAAGAAGTTTTTGGATATCCTCGTGCCGTCGATCTTTTTTGTCCTGTTGTTGGTGATTACGTGGCAGGTGATTTCGCGTTACATCTTGAACAGCCCGAGCACCGTGACAGAAGAACTCGGTCGGTTGTTATTGATGTGGTTAGGTGTACTTGGTAGTGCGCTCACATGGGCCGAGAAGAAGCACATCGCGATCGATATCGTACACCAACAGCTCTCCGACACGATGCGCGCGCGGCTTGAGAAGTTGATCTACCTGTGTACGACATTCTTTGGCGTGTTGTTGACCTTTGGTGGCCTACATCTCGTGCAAAATGCCTTTCGATTGTCACAAAAGACACCCGCACTTGGGATCTCGATGGGGATCGTATATCTGGTCGTTCCTGTCGGCGGTGTGTGCTTCTCTTTGTTTTCGCTGCAGTTCTTTTTGACACCACAGGAGGGTTGAGATGGATACGACTGTCATCATGACGCTCTTTTTGGTCTTCTTCGTCTTTTTGGCGTTGGGTGTGCCGATCTCCTTCTCGATTGGACTGGCGACCTTCGCGGCTCTTACGGTCAATTTTTCGATGGCGACCTCGGCCGATATCATCGCGCAAAAGGCGATGACAGGGCTCAACAGTTTTGGTCTGCTCGCCGTCCCATTCTTTATCCTGGCCGGCAACATCATGAATCGCGGGGGGATCGCCAAGAGGTTGGTCGACTTCGCGAATGTCTTTGTCGGCTGGTTGCCGGGCTCGTTGTCTCATATCAATATCTTCGCGAATATGTTGTTTGGGGCGATCTCAGGTTCGGCTGTCTCTGCGGCTGCGGCGGTCGGTGGGATCATGGCGCCGATCCAAAAAGAGGAGGGGTATGACCCCGCATTTGCGGCCTCTGTGAATATCGCTTCGTGTCCGTCAGGCTTGTTGATCCCACCCTCTGGTGTCTTAATCTTGTACTCTCTGGTCAGTGGCGGGACGTCTGTCGCGGCCTTGTTTGTCGCGGGGTATCTTCCGGGGTTGTTGATGGGTGTTGGGTTGATGCTCCCGACCATTTGGCTCGCATCACGTCTTGGCATCAAAGGCACCTCTGTCCGCGAAGGGAGCACACAGAAGATCGTCGCGGCGCTCCCTTCACTCGCGCTGATTGTCGTCGTGATAGGTGGGATTGTTGGTGGGATCTTTACGGCGACAGAGGCTTCTGCGATCGCCGTCATTTACAGTCTCGTGCTCGCGCTTTTGTACAAGGAGATCACCTTCTCTCAGCTCCCCTCGATCTTTCGCGAGTCGGCCATCACGACCTGCATCGTGTTGTTTCTGGTGGGCACCTCGATGGGGATGTCCTGGGTGATGGCCAGCGCAAATGTCCCGGCCTTCGTGTCGTCTGTGTTGGGGCAATTCTCGGACCAGCCGCTGCTCGTCTTGCTCTTCGTCAACATCTTCTTGTTGGTGATTGGCACGTTTATGGATTTGACGCCGGCTGTGTTGATCTTTACGCCGATCTTCTTGCCCATCATGAAGAAAATCGGTATCGACCCCGTACACTTTGGTATGATCATGGTATTTAACCTGTGTATTGGGATCTGTACGCCACCTGTTGGGAGCGCACTGTTTATCGGCTGTAGTGTCGCAGATGTCCCTATGAATCGCGTGATTCGTTATCTCATCCCGATGTATGTCGTGCTCTTTGTGGTCTTGTTGCTCGTCACGTACATCCCCGGCATCTCCCTCTGGCTTCCCAAATTGTTCGGTTTGATGTGAGACACCACGCCGAAAGCATAGGTCCACAATACGATACTTTTCTTTTCCAAAGGAGCGGATATGACAAAGCAAGACAATCGTCGTCGTCCACTGTCCTTTGGTGTGTTTCTTTTGCTTGGATTGTTCCTCCTCGTCGTCTTCTCCTTTGAAGGTTGTTCGACCACCAAGAAGGCCGAGGGGACCCAAACTGAGCCTGGCGCCGAGAGCGTTCAGACGGAGGTCAGCTCCGAACAGCTCAAAGAACAAGTCAGCGAAGCTCCTGTTGGTAAGGAGCCTGCAAAAGAACAAGGCACCAAAGAAGTGGCCGTTGAGCCCACAAAAGAACCCAAACCTGAAGAACCCAATCCTGTCGATGACCTCGCAGATGCAGGCACGGAGCTGATCGCAGATGTCAGCGATGGTGGTTCGACCTCTCCATGTGTCGGCGTCAAAGGTCCCTATCCTGATGTCGTCGCCTCTGGACCACCTGAGAACGTGGTCACGGAGTTTCCACCTGAGGAGCTGTGCAAGTACAGACCCTCACAATGTCCTGGTAGTACAGCGCCGAACTGGCTGCTTGAGGACTTTCAACCAAAGAGCTGTGGATACAAAAAGACATACAACCTCAAGGCATTCGTTGGATATGTGACGGTCCTTGTCTTTTTGTCCGGTTGGTGAAGTTTCTGTCAAGCCCAGGCTGGGCTTCTCGAAAAAATGCGCGTCGAACTTCAGCTCCAAAAAGCAAAGGTAAAATTTGTCGTCGTCAATGACGTCTCCGCAAACTCTGCGTCCGATCAAAAACAACTCACTGATCGCTGCTCATTCCCGCTCCTCCAAGATCGCAGCGATGTACAGGCGTGGAAGCAACACTTTGGTGGCAAAGATGACTTCTACATCTACGACTCCCAAGGTAAATTGGTCCACTACCTGCCATATGGTGGGACTGTCGATACCAATCTCTCAGACCAGAATGTCTACGACGCCATCAAACAAATGATTTTGAATGTAAAGTGAAGATGGGGCTTGTCTTACAAGTGTTGAGGCGTTTTGGGGAAGGTGGGGGTTTTGGCGAAGAATGCGAGGAGCGTGGCGCCCGCGGTCAACGCGATCGTTCCCCACAAGATCGAGGACATGCTGTACCCTTTGTCCAACAACCAACCTCCTAGTGGAGGCGCGAGCGCAGTCGAGAAGACCATCACCATGCTCGCAAAACTCTTGATCGAACCGAGATGTTTTCTTCCGTAGACTTCCGCCCACATCGCATTTCTGGCGTTACCTGTCGAACCAAAAGACACACCCAAAAAGAACATAAACAGATACCCACCGAGGATGCTGTCGATGCCGATTAAGGCCCATACACCGAGCATCATAGGGAATAGTGTGAAGGGGAGCATGCGTTTGGCGCCAAGTCGATCGACCCACGGACCGCTCAAAAAGGACGTCATGGCCGCCGAGAGACCATAGGCCAAAAAACAACTGGCGAAGAGCGTCGCGCTCCACCCCTTGGCCTTCGCGATCTCTTTTTGGAAGAAGAAATACCCCGTCCCCAAAAAGGGAGGCATCAAGGTCAAGGGCAAGATCAACCAAAAGTACGGATGCAACAAGAGTTGCTTTCTGCCCCAGTTGAGCTCCTCCGTCGAGGCCTCTTGGGGAGTGTCTTTGTCCTGACTCGCATCCGGATACTGGATGTCATCGTTGCGATTGACCAGGAACAACGATAGTGGCAAGAAGAGCAATAAACAGCTCAACGCGAGCAATATATAGGATGTCCGCCACCCCAGGTGTGTGATGGATAAGGCGATCGTGACGGGGAGAATGGCTTCACCACACGCGATCCCCAACCCCGTGATCCCCAACGCCTTCCCTCGCATCAGTGTAAAGTACCGCGTCATCGATGTGAACGCTGTATGTCCCATCAGCGCCTGACCACCATGTCGCACCAAAAATAACCCGACCAACGCGAGCCAAAAAGATGGCGCAAAGACCAACAAGAAACAACCCGTCGCGACTGTCAGCCCGACACTTGCACTGTAAAGACGTAAATTCACGCGGTCGATCAGTGGTCCTGTAAAGAAGAGCAACCCCGCGCTCATCATCGTGAGCATTCCGTAGTATGAGCCCATCGCAGTCGCCGTCTGTGAGAACGCCTCACGTAGCGAAGGGATGAACAACGCGATCAAAAAGGTCTGCCCGATGCTCGAAAAGAAAGTATGAAGGAAGCCAAAACCCAGATACCGTGGGTATACTTTGAGTAGTTCTTTGTAGTTCAAGGTCGCCCCGCTGTGGTGAGGAGTGCGCTCCAACATGGACGCGCACACAATGTGGGCGAGGACATATCACAAGTCTATCTGAACGACAACACCAAGCGCGATGGGGATGACTTTTGAGGCCAACCAGCCGCTTTTTCCTCGCAGCAGCTTAACCGATCTGTGTGCGGAAGAGGGCGCGGTGTGTTTTTCCACGTGGACGCGACATATCCCACAGATACACGACGTCTTCGTTGAGATCCATGCGCTCTTTCAACGCGCGAAAGATCTGCTCCCAACTGTAATCATTGTCGTTGAAGTTCACCTCAAAGGTCGACTCACCGCGCTGCACACCGTGAAGATCCTGCTGAATGTAGTCCGAGATCGACTGCGCTCGTTGTGTATCATCGACGTCCACCGCGATGATGAAGATACTCGGCTCAATGATTCCAAACTTCACGTGCTCCATGATTTCTTTCATCGGACTAAAACCTTTCGTTTGATGTGTTGTTTCCTGCGACGACCTCACCTGGAAAATGTCTGCCGTTCAACATATCATGTTACAGTTTTTTTGGAGCATCCCACAATCGATACGTGTTGTACCCTACAAAGTGGAGGATGGTATGTCCGAAGTTGTGCTCGATATGTTGCCCGAGATCTACCGCCAATGGTTACCCGAGGTGTTCTGGAGACCTGCGATCCCCGAACGCAAAGCGACCTGTGACAGCTGCGCGATGTGTTTGCCCGAGGGCGCACAGTTGTCCAAAGAACAGGCCGACAGGCAAGGGTTTTTCCAACCCGATCTCAAGTGCTGTACCTTCCAACCATCTATCCCCAACTACTTGATTGGCGGGCTACTCAGTGACGAGCGCCCTCTGTTTGCCGAAGGCCAGCGCAGGGTGAAGGACTACATCGCACTTCGCATCGGTGTCCATCCACAATGGGTGAGGCCCTCGAATAAACAGCTACTGTTGTTACAGGCGTCGCAACAGTCGAGCTTTGGTCGCTCATCACAGCTACTCTGTCCTTTCTTTCAAACACCACAAAACAATTGCTCCATCTGGAAATTCCGCGACTCCGACTGCTCATTCTTTTTCTGTAAACACGAAGCGGGCGAGGATGGGAGAACATTGTGGAAGAGGATGCAGACCTGGATGTGGACACTCGAAACCAAACTCTCATACCATCTCGCGAAGAGTGTATGTCCTTCGTTCTCATGGGCGCTTGAGGGGAAAAAGAAGAAGGTGACGAGGCTCGCCATCCACGTACTCGAAGAGCGCCCGATGCCTGACGATGAGTATTCGAAGATATGGGGAGAGTGGGCTGGTAAAGAGGAAGCGTTTTACCGCGCGTGTTACGACGCTGCGTGTGCCTTGACAAAGCAGGACTTCGACAATATCATGCAAGAGGAGTTGGATGAAACACTCCCACAGCTCGCTCACCTTTACAACAAGGTGACATCCCCCACACTCCCACAATTCCTCATCCCCCATCCCGAACTCACCATTCAACAAATGAACGACGAGTTATCTCTGTTTGTTGCGTATAGCCGGTATGATCCCGTGCTGTTGCCCAAAGAGGTCGAAGACCTGATCCAGGCCTTCTCAGCGGAAGAGACTGTGCAAGAGACACTTCAGCGTTTGTACGATGAACAAGAGATCGAGGTGGAGGAAGCATTTTTGATCGGATTGCACCAATTGCGCATTCTTATCGAACCTACCTGAGCCAACCATTCATCTCCACAAAGTCTTCTCAGAATCGAATATCTTTCAACCACCACAGAAAGGCAGCCCATGAACCAGGAATTATTGGAAGCGGTCACCCGTCACATCAAAGATCTCATCGACCACTCAACAGAGCAAGAGAGCCTCGAAGCCTACCTCGATGCGCATCCCGAGATGAGAGAGGACAAGACGCTGTTGATGGCGCTCGCGCTTGCAGAACGCATTGGGATCAGTCAAGAGTTACAATTGGCGATGGACCTGTCAGAGCGGCTGTGTGCGCTCACTGCGCTGCTCGAATCAGATCATGAAGCCACCGCGCAGCTCTCTCATAGCCGCTTGTTGCGCATTCAAAATCGTCTCGATGAGGCAGAGCTTGCCCTCCACCAGGCGACGAAGGTGATCGAGGAGCGCGAGCTTCACGATATGCTCGGTCGGCTTTATGGAGACAAGGCGCTGCTGTTTCTCCGCCTTGGTCACTACGATCGCGCTGAGGAGAACTTCCTCGAAGCGATCAAAGCCAGCGAAGCACACGGTGGCGTCTCACTCGGGCAGGTCTACCTCGAATATGGAAACTTGTTAACCATGATGGCACGCCACGAAGAGGCCGAGAAGAGTTTGCAACAAGCCCTCGAATTGTTCGCCGATGAGGAGGCTCCGATCGCGACGGCTAACACGCACGTCGAGCTTGGAAAGTTGTTGCAGATGCAAGGCAAATTGTCCGAGGCCGAAGACGCATACCAGAAGGCGTTGCCCATGTACCAAACCGCACAAGACGCCAGAGGGCTCGGAAATGCCTGTCGTTTGCTCGGGATCCTCTACGATGAAAATGACGACGCTGGTGCTGCTGAGACCGCGTGGCACAACGCGCTCCAATTGTTCCAACAGACCCATTATCAGCCTGGAATCTTCGAGGTCTCATGGTTACTTGGGGAGCACTGTGTGGAGGCTGGTAAGCTTGAGGAGGCCGAAGACCACCTGCGCCAATCCCTCGCTCTCGCAGGCAAACTTGGTCAGCCAGACACGATCATCGAGCAGATCACACAAGATCTCGCGATGCTCTTTCGTCAGCTCGGTCGCGACGAAGAGGCCGATGAATTGCTCTCCTCTTTGCGCAGCGCTTCCACGACATAATCCACAAATGCTCTCGTGCGTCCGGGGGTGTGTCGCTTTTTGGGATACACCAGATACAACGCGCGGTCCATCGCCACCCGATCCTCAAACAACGACACCAGCCGACCTGCCTCCAACGATTCGTGTACCATATAATCCGGCAACAGGGCGATCCCATGACCTTCTTTGACAAGCTCCTGTAAGATCTGCCCGTTGTCCGCCCTGTACGGACCTGAGACATCTACGATCTCTCGCTGTCCACTCTTCCCCTTAAATCGCCAGCGCCCAAGATCACGCATGTTGGGGTCCAGTAAACACGCGTGCGCTTCGAGCTCCGAAGGCCTTATCGGTGTGCCGTGTGCCTCCAAGTACGCAGGGGACGCTACGAGCTTAAACGGCAGTGAGAGGACATGTCTGGTGTGCAGGGATGGATCTCTTGGCTCTGTCAAACGCAAGGCGATGTCGATGCCTTCTTCTGCGATGTCGAGGAGCTTGTGGGTCAACAACAGGTCGAGTGACAGTGCCGGGAAACGCTCGTGGAAGTCGGTCAAGAGCAATGTCCTGTATCGCAACGCAAGCTCCGGTGGCATCGAGATACGTAGCGTCCCCTTTGGGGTGATGTATTCATCTCGGAGGGAGGATTCCAGCGTCGAGAGCTCTTCCAGGAACGCCAAACATCGATGATAGTAGACTTCTCCTGCGTCTGTTAGGCGCAGGATTCGCGTCGTCCGATGGAGCAGTGTGACGTTGAGATGATCTTCGAGGGCGGTTACATATTTGCTCACGACCGCCTTTGAACGACCCCATTGTCTCGCGGCTTCGCTGAAACTCTTGGCCTCTACCACACGTACAAATGCCTCCATATTGGTCAGCCGATCCACTTCGTGCTCCTGTGTTTCGTTCGTTCGTTCCCAAAATAGATACAATAGGAAGTCTTTGGGGGTCTTTGTATACAATATGTTGACAATAAAGACCAGTGGGTGTGGAGTGGGAGGACAAATCTGATGGTCTATGAGAGAGAGGGGTTGCTTTTGCGCTTCTTTTTGGTTAACAAGAGCATCCAACAGATCGTGGCACATCTTCAAACGGGGGTGGTGTCATGTGATGTACGAACAACATTGCTCAGAAGGAAGAGAAAGATGGGTTTTAAATGTGGAATTGTTGGCTTGCCCAACGTTGGAAAATCGACTCTTTTTAATGCCTTGACGGCAGCAGGTATCGAATCTGCGAACTATCCATTTTGCACGATCGAGCCCAACGTTGGTATCGTGAAGGTGCCGGAGCCTCGACTTCAGAAGCTCGCTGACATCGTCAACCCAGAGAAGATTCTCCCTGCGGTGATGGAGTTTGTGGACATCGCAGGTCTGGTTGCAGGCGCGTCGAAGGGAGAAGGGTTGGGCAACAAGTTTTTGGCCAACATCCGCGAGACAGACGCCATCGCACACGTGGTGCGTTGCTTTGACAACGATGACATCGTTCACGTCTCAGGGAGCGTTGATCCTCTGCGTGACGTCGAGGTGATCGACACAGAGCTGGCGCTCGCAGACATCGAGACGCTGCAAAAAGCGATCACACGTGTGTCCCGTAACATCAAGGCCAACGTCAAAGGTGCCAAAGAGCAGAAGGTGTTGTTTGAGCGCGTCGTCGAGGCGCTTGATGAAGGCCAGACTGTCCGCTCATTGGAGCTGCAAGAGCACGAGTTGCAAGAGCTCAAGTCCCTACACTTGTTGACGATGAAACCCACGATGTACATCGCAAACCTCGAAGACATTGGCGAAGTGGACAACGAACACTACAGCAAGCTCAAGGCCCACGCAGAGGCAGAGGGTTCAGTGATCGTGCCTGTTTGTGCGGCGTTGGAGTCCGAGATCGCTGAGTTGGATGACGAGGATAAGGTCGAGTTTCTGGAAGAAGCAGGTCTGGAAGAGCCCGGACTGGATCGCGTGATTCGTGCTGGCTATCGACTGCTTGGTTTGCAGAGCTACTTTACAGCGGGCAAGAAAGAGGTCCGCGCTTGGACGATCCCCATCGGCGCAAAAGCACCGAAAGCCGCGAGCGTCATCCACACGGACTTTGAACGTGGATTTATCCGCGCAGAGGTCATCTCCTTTGAAGACTTCATGACATATAAAGGAGAGCAGGGCGCCAAAGAAGCAGGTCGCGCACGTCTCGAAGGGAAAGAGTACGTCGTCGCAGATGGTGATGTCATCCACTTCCGCTTCAACGTATAAACAGTGCTCTCCGTCAGGTAAGTACGCGAGCATCGCATCGCGTTTTTCGTAAGGTCGGGCCTTGGTGTCCGGCCTTTTTGCGTTGTGCGTGTTGTGTGAGATGGCGGACAAGGGATCAAGGTTGTTTACGACAAGGGGATGGGGGAGTGGAGTTGTGTTTGTCCACGATTGGTGGAAGAGCCCTCTAAATCGGTGTGATGTAGATCACAGCGTGACAAATTGTCCGCGCTGGGGTGTGGAGTAGAGGGCTTCTGTGGGGTCATTTGAGGGGACCTCTTTTCATCTTTGAAGGCGTTGAAATCACAAGGGAAATGCGTATTGGGGTAGAGATCTGGATAAAGGTCTTCTTGGATCGTTGGTACGTTGTTTGCTCTATCACGGGGCGACGGCGGATGAAGACAAGGAAGTTCTCATCCGGGCACAAAGACCAAACGACAAGGAGTTCTTTGGTCCATCACCCAAACAATCCCATGGAGGCGATTATGTTTACAAAAAAGAAAATGCTCATTGCTGGTTTGTTGGCGACAATGTTTGCGCTCCCTGTGGCTGCACAGGCAAGTCCCCGAAATCACCGCAGTTGGAAACACACAAAACATCGCTCTGTCCATGTCTCTCAAAAGAGACACGTACACAACAAGTTCCGAAACGCGAGACATTACAACAATTTGGTCTCCATTCAATACAACAAGATCATGCGCAAGATGAAACGAAGCATCCACCTGACCGCGTGGCAACGTGCGAAGCGCAACTCCAAACGTATCTTGCTGCGACACCGTGGACGCATCATGTCCCGGGTCGTGTTTCAACGGAACTACAGAATGCTTTACAACAAACTGCTTCGTCAAGCGAGGCCACGAGCGCTCCGCAAGGCAAAGCGTCAAGCCAGACGTATGATGCGCTAAGCATCACACACAAGCTCTCCAGAGACGACACAGACAAACTTGTCGTGCGCTGGTGAGGATGGCTCTGTCGACCATTACAGAGCCGGCGATTCTCCTCCGGGTCGGTTGAAATCCTACAACGCATCTTCTCTCAACTGCCCTTCAAAGTGTCCCTGCTTCATCGGGAGGTGAAGCAGGGTTTTTTTTGTTGTGTATGGAGCGCTGAATGGCGATTTTTTGTTCAGTATGTGTGAGGTGGTTGTAAGGAGATTTGGGGTTTTTTTTGTTCAGTGTCAGATTATACTTGATCTATGGTCTGTGCTCTGTTACATTCCCTTCATCTTGTGTTTGTGAGATCGTTTTTTGGGCGAACGTGCCGAAAGAACATCAAGAGATAGAGTTGGTCAGATTTCGACTTTTGAGCGATGTTGCGTCGCTCGGGTAGACTAAGCCAACAATGGTTCACAAGGAAAGCTATTCTGGGTTTGCCAGCCTCCAGGTAGGTCCCGTCAAGGACTGCAGCTGGCGCAACCAGGATAGCCCGGTTTGCAGTCCTTGACGGGACCTACCTGGAGGCGCAAACCTGTGAGCCTTCCATGTCCCAAGAGATGTCAGGAAATCCACTCCATCTCACACAAATGCTTGTTTCTTTGGAGAGTGCGACTTCGTGTTTGCACGGTACACCTTTTTGGTCTGGTGATTGATCGAGATTTCGACTTTTGAACGATGCAGCGTCGTTCGGGTAATCTAAGCCAACAAAGGTTCACAAGGAAAGCTATTCTGGGTTTGCCAGCCACCGGTAGTGCTTCAGGCCGGACAGCAGCTGGCGCAACCAGGATAGCCTGGTTTGCTGTCCGGCCTGAAGCACTACCGGTGGCGCAAACCTGTGAGCCTTCCATGTCCCAAGAGATGTCAGGAAATCACATCACCACCCCCAAACACGAAGCGCTCCCCAACTCTCCTTTCTACCTAGCCAACACATCCTGCCCCTATCACGTCCAAACATTCCCACACTCTCTTGAGCTTTTTCCTGGAGCGCCATACCCATGAAGAGATTCTCGGCACATCCCATCACACTTCGTCAACTGCAATACATCGTGGCGGTCGCAGAGGAGAGACACTTTCGTCGCGCGGCAGAGCGCTGTATGGTCGCGCAACCTTCTCTGAGTGCCCAAATCGCCGAAGCTGAAAAGGTTTTGAAGATCAAAATCTTTGAGCGCAGTCGCAAAGGGACATGGCCGACAACAGCGGGGCAAGAGATCATCGACAAGGCGCGAAAGATCCTGGTCGAGGTCGATGACCTCCTCGACGCAGCGACTTGTCTGTGTGATCCTTTCCACGGCAAAATGGGGATCGGTGTCATTCCTACCATTGGTCCCTATTTGCTCCCTGATATCGATCCTGTCTTACGTGAACACTACCCCAAATTGCAGTGGCTTTGGACGGAGAACAAGACGGAAGTTCTCCTTCGACAGCTTCGAGATGGAGAGCTTGACGTCGCGATCATGGCGCTGGAAGCTGACATTGGCGATGTCCCCTATGAGATCCTCTCTTACGATTCATTTGTCCTCGCGACGTCGATCGACCATCCTCTCGCAGACTCAGATGAACCCATCGAGATGAACACGTTGTTTGAAGAGCGAATCCTGTTGCTCGAGGACGGTCATTGTTTTCGTGACCAAGCTTGGGAGCTGTGTAGTCGTGCGGGGATCGAGGAGATGAGCTTTCGGGCGACCAGTCTCTCGACGCTCTGTCAAATGGTCGCAGGAGGAACGGGAATTACGCTCTTGCCTTCGATGGCGATAGAGGTGGAGAACAGACGTGGGCGCCTTCACTTGCGTCCTATCTCGTCGAATAGTGCGCTTCGTACACTCATTCTTTGTTGGCGCAAAGGTGCGGCCCGAGAGGCGACCTTTCAAGACATCGCTCGTACACTGCAACAGCATATGCGTATATCTTTGTAGGCTCTTCTCTCTCCTCTCAATGTGCTCATTCTCTCCACAAGCCCAGAACCAATGACGTACAGATGAGACTTTTGTGCGCTGCGCTCTGCGTTGCTAATGACGGGGGACGGAGCATCGCTATTGCATTGCTTTTGTTTCACTTTCTTGATCTTCGTGTGGAAACATGTTCTTGTGCTGTTGCATCGGATGGGTGAGGAAGATTTGTTCGATGTGTGTACAGATCTTGTGGTGATGGTTTGTAAGATTTTTTGAAGTTTTCTCTGCCGCAAATGAAACCTTTCTGCTTGGAAAGAGCATCAAAAGAGTGTGCCGCGATGATTGGAAGCTTCATACCGTACAAGTGTGAGTGATTGGATGGATACAGATATTGTTCGAAAGGCCCCAAGTCGAATGTTTCGTTATAAACCACTCGATGCTCCAGAGCTGAGCGCCTGGAAAGAGCTACAGACCGCGATATGGATTACAGACGCCGACAAGAGACGTATTGTCTGGGCCAATGAGGCTGCGTTGGAGATCTGGAGGGCGGACTCTCTTGAGGAACTCGTCAATCGACCCCTCCGAATGTCCGACACTGCAGAGCAGACATTTATCCATTTACACGAGCGGGTTATGGCGGGGGAGAAGATTCGTTCGTTGCGTACATTGTATCCAAAAGGACAACCTACGTTGATCGAGATGTTGGTGGGTCAGTATCTTTTTCCAGACGATCGGGTTGGTTTTTTGGTGGAGGCGCGGCCAGTCGCCCAAGATGCGATCGATCCATCCGTCTTGCGCAACGCAGACGCTGCACGTTATGCGCCTATTTGTATGGCGATCCACACACTCAACGGTGCGATCCTTACTGCCAATGCGCTGACACACAAGATCTTTGGGGATGTTCGCAGCCTACGTGATTATTTTTGTGACGATACGGATGAGCAAAGAGTGCTCGATGGGCTCAACAAAGCAGAGGGCTTTGTCTCCGATTTTGAGGTGCTTACACGTAGAGGGCCAGCGATATACTCCCTACAAGCCAAGCTGTTGCCCGATCCAGTGACTGGTGAGCAGATCATCATCGTGAGTCTACAAGATCCAAGTGTCCGTCTGGAAAATGAACGCTTGAGTATCCTCAATCACTCATTGACACGTTCAAATGAAGAACTCTCTCAATTTGCATCAGCAGCCTCACACGATCTGAAGACGCCTTTGGTCGCGATTGAGACACATGCACACTTCGCGGTAGAGTCGTTACAGGCTAATGACACGGAAGACTGTCGTGTACAGTTGGAGATGGTGCGAAAGCGCGCAAAGCGTATGCGTTGGTTGCTCGATGAGTTCCTCAACTACGCACGGGATGTCCAAGAGAAGGGAGCGTTAAGCGAAGTCGATGTTCATCAACTGCTGCACGATCTGCTCGAATGGGCATCCTTTCCTGAGAGTGGAGAGCTGCGCCTCGAAATCGAGCTGCCCTTTCTCAAAACCTATCTCACGCCGTTAAAGAAGGTGCTGCTTAACCTGATCAACAACGCCGTTAAGCACCACAACAACAGCGACAACATTGTTTTGACCATACGCCTGTGGGAGGAGCATGGCTTTGTCGTCTTCTCTGTCGCGGATAACGGTCCTGGTATCGACAAAGTCCAACACCAAAGAATCTTTGAGATGTTTAAGACACTTTATCCTTCTGATGAAGCAAGAGGGGCAGGCGTTGGGCTCGCGATCGCACGTCGCATTGTGGAGCTTCATGGTGGAGAGATCTCCGTCCGCTCACACAAAGGCCTCGGCAGCACCTTCCAGTTTACATGGCCCAAAGAAGAAGGCATCTCTTCCTATAGCAGCACAAACCTCGCTGCCAGACCCTGGGGTTGAGCTCTCCCTCCATCCTCTCTCAAACACTTCCCTCACAACACACAGACATGTTGCTCTTATGGTGTACAAACATCTGTAGAGTGGGTAATCTCGTGGGCGTTCTCTGGCACCTCAACCTTTGGTTCATCATCTATCACATCACACGGCTCAACCGATGTGTTCATATCCAAGCACTCTTTTTGATGGCGACTCTCATGGCACGCTGTCAGTCTCTGCTTGGGCAAGTTGCCACTTGCGGAGGGTCGGGCAAGTTGCCACTTGCCCTGGCTGGCGCGCTCTGCTTGCCCTGGCTATCGGGGATGTGGGGACATCCCCAGGCGCGTGTGCCAGACACGCATGTTTACTCGGAGGTGAAAGTCCTCTGTACAACCAGATGGAGGTGAAGTACTAGCGAACGGCAAGGGCGGCCACCGCGAGGCGGCGTCTGAAGGAAGCCACTAGCAAAACCGCGACCCGACGTACAGAAATCGGATTTGAGGCCGGCGAAATGGGACGAGTGTGCGCGTAACCACGAAGTCCTCTATCCATCTAGATTTCGTCGGTACATCCGGCGGGGATGCGGTGAAAGTAAACATGCTTACTCTGGGAGATCTGCCCTGTTGTCCGGGACAGTCGCTAAATGAAGCAGCCCAAGGACTGGAGTTACCGAGAGGTCGCTCGAACGCAGCGTAGAAGTCAGCAGAAGGCATAGTAGGTCTTGGAAATGAGCCGGTGAAAAAAAAAAAAAGCCGGAGGACTCACCAGACCGAAGGCCCGAACAATAGGAAAGGTGAATAGGAGTTGAATTCTCATGGATAAACGTGATCGAAAACAAAACGCGGGTCACCCGAGTTCTACCACTGAAGACCAAGGTCGCCAGAATGGGATCATCACTGACATGACGAAGCAAAGTACCGAAAACCTGGTATTTCACGAACATACCATGGAGGAGATCTGCCACAACGACAATATCAAAGAAGCATTGAAAAAGGTTGTGCAAAACAAAGGAAAACCTGGAATCGACGGTGTGAAAACTGACGAACTGGAGGGATTCTTTCAAGAGCACTGGCCTGAAATACGAGACCAAATGTTGACCGGACAATACAAGTTCTCTCCAGTACGCCGGGTCACAATCCCAAAACCGAAAGGTGGGGTGCGACAATTGGGCATCCCAACGGTAAAAGACCGGGTGATACAACAGGCGATCTTGCAAGTGCTCCAAAACAAATGGGATCCAACCTTTTCAGAGAATAGCTACGGTTTTCGTCCCGGACGTTCGGCCCACCAGGCCGTAGAGTCAGCTCAGAAGAACATCGAAGAGGGATACGATATCATCGTCGACATCGACCTGGAGAAGTTCTTCGACAAAGTAAACCATGACATTCTCATGGGAAGAATCGCAAAGAGAGTTCGAGATAAACGAGTCCTTAGAATCATCCGGCAGCTCCTAAACTCCGGGGCCGCCAAAGGAGAACAAGGGAAAACGAGACAAGAGGGAATGCCACAAGGCGGGCCTCTATCGCCGTTACTCTCGAACATTATCCTTGATGAGTTGGATAAAGAGTTGGAACAGAGGAAGCTCCGATTTTGTCGATATGCAGACGACTTCATGATTTTTGTCAGGAGCCCTCGTGCTGGACACAGGGTGATGCGAAGTATCGAGCAATTCCTTCAACGCAAGCTCAAACTCCGGATAAATCAGGATAAAAGTGCGGTGGCCAAAGCAACCGAACGAAGTCTCCTGGGATTCTCTTTTATCAAAAAAAAAAAGGGGTAACCCCCTGATAAAACGAATCATCTCAGAAGAATCCATCTCCCGCCTCAAGGATAAAGTTCGCCAGATAACCCGGAAGAACCGGAGTATCAGGATCGAAGAACTCATCAGCGAGTTATCAACGTACTTGAGAGGATGGTTCGGATACTTCGGATTCACAGAAGTGAATAACATGCTTCCGATGGTGGACTCGTGGATACGGAGGAGAATAAGAAGTGTGATGTGGACACAATGGAAAACCCAAAGCGCAAGATACCGAGGACTGCGAAAAGGAGGATTTTCGCATGGAAAAGCCAAAAGATTGTCTTACTCGGGGAAAGGTGCTTGGAGAATGAGTCTTGTGATCTCGCCCGCAATTCGAAACGCTTACTTCGATAAGGCCGGTCTGTTCAGGTTATACAAAAGAAATACTCAATCCTGTTGAACCGCCGTATACGGCCCCGTATGTACGGTGGTGTGGGAGGGGCGGGGCTGTGAAGCCCCCTCCTATCCCGATGCTTTGCTTGCCTTCCCCTCCTGTTGACGCCTTCGGCGTATAGCTTGATGTGATGTTGGGGAGTGGGTTGTCTCTTGTCTCTTGCTTGTGGTTTTTTCGTGACGCTTGTATTGCGGAGCAATCGAGGATCTGGGGGATGGAAAAAGAAAAAAAAGATCAAATGCGTGTGTGTTTCGTTTGGATGATGCGACAGTGTTTGTAGCATATCGCTGTAACAAAGGAGATTCCAATGGAACCAAGTGTTCGTTCGTTTACCAAGTCCTTCGCGTTTTGTCTGTTTTTGATTGGGTGTATGAGTTTTGCGCTCGTCGGATGTGTCAAGAATGCTCCGTTTGTGCCGAAATATCCCGTCAAACCCGCCTCTGATAGCAACAATGAGTTTGGTCTCGCGCTCTTTCAGCAGCTCAACAACGCGCCAAAGAATGTCTTTTTTTCTCCATACAGTTTGTCCGTTGCGTTGAGTATGACGGCCGCTGGTGCACGAGGAGAGACTGCGGAGGCCATGAAGAAAGTGCTCCGACAGGTGGCAAAAGATAAAGATTACAACGCATCGATTCATTCGATGAGAGAATATCTTCGACATAACAAAGGCAGCGCTATCCGTTTGGATGTCGCCAACCGACTTTGGGCCCAAAAGGGGTACACTATCGAAACATCTTTCCAGAGCAAGATGACCAAGTTTTACAACGCACCTCTGCGGCTCCTCGACTTTGCCAAACAAGCTGAATCCGCGCGACATACCATCAATGCCTGGGTCGAATCACAAACACAAAACAAGATCAAAGAGTTGTTGAAACCCAACGTCCTCCAAAATGCGACCAAGCTCGTGCTGACCAACGCTATCTACTTCAAAGGGAATTGGGAGAATAAGTTCGACAAGAGCAATACGTCGACCAAACCCTTTACGATGGAGAATGGCGAGAAGCAAAATGTTCCCATGATGTTTGCGAATCGTAAGTTCCGCACCGCCGATATTGATGGTCATCGATTGGTGTCTTTGCCTTACAAGGGGAAAGCCTTCGATATGCTCTTGTTTTTGCCCAAAAAAGGTGTGAAGTTGGCGGACGCGAGCAAGCTCCTACACGCTAAACAGCTCGCCGCATGGGAACAAAAGATGTACAAGACCAAAGTGCAGCTCTCGTTGCCACGCTTCAAGATGACGTCGGCATTTTCGATGGGGAAAGTGTTGTCCGATATGGGAATGTCCATTGCCTTCAAGGCGGGGCAGGCAGACTTTGGTGGGATCAACAAAAAGGACGCCAAACAGCTTTATATCTCCGCTGTCGTTCACAAGGCATTCCTCGAAGTCAACGAAGAGGGAAGCGAAGCAGCCGCCGCAACCGCAGTCGTGATGACAAAGTCAGCTGCCAGTCTCCCGACTGTCGTGACATTTAATCGACCCTTCTTGTTGATGATTCGCCACGTCCGTTCAAATACGATCTTGTTTATGGGACAGCTTCACAAACCTCAACCATAAGTCTTTTATGGTCTGATGGTTTGCATCTATGTACGATGAGGTGTGTTTTTCGGAGAGGAGGATGAGTAGAGGCAGACTTTTGCTATCGGGGGACATGAATGCCCCCCAAGCGCGGCTTATCAGCCTTGCTTTCCCCCTCTGTTGAGTCGCTTCGCTCCTGTTTCTAGTGCTTCAGGGACACTCCAAATTCTTCTTTACACGCAGTGGTCGGTATTGCTTCTTCAAGCCCGAGGCGATAGCCGAGGATAACTGTGTAACCTGTCCTTTCCGTAAAACCAAAGGTATAGCTCGCACTTTGTGCGAGTGTGTTCACATCCCAATCATTTCCCTCTAACGCCTCCTTCGTGATGGACATCACGAGGCGCACCGCGAGAGCGTCGCCTTGCGACGGTCAAGCACAAAACGCGCAGCACTCGCGCAAGCGAGAGCTGACGCATTGCAGCCCGGCAAGCAAAGCGTGGCAGCCACGCCGAAGGTGTCAACGGGAGGGGAAAGCAAGGCTGATAAGCCGCGCTTGGGGACCGCCTCCGGTCCCCGATAGCCAAGGGCAAGCGAAGCGCGGCAGTCGCAAGGGCAAGCGAAGCGCGGCAGTCGCAAGGGCAAGCGAAGCGCGGCAGCAAGGGCAAGCGAAGCGCGGCAGTAAGGGCGGTCGCAGCTTGCCCAACCGTAAGTCTGTTATGGGATACCAGTGATTTTGTGTGTTTGGAGGCTGAGACGCCATTGGGGGTGGGCCATACAGTATTGAATGGCTTGTTGTGTGTATTCGTTGACGTGGGGACCATCCATGGGCTGTATGAAGAAGTGTTGGAAGTCCATGTCCACGAATTGTTCGGGGGGAGCATCTGTTTGAGGGTAGACGAGTTTCAGCTCATGGCCTGTTGTGAGGATGACCTCAGCGTTGGATTTGGGGCTGACACAGATCCAATCGAGTCCCGAAGGGGCTTGTTGTGTACCGTTGGTCTCAACGGCGATCTCGAAGTGACGTGCATGAAGAGCGTCGATCAACGCTTCATCCACCTGAAGCAGTGGTTCACCGCCTGTACAGACGACATAGGGAGCGAGTGGGAGTCCTTCGCGAGGTCCAGGCCAGCACGCGGCGATCGCATCTGCCAGCGCAGCTGCGTCCTTAAATTTGCCACCTCCCGGTCCATCTGTCCCAATAAAGTCCGTATCACAAAATGTACAGACTGCCTTGTGTCTGTCTTCTTCGCGACCTGTCCAGAGATTACAACCTGCGAACCGACAAAAGACTGCGGCTCTGCCTGCTTGTGCGCCTTCTCCCTGGAGTGTGTAAAAGAGCTCTTTGACTGTGTACGCCATCTGATCGATTACCCTTGTGTCTTCTTTTGGTACGGAGCTGGATCGTCCTGCTCATTCTCGCGGAACCCTTTGATACGCAGAAGACATGCATCACACTCACCACAAGCGCGGCCATCTTCATCTGGGTCGTAACATGTACTCGTGATGCTGTAATCAACACCTAACGCCAATCCTGTCTTGACAATCTCACCCTTCGTCATCTGAATCAACGGCGTGTGAATGCGCAACGTCAATCCATCTTGGGTCGCGTTCTTGGTCGCCAAGTTGGCCATCTTTTCATAAGCCTCGATGTATTCGGGTCTACAGTCAGGGTATCCGCTGTTGTGAGCAAGGATGCCATTGGCATAAAAGTTTTCGTTTCCTTGTACGGATAGATCGTACATGTATTCTTCTTGGATCTCCTCAATGGCTGTCACCATCTGAAAACCGAGTGGAGTATCCATCAGATAACCAAGTTCGATGTCTCGCAATTTATGCCACCTTTGGCCTCTTACGGAATTGTCGTATTTCCCGAGCCTATTGTAAAGTTCTGTTGCAAGGCCTGCAGGCTTCTCCGCCTCTTGAATGAGTTTCCACAAGGCTTCTGACTTCCACAGTCCTTTTGCTTTGTCACGGCTCTTGACTTGTGCTGCTTTTTCAGCCGTTTCTTTTTTGGCTATGTCGTTGAGGGGAAGCTCTGCGAGGATCTTGAAGTCGCTGGCTGAACACATTCTCATAACATGTCCGCTTTGGCGTTTCATTGGTTTGTATGTGGGGTATGCTCCCAAAGAACGGAAGGCATATACAAGTTCGTGTAGCAAGTCCGACGATTTTTGGGCGCAGGTTGCTGTACCGTTGTGGACACGACTTCCATCCCCATCCCAAAACCCCGCAAGGAAGGTCTCTTTTTGTTGTCTGGAGAGTTGCCAAAACCAGCGAGGGAGTTGTTTATCTCCATCAATCGCTTTGCCTGTAAAACCTATAAAGAGCAACAAAGAACCTAGCAGTTTCCCACCTTGGACTAAATAGTCTACACCATTCTCTTTTACTTTGATGGTTCCATCGTACGGAGCAAAAGCTCTTCGGACTCTTTCACGTGCTTCGGGGAGGGTGTTGGAGAAGTGTGGTTGTCCGCTTTTCGTTATGTGGCCTTCTGCGAGCCACAAACCTGTCGCGTAGAGGAAGTCGTCTGTGATAGGGAATTGCAAAGGAAGCGCGAGGCTTCGGTGGTAAACAAACCCATCTTCTTCGCGTGCCATGGTTTTGGTGAGAGGAGCATTCACGAAGCCTACGAGCCCTCTCAGATCCAGGTATTCAAGATCTTTTTCGGGGTGTGCTTCTTCAAGCGTCATGGGGACAATTAAAGGTATACCCGGGTCGATATCCTCTCCCTTGATTGGAGTGAGCTGGTAACGTTCATCGATCGTAAAGAGAGAGTGGTCTTCTGTAATCTCGATCGAGTCACCACGTTCCAGGTGGACTCGGTAGCACCTCTTCTCACCTACACGATGTCGAAGTTTCGCTTTGACTTTCTTCCACTCCGGCTGCCAAGTTTTGCGGTTGATCGAGAGTGTTTTGTAACGTCCGCGTGGAAAGTCCTCTACGAATTCTCGTATTGGCACATGGTGGAGTTCGTCATGTTCATCCTTGATAAAGACAAACGAATCCCCACCAACGCTGTAGTCGAGGGCATTTACACCTATGAAGATGTCAGAAGCCTCAAGTACTTCAGCCCACGCGAGTGCAAAGGAGAGGAAGATGGTGTTTCGTGCGGGGACATACGTGACCGGGATCTCTTTCTCCATGTCCTCAAGAGGTCGTTCTTTGGGGACTTCGATGCTGCTGTCTGTGAGCGCCGAACCTCCAAATGCGTCGAGATGGATTTGGGCGATGTGGTGTTTCTTGACGCCCATCTCTTGCGCGATACGTTTGGCACAGTCAAGCTCATGGGAGTGACGTTGACCGTACTGAAAGCTCAACGCGTAGACTTCAAAACCCTGGTCCTTGGCCATCGCCAAACAGGTCGTCGAATCCAAACCACCACTCAACAATACAACCGCTTTTCGGCTCTCTGACATGCTCTTTTCTCCGTTCACATGAGGACTTTCTTTGATTGGACCAGCAGCTCTCCAGTCCCGCGCACGATACTTCGACGCGTCAAAAAAGTCTTCATCATACCCCGTGAAGACCTCCTTCGATAGTCTTTTCTCTCTTTTGTGTGGATGTGTTGTCGTAAGATTACGGAGTTGGGCAGGTTTTTTGTTCGGCGAGCAGCTTTTTGACTTCCATTTCCAACGTCTTGAAGGGCAAGATCTTCATGTGGGTGTGACGTACACTCCCGCACTTGTCGAGCACCTTATACTGGGGGACGCGGATGATCCGACCCAGCTCCGTCTTGCCTTGATACAGCGCCTTGTTCGCCAACACGATCGGATACTCCAAAGGCGCCTTCTTGGCAAAGAACTCGATGAACGTCGTGAGCGGTAGACCCTTCTTCTCCAGAGCGATCCCCAAAACATTGAAGTCCTTGTCCTTGTATGTGTTGTGCAACCTCTGAAGCTGTGGGATGATCTGCAAACAGTCGTTACAGTGGCTCGCAAAGAAGTCGATAATCGTGACCTTGCCCTGTAATTCTCGTAGTGGAAAATCTTTCCCATTCAAGTCTTGAAGGGTCATTTGATACAGCGGGGTCTTGGCGTCTTGTGCGCCGACCTTCACCTGCTTTGGACAACCCATCAATCCCAACGTCATCAAAGCGACACAACCCAACAACCATTGTCTACAGAGCGTGAGTGAACTGTTCATCAAAAGGACCTTTCATGTGGGGGAGGGCGAACCAACCCGGCGCGAATGATGTCAAATGAAGCTGCTGTCTTGCTGCGCTTAGGGGAGTTTGATGACTTCGGTGCCTTTAGGGATGTCGAACTTGAAGATCCGCGCGGGGAGCTTTTTGTTGGTCTTGATTTGGCCGAGGATAAAGTGATTGCAGTTCCTGGCGTTGTCGACATACAGGATCTGCTGAACGCGGAAGTCCTTTTTGGAGACACCAAAGTACAACGTCTTGAACATCGACTGTGGTTTTCTTGGGATCAAACGCAGACACACCTGACCGGCTTGCTTGTAGTTGAATTTACGCTTGCCAAGGGAAAAACGACAGGAGGGCAGACGCTTGACCTTGAAGGACTTCTTGAGATTGCCACTGCCCCACAAGAATTGAAAGGCCACGCCCAACTCAGAGCGCTTGATTCCCTTCTTGATTTTGACCTCTGCGTCGTCGGGATAGTACATCCACAAGGTGCTACCATTATAAATGAAGTCCTTGCGCTCTGGCGCTGTGTACTGAAAGCGCATCATCGATGGTTTGCGGTAAAAGAAACGACCCTTCTCCTTTTGTTTGCGGCTGAAACGCGCAGGAGAGAAGATCTGACGAAAGTCTGTGCGCAGATCTTGTGTGTTCTTGTAAAAGGCCTGGATGCCGTCGATGACTTTGTCGAGGGTGAGCTTGTTGGCGGCCTGCGCATCTTGTGTCGCGACCCCAAAGGACAAGAGGAGCGCGAGAGCACAGAGTGAACGTGTAAGTATATGAAGTAGATGGTGTCTCGTCGATTGTGATGAGCGCATCGGTACATTCCTTTGTGTTGGGTCGTCCCCATAACGCGGGCCTCTGTAGGAGACGAACATTGATAGCAAGATCATAGGCAACGAGCTTACATGTTTCAAGGCCTGTTCGCCACAAGATAGACGAATGTACAGGAAAGTCCATACAAAAACCCCCACAATCGCCTCAGCATTCAAGGATCGTTGAGATGTTTTGATGAAAGTTTTCAAGGATCGTTGAGAACGAATGAGAGAGACTTTTTGTATGTGTATGATTTATTTGATCTTGAATTGTTTGTTTGGGCTGGTCTGTCATTTGCATTATGGGTAGGGCAAGACGCCAAAAAGGCCAGGAGGCTTTGGGCGAAAGAGATAACCATCATTCATTTCAACGGTGCTCATCGAGCATCACGAGTCAAGGAGAAACAGTTATGAAGAAAATCTTGTTTGCCCTCATCGCGATCGTCGGATTTGGATTCACCACACAAGCAGAGGCCAAAGTCTGTCTCAAAGTCAAACCGAAGATCTCTTGCAAAACCGAAACGAAGAAATCTTGCACAAAATTCCGCCCTGGCGCCAAGTGCAAAAAACACACACGAGTCTGCACAAAGTACTCACTCAAATGCACCAAGAAGAAAAAGATCCTTGGGAAAAAATACTGCATCAAGGCGAGCAAGTCCTGCACAAGACACCTCAGGATCTGCACAAAATACGCTGCTGATATGTGTGCAAAAAGAGGCACCATCAAGGTCATCAAACCCTTGACCTGCAAACTCAAATGGAAGAAATTCTGCTTCTAATCACTGCACCTCCCCCCACCAAAATATCCCTCTCATCATCCTCTCTCTTCACACCCGTTTCCTACATCTTTTCCCACTTCAATTTGATGGAATGCCGAGCGCCTCGAAGAGTCCTTTGGTCTGATCGAGAGTCGCGCCTTTGAGCTTGATGCCGTCCAAAACGGCCCCTGTAAAGTCAGCTCCTGTTAGGTCACAGTTTTCAAAGTCTGTGCGTTTGAGGATCGCGTTTTTGAGGTTGGCGCCTCTCATATCCGAACGAGAAAGATCGGCTTGTGTGAGGTCAGCGCCTTCAAAGTTCGCCTCTCTGAAGTATGAATCGACAAACTTCCCCTTTTGCAACATAGCGCCCTGAAAGTCGACACCTTCGGCCCACAATCCCACCATGTTGGCGTATGTCCAGTCAACCTCTTTGGGGAACCCGCTGCTCAGATTGCCAAAGCGCAAGGTCGCTTGTTTCTCTCTTATCTCTTGTGGGGTTTGACTGTTGTTAAATACCGCGAGGGGTAAACCAGAGACTTCGAGTGTACTCCAGTATCCGTAGGGTTCTTTTTGTGCGAGGAAGATCTTGTGATTCTCGACAAGCGCTGCCCACTCTTCCTCTGTGGGAGGTGCATTGTCACGGGCCATTTGCCATGAAAAGGCTTGATCAATCGTTGCTTCTTCTGTTTGTGTGGTCGGATGGTCTGCGAGCAATTGCTTGGGTGTGATGCCATTGTCATCGGCGATATCCACATCTGCACCTGCATCGAGTAGTGATTGGACGATCTTCTTGGCGTCTGCTTTGATAGCAAAATGAAGGGCTGTTTGTCCCAAGATATCCTTATTCGCAAGCTCGACCTGTTCGCAATCATGACGGACTTGTGTGTTGGGATTGGCACCACGCCGAAGGAGCATATACGCAGTCCAGTCTTGTTTCTCTTTGGCGGCCCACATCAACGCGGTCATCCCCTGGTCACTTCGTGATGTCGACCAACCTGGCTTCGTGGGCGTCCTTGAACGCTGCTCTGTGTCTGCGCCTGCATCTAACAACAACGCCATCTCGACGAGATTCCCGTATTTCGCGGCTTGCATCAGTGGTGTCAGCCCGTCGCTGTTGGGCATGGATGTGTCGGCGCCCTTTGAGAGCGCGAAACGTACAGTGTCTGCGTTTGGGGAGTAATTGCATGCGTCACAGAGGACCGTAATGTTGTAACGTGTGTCGACATCGATGTCAGCGCCATGTGCGAGCAGTGCTTCTGCCAAGGTAAAACGCACTTCGTCTTCGGAGAACTTGCTAAACACCTCGAAGAGAGGGGAGATGTCGTTGGTCTCTGTGTGATGGACGTTGGCACCTTGTTCGATGAGATACAGCGCGATGTCTGTGTGTTTGTGTTCGATGGCCATGAGCAGTGGTGTGCGGTGATAATTGTTCTCGGCTTCGAGATCGGCGCCTGCTTCGACGAGATAATGGACGAGCGCTTCGTTACCTGTTTCGCAAGCCATGAGCAGGGGGGTGTCACCCTTGATATAGCGAGCGTCGATGAATGCAGGCGCTTGCTCCACCACTTCTTTGATGTGCGCGAGGTCATTTGATTGGATGGCTTGCAGGAGTGTCTGTTTGCGCTCCCAACTGTCTTCTAGATATAGATTCATGGGTGATATCCTTTACAGCCAGATGTTTGTGTTGGGGAGCGCGTCCCGAAAAGATTGAATGTCGCTTGTCAACGGGTTGTCATAAAGATGGAGTCGTTCGAGTTGGGTGAGTTGCTTGATACTCTCTGGTAGCCGGGTGATCTGGCATTGATTGAGATTGAGTTCTTTGAGCTGTGTGAGCTGTCCGATACTTTCGGGGATGTCTGTAATGGGAGAGCAGGAGAGATTGAGTCGTTCGAGTTGAGTGAGTTGACCGATGCTCTCGGGGATGCTGGTGATGTGGTTGCGTTCAAACAGGAACTCTTTGAGCTGTGTGTATTCGCCGATCCACTCGGGGAGCGAAGGGATCTCATTGCTATTCAGGTTGAGCTTTTGAAGGTTGGGGGCGAGTGGTCGCAGACATTCGTGGAATTGTCTCAGTTGATTGTTGTAAAGGTCGAGTTCTTTGAGTTTTGTGAGCTTACCAAAGGTCTCCGGGAGTTTTTTGAGTGAGGAGCTCGACAGGATAAGCGTTTCGAGGTTGATGAGGTGACCGATCTCTCTGGGGATGGTTGTAGCATTTCCGATCTCAAGGATGCGGAGGCTTGGGATGTGACAGATCTCGTAGAAGCCCTCAAGGCCATATTCGTATTCAAGTCGGGTATGGAGGATCTCCAGCGCTTGTAGGCGTCTGAATGCTTTGGGGAGGCGATTGAGTCCACTTCCGCGCATTGTGAGGATGCGGAGGTTTGTGAGCGCCGAGAAGGATTCGGGGAGTTGTTCTGGAAGGGGGTCATATTCGGCGAGGTAGAGTTCTTCGAGCGCTGTGAGTTGGCCAAAGGAGTCTGGGAGGGATTCGAATTGGTTGCCACGTAATTCGAGTCTTTTGAGGGCCTGTAGGTCGCCAAATGACTCTGGGAGGGTACGAAGTACATTGTCACGTAAGTTGAGCTCTTCGAGTTTGCTCATATTCCCGAAGGAGTGGGGGAGTGCTTGTAGGTGGTTTTTGGACAGATCGAGGAGCTTGAGGTTTGTGGCATTCTCGAAGACGTCTTCGTCGATGTTGCGGAGGCCTTTTTCGGGCCAACGGACGATGCGTTTACGTGGTCCAAAGACTTCTTTCTTCTTTTTTTTGGGGCGGGGTAGGTCACGTCCTCTGTTGTAGCAAGCTGAATCCCAACTCATCCCCGGCGCGAGGTGTTGTCCCCACATGGGATCTGTGAGTGTGATGATGTAGTGTGCGCTGTCGCCTTCGCGGTTGGTGATCTCGACCTTCTCGATGTAGTCGTGACAGACCAGCCGAATGTAATCGTCTTTGTAAAAGTCGTCCTGTGAGAAGTCGTTGTCGAGTGGTCCGCCTTGTCCATCTTTGCACACGTCTGTCCAGTCGTGGATTGGGGTGTAGAGGATCTGTAGCGCGAAATTCTTGGTGGGCGCAAAACCACCGGCATCTGGATGGACCTGAAAGGCATCTACTTCGATGACCTTGTCTTGGACTGAGGTGACGGAGAATGCGTAGAGTTCTGACATCGTGACATCCCTTTGTGTGAGCTCTTCTTCTTTGTGGACGGACACAGAATATACCAGATACCCATGTACATCAACGCTCTTTTGTGCTCTTTGTGACCATCATCTTCCATACAAAGTGTAACGATACATCGTGACACACGTCTCTATAAGAGCTATGTTGTGATACACTTTGTGGAGCTGTCCGGAATATCAATAGTAAGGAGAAGATTGTGATGCGTCATGTGTTTTGGATCGTATGTGTCCTGTGTTTTTCGATGAGTTCGTTTATCGCCTGTGGTTCGGGCCCTGACCAAGAGACCACACAAGAGAAGACGACAAACAACGATGGTGGGACCTCCGATAACGAGGTCAAAGAACAAGCCAATGCCGATACCGCTGGTGGGAACGATGCCTCTACCAATAAGGATGCGTCCGGAGGTGAGGTGATTGTCGATGAAAACAAAGAGATGACGCATGGTGAAAAACCCATGCCCGAACCCACCAAAGAACCTGTCACCGATGGTGGTGTCGAGACCATTCCTGAGAAGACTGAGACTGTTCCCGAGAAGACCGAGACTGTCCCCGAGAAGACCGAGACCGTCCCTGAGAAGACGAATGAGCCTATCGCCGATCGCGTCCCCGAACAGCCCTCTGAGAAGGTCGCAGAGAATGTCCCCGACGTACCTCCTGTTCCTCCTATCGATAAGACCGGGATGTTTAATTGGTTGAAAGCCGGCCATTACAAAGGCTGGAAGAAAGAATCGAGTATTCACGCTTCCACACCTGTCCACTCGGCCAACGCGAGAGTCTTTATCAATAACACGTTGGACAGTTCATTGGCTGGTGGCAGTAGCAATCATCCCCTAAACTCCGTGTCTGTCAAAGAATTGTACAGTGCCTCCAATGTCCTTCGTGGTTGGGCTGTGATGGTCAAAACGCAACCCTCCGCAGGGGTCGCAAACTGGTACTGGTACGAAGTCCTCAGCACCACAAGTGGTGCCAACCCCGTCGCCGCAGGACAAGGACAAGCCGCAAGCATCTGTACTGGATGCCATACCGCCGGTAAAGATGGCTTCCTCACCAAATATCCCCTCCAGTAACCACACTATCCATCTTGCCCCTGACTGACGCTTTGTCAGGCAAGTTGCCACTTGCCCTTACTGACTGACGTTTTGTCGGGCAAGTTGCCACTTACCCTTACTGACTGCCGTTTTGTCGGGCAAGTTGCCACTTACCCTTACTGACTGCCGTTTTGTCGGGCAAGTTGCCACTTGCCCTTACTGACTGGCGTTTTGTCGGGCAAGTTGCCACTTACTGACTGCCGCTTTGTCGGGCAAGTTTCCACTTGCCCTTACTGACTGGCGTTTTGTCGGGCAAGTTGCCACTTACTGACTGGCGTTTTGTCGGGCAAGTTGCCACTTACTGACTGGCGTTTTGTCGGGCAAGTTTCCACTTGCTGACTGACGTTTTGTCGGGCAAGTTGCCACTTTACTGACTGGCGTTTTGTCGGGCAAGTTGCCACTTTACTGACTGGCGTTTTGTCGGGCAAGTTGCCACTTACTGACTGGCGTTTTGTCGGGCAAGTTGCCACTTACTGACTGCCGTTTTGTCGGGCAAGTTGCCACTTGCCCTTACTGACTGCCGCGCTCCGCTTGGCATATCTATCGGGGATACATGGGCATCCCCAAGCGCGCTCCGCTTGCTTTCCCCTCCTGTTGACGCCTTCGGCGTAGCTGTCGTGTTTTGCTTTGGTCGACAAGGGGAGCGATGCAACAAGACCCCCTCAGTCCGAGCTATCGCTCGTCCAGCTCCCCCTGCGCTTTGCTTCGGTCGACAAGGGGAGCGATGTAAGGGAGAGAACAGGACCCCCTCAGCCTCCCTTGCGGTCGGCAGCTCCCCCTGCTCAACTGCG
>PCBK01000093.1 GCA_002731275.1 Deltaproteobacteria bacterium | reverse complement strand
GGAATCCAAGGATATGGCCTTGCTATATCCGCCAGAAAGAAGGGGATGAACTCGTGGAGTCAGGGGAGTTTGCGGAGACACGAGTGCAACATCCGCCGGATCAGATTTCAAGCTAAACCCCGTACATATCGGTTAATTGGTCCCTCCTCTCGAAAGGCTTGAGAGGAGGGAAGAGCCGGAGGCTCAGGGTGGAGAGTTTGTTGAGGTGGATGATTGCAAGTGAAGACGCAAAAAACCCACTGAAAGCAGGCGAGCAGTCGAGTGATACAAGGATATGGCCTTGCTATATCCGCCAGAAAGATGGGGATGATTTGGTGGAATCAGGGGAGTTTGCGGAGACACGAGTGCAACATCCGCCGGAGCAGCATTAAAGTATATCTCGTATACATCGGGCAAATGGCCCCTCCTCTCAAACCTTTTGAGAGGAGGGAAGAGCCGAAGACTCAGGGATTGTGAGGCTTGTTGAGGTGGATGATTGCAGAGCAGATTATTGTTTGGGGGGGTTCGCTTCACGGACGATAGCACCGTGTTGCTTGCTGAGGATCAGGATGGAGAATTTGCTGACGTGGTCGATCGCGTTGGTGTTGAGTGACGTATAGTCGAAGCGCCCACGAAGATCGGTATATCCATCTTTGTAGAAACGTACGGTGCCATTCTTCATACGCGCATACACTTTGATGTAGACCTTGGAGAGCGCCTTGTTTGTATCAGCATGTGTGATGCGGACCTGCCCATACTGCTCGATCACCATCGCGTTGAGGGAATGAGCGTAGTAGGCTTTGGACTTCTTGATCCCCTCTGCGGAGATCTCAATCATCACGTTGCTGTTGTGGAATCGCTTGGGTAACGCAAAGGACAACTTGTTCCCTTTGGCCTTGACCATTTGTGTCAGGTTAGGTCGAATGTAGGAAAAACGACCTGTGTGTTTTTGCACAAAAGGCTTGCGGGAGAACAACAGCTCGATGTCCATCAGATAGTAGTTGACCTTGAACGTCTTCACATTCTGGAATGTGATCGTGACCTTCTTGGACTCTACACCAAAATCGAAGGAAGCGACTTTGGTCGAATCATCCGTTTGTTGCTCAGTTCGGTCCTTCTTATTGACGACCTTCCCTTTAATTTTGCCTTCAATCTCATCGAGTTGTCGAAGCGCACTCGTGAAGAATTGACGCCAGCGTTTGACAGGGTATGCCTTGTACTTCTCGGCGATCGCACGTGCTTTGAGGGGCTTCTCCGTGAAGAAGTCGAAGTACACACGGAAGTAATCGTACTGCAACTTCGTCGCGAGCTTGGTGCCGTCCACGCGCTTAAAGAACGCAAGCGCTTCGGGGACACGATCTTGCAACAAGAGATAGTACGTCAATGCCATCAATTCGTCTTGATCGAAGCTCGCACGGTACTTCAACACACCCATCAAACGGGTGTACTGTGCAAAGAGTTTGTTGTTCGCAATCTTACGCTCACTACCGAACTTATGCGCGCGCTCGTTGACCAGTGGCCAGTATTCGAGATGCTGATAGCGCTTACGCTCGACAGGATCGATGTTCAACAATGGACTCTTCAGATACATCCCACAACGATTGACAAAAGATGAACGGTGACGGAGCAGCACCCGAAGGTTCTCAGCATCGTTGTATTTAACAGCGTACCCAAATAACACGCTGTTGTAGACGTGGCGGCTTCTCAAATGGGCCATCAACGCCTTGTAGAAAGACGCGCTCTTACGGACCTTCCATGCAACTCTCGAAAGATTCAGACGATGGACGTTATGAGACGCAAGATAGTCGAGGATCTGCTTGTCCGTACCGTTTTGTGAGATATACTCCCATGTCGTCTTATCCGTTTTGGTTGGCTTATCGACAACTTTAAAGGTCTTCACCTTCGCGAACGTGAGCAACTGACCGTTGGTGGAGATGTGCACTGGATAGTGTGCATATGTCCCTGCATCCGGGAAGTAGAAGTAGTACGTCAACAACTTGGTTCGGTAGGAACGCAGGTTGATCGTCTTGCTCTTTGTGTAACGTCCGTTGAGGACAGGCACAGCGCCATGGGGAATCTGCATCAACAGATCGAGCTTTTGACGCGAAGAGGTCGGGTTGGTCACAACAATTTGGCAACCGTAGACCTTGCGCTTGACGAACTCATCGCGAACGTAACGATCGATACGCTTCCCACGCTTGTAGGTGTATCGACGTCCGTACTGGAAGAAGTTCTGGCTGACCAGGATGGGAGTCTTTTGTGTGGATGGCTTCGCCTGTTGGATCGACTTGTGGTAGACGATCGCCTGTGCACCGAGCTTCAGAGTCATCTGTGAACCTTTGAAGTCCGCCTTAAAGGTTGGTGACTTGAACGGCAAATCCAACACGGAGAGCGCAAACATCATCTCAGTGAAGTTCTTGCTGGCTTTCGCGACATGGCGAGAGATAAATGCATCACCTTTGTAGGTTGCATAATCCTTCCAGAAGTCGTTCACCTTCACGAGATTCGCGTTTTGTGCGTAAACCGTCAACTTGTAGTAGTTGTTCTCTGCGTACTCTTTGGCTTTTTCGAGCTTGCGGTAAAATTGACGCTGACGTTTTCTCTCAGTGAGATCACTGTCATTGCGTTGTTCGCTGGGCTCGTCATCAGAAGGCGCATCTTTCTTCATCTCATACTTAAAGTTTTTGTTGTATCGACGACGAGCACGTCTCCTACGGAGTTTTTTCTTCAGTTTGCCATAGAAGTCACCGAGCACTTTGGGCGCAGGCGCAGCAGACGGGGATATCGTCGACGCAGATGGCTTATCTGCGCTCTTTACGGACTTCTCTTCGGCTGCCAGACGAATTTTTTTGCGAGCGTCGAGTAACAGGTCACCAAGTTTTCCGCCACCACTGAGCGCACCGACCTTCAGGGCGGTCTCAAACAACATGTTGATCTTGCGCAGTTGTTTTCGCAACAATTCGTTTTTGTCGGAGACATAGCGTTGAATGTTCGCGATCTCAGACTTGACAACCTGTCCAAGCAAGATCTTCTCGACGATGTTAAGCTGTTTGAACGCCCAAGGTTTGACATACTTGGACAAATCACCACCTGTCAGGTAGTGATCCATGAAGGTCTTATCACGCTTATTCGCGATATAGCCGCGGATCACTGCTTTAAAGAAGGCTGGATCTTTCTTGTACAAGAAGAAGTTCAATTCGTGACAGGCATACTTGGAGTAAAGCTCGCGCTTTTTGGCGGCTTTGTAAGTCGGCCACTTGAGCAAGAAGCTAAACGTACGCATGTGTTGATTGCTGTTGAGCGCAGCAAACAGCGCGTGAACTTTTTGCAGACTATCGTAAGTCTTGAAGGTCGAGGTTGTGATATCTTTGAGCACAAACGCCTTGCCTTTGGGCAAGATGTCGACTTGCTTCTGCTCGGTGAAGTGTTTCTTGGGATCAAGGCCATTGCGCAAGCGAAGATCAACAAAGTTGACGGATGTTCCGTCAATGGATGTTTGACGATACAACGTCTGACCTTCATCAATCGCGATGACGTGGACGTGTTGATGTCCAGCGAGTGTCTTAAGGGGGATGGAGATCTTACCTTTGGCGTCGGGCTTAAGGTTGCTCAACACAACGGAACCTTCAGGCAGAAAGTCCAGATTGGGTTTCACTTCACCATACAGTCGACCTTCTCGAAGCTTCATACCACCACGACCATATGCACGGCGTCCACCGCCTCCGTAGCCTCTTCCGGACGTACCAAAGCCACCACCACCTTTTCCATCGAGGGTTTTGGTCGTCGTTTTGCTGATAGCCCAGGGATTCAAAAGCAGACTTGGACGTGTGAGCATATTGCCAACCCACTTTTGAGCGTTCTTGCGCTCAAGAATATAACGATACTCGTCTCCAATGTCGCGTCCAACACGGTAGTGCGACTTCAAGGGAGAGACCGTTCTCCAAACACCGGACTCAGAGCCGGTTTTGGCCAGGGCACGGTAGACGTTGTACTCAGGGAAGAAGCGCGTCGCGATAACGTGAATACGTGTGCGCTTGGTCGCGTTGGCGACGAGAATGTCGAACGCCTTTTTGTTTGCAGCTGTTGCGAGGATCTGAACGGGCTTGGAGCGGCTCAGGCTGAGGATACGCTTCTGTCCAACGACGTGATCATCGACCTTTGCGCCTTTGACGATGTGAATCGACACGGACATATTTCTTCGCTTCAAGAAGAGTTTGTAATCGCCAGCCGGAAGATCGTCGATTTTGACGTAGCCAGGTGCAAACTTCAGTTGGTCAGTCACATCTTCAGCGAATGAACCACCTTTGAGCGCGAAGAGGGAGAACTCTTCGTGAAGATCTTTCCCAAGCTCGCCTGTGTAAGGAATGTAGAGCGCACGACCAACCGATGTCGTCCAAGTCGTCGAGATCACCTGACGGTCCTGGCGCAGGTACCAACGTCTCTTCGCAAGTCCAGATGCGCGAACTTCCAACCACGCGATATCTTGAAGCTCACCAAGTTCGATCTGACCAAATGCGCCTGTTTGCAATGTCTGGTAGACATTGCGGCGGAAATCACGGTGCTTCACCTTGACGTATACGCTGGTGTTGGGAATGGGACGACCCACACGATCCAACAAGTACGCAGTGTATTGGTCACTACCATACAACAGATGGAATGCAGCGAGCTTCACGGTCCTGTCGATCTGATTGAGTTTGACAGAGTGACGTTTCGTGAAAGTCTGCTCTTTGTTCTTGCTCACGTTTTTGGCGTGTGTCGTCAACACAAAGGACAAAGAACTGAGATTCTCTGGGACACGGAAGGTATGTGTACTTTCGCGATCACCGTGGAGTGCAAAGTTGTTGACCGTTGTGGAAGTGCGTACACCAAAACGATCGACGGAGGTCATTTTGAGGGTTGTATTTTTGAGAATCTTCATCGTCACAGGTGTCCCGTTGAGGAACAACGAGGGACGAACGATCACGGTGGCTTTTTTGCGTTTGATCAGACTCTCACGATCGACGTATAGACCTGCGTAAAAATTGTATGTTTCGCTTTCGTGACTGACGTGATCAAGGCTCACAAAGCTACCGCTCTTGAGGATCACAGGCACACGACCAGGGCGATTGGTGAAGGGCACAATGATCTCGCCATTTTTACGAGGCTTGTATGTCTTTCCACCAAGCCACAAGCTGGCGTTGGGTGCAGGTTTCCCATCTTCGTCGAGGATACGGAAGGCCTGCCCTGCCACACTTGTGCGGACGACATACTGAAGACGTCCTTTTTGCACGAGCACACGACTGTTTTTGCCATTACCGATGAAGTCGATCACGTACACACCACGCTTTTTCATCGTCTTAAACGTAAACGTTTGTTTGTGACGACGGAATGGTGCGAAAGTGTACTTGTAAACCTTTTCAGAGTTTGCGACGAGTCCATCGAGTTGGACGTCTGTTTTGACACCTT
The DNA here is from genome assembly GCA_002731275.1 of Deltaproteobacteria bacterium. Lineage (GTDB taxonomy): Bacteria > Myxococcota_C > UBA6777 > UBA6777 > UBA6777 > UBA6777. Next base: position 65,810 of record PCBK01000093.1, on the reverse strand, counting down.
TTTTGCTCTGACGGTACACGCTGTCGGTGTTGATCTCGTAGACTTTGACGAGAAGATTTTTGATGTTCTTCAGGTAGACGTCGAGGACAACATCGTCACTGGGCTTGAAGTACTTTTTGTTAGAGGCTGCGAAGTCGATATCAACGCGCTTCTTGAGTGCTTTGTTGGCAGCTGGAGACAACATCGCAAACCACTTCTCTTGGTTACCGATCCCGTTGAGGATTTTTGTTTTGGCAAACAAGGTCTTGAGGTAGGACTTACGGAGCAACCACTCGTAGGGTTGGGTGGTCGTCTCTTTGACGAAGTAGTGTGAAAGATACGCGCGGATCAAAGGCTCATCGTTACCGACACGGGGCAATGCGGTGCTTCCGTAGGTTTTGTAACGGTTCGCTTTGTTGTAGCGTTCGGGATGATTGCTGATGTATTTGTTGTTGATGTACGTCGCATATCGGGGGATCTTCACGTACTCCAAAAACTTCAATTTGTCGTACGTACCGTCCTCATGATCGTACTTGAGGATGTGGTAGTAGACGTGAAGCTTGAGGGAGTTTTGTGCAGCAGGCAAGCGCTTGACGAAATCCCACAAACGATTGAGATAGGCGAGATGGGCAGCACGATTTGTACGGATATCAACGTCAGCACCGGGCTTGAGCTTGGTGAGGTAGGTGTTGACGAAGGTGCTACTTTTCAACAACGAGGGGCGCAACTTCAAACACGCTTCGAGCTGCTTGAGGGTCAGTTTGCTGTGAATCCCAGCCGAACCAAATGAACGACCATGGCTGTACTTGAGGTCAGCGATGATCATTGGCACGAGATTGGGAATGTCGGGGTTTTTCAGACGATTGAGGAGGCGACGTCGTTGTTTTGGATTGAGTTTCTTCTCAGCAAGCCAATACAACGCGGAAGACTCGAAGGGATAAAGATTATAAGAGTATCTCTTGAGTCCCTTGGCCATCAGTGTCGCGCGGGAGATCTTCTTTTGATCGAACGCATTGGGCAACGTCGACTTTTGACCGGCCACTCTGCGTCGGTGATAAAAGCGAAGGTACAGCTTTTTACGCAGATACTTCAGCGTCTCTTGTGGATTCTTACTGTACGCCAACAACGCCTGTCGGTGTTCGATCTCCTTGCGTCGGGAATCCCAACGATGTTTCTTCTTCCAGAGCTTGAGGAGTGCCTTGACCTTCCCTGTCTTTCCGAGGTTTTGATAATGAAGGGCGTGATAGTAGTAGTAATCACGTGTGCCAGGGATCAGCTGCTTGAGGACCTTGCTACGATCCTTTGCCAATACAAATTCTTCGAGAAATCCAAGCTTTCCTGCATGTGCGTAGGGGATCATCATGCACACCATGAGACCAACCCACACCGCGGACCACATCCTTTTCATATGTGCTCTCCTTGTGTTTGGGACAAACATCTATTTCCACATCTACACATCACATGAACTCATATACAACGACAAAACGGGGGACAAAAAATGCATTCCATCAAAACGTCCAAAAGGAACAAAACACTCATCATACCGAAAACATCAGAACCATGACGGGATGTCTTTCTGTGGAGATACAGGCACAGATGTTACGGACAAGCTCTTAGAACGCAGAAACAAATAGAAAGTTCCAAAAGAAATCCAAAAAAGATGCATTCATCCCATCTCATCGCATCTTCATCTTCCAAAAAATGCGAGACCATAGAGCTGGGAGCCTATTCAAAGAAGGAAAGGTTTGCAGTGGTTGTACATGGATTAGGAAGTGATGACAAGCCCCATATACTTGTCAAACAGGCAACGTCAGCCCAAATGTTCACTCGCATTGACACGGCGTCTGCTGACAAAAAGCCCCATCAACAAACACACCATACACCAAAAAGACATGCTCTCAGGAAACGCCCCCAGCTCACAACATCCCCCTTGTATCGGTGTATCTCCGCTCTCCTCTGGTGCAGACACATCACGTCCCCCAGCGTCCGGTCTCGTTGAGATCTCATCAGAAGGCTCAAAGCTCGATTCGACAACTTCGTGCCCTTGAGGCTTTTCTTTGGTATCCACACTTGGACTCTCCTCTCGAATCGCCTCTTTTACGGGCTCGGAGATCGACTCCTTTACAAACTCATGGACCTCTTCTGATACCGACTCTTGTGTCACCTTCGAGAAGGTCAACACGAGCTCTTTTTGCCCATCACTGCCACTTTGGACACTGTATTGGACGGGGAGCTTCGCATTCACACGGAAGTCCGCTGTGATCTGGATGTCTTTCGCCCGCAACACGACGAGACTGGCAGGCGGCACAAACGCCGCAGCAGGCAAGACCTTGCACTCTCCCGAGAGCTTCGCGGTCTTTGCGACGTGCAAAACACTCACGTCATACGTCCCACTTTGCGCCTTTGTGATGTGAACATTGTACGTCGCATCTTTGGACAACAACAACGCCCCATCGACATGTGCAGCCCCCGCTCTCGCGAGCGGTGTGATCGAACCTTTATCGACACGAAGCTCCCCCATAAATGTCTCGAAAAAGAGCTCCCCTCCCTCCAAGGAGAAAGAAGAAGAGTTGCTCTTTAATGTGATCGTCTCGGCCTCTACAGTTCCAGCTCGAAGTAAAACACTCCCCGAAGCATTCGTCCCATCTGCGAGTGTGAGCGTCTTCACCTTGAGTGTCCCCCCTCGTACATCGAGAGAACCCGTCGCATCTTTCCCCACAACGAGCGCATCGACCTCCATAGAAGCGCCAGCGACAAGACGCAGCCGCCCTCCTCCAGCCCCTCCTGTGTGAGGTGCACCGATCCACATCGACGCCATCTTTGGGAGCGTCTGAGCGACTCGCACATATGGCCAAATGTTGAGGCCTGAGATCACTTTTCCCGTGTGAGAGACATCCGTTGGCCCAACGTAATCCTTCCACGCAAAGGTCCAGGGATACGGCAGGATAAAAGCCTGTTGGAGTACAGCCTGAGAGGCCATTTTTTGTAGGTAGGTCCGCTCACTTGCACCAAGAGCGTTGTTGGGATACCAGCTCGTCCCTTCTGTCGAACGTCCTGTTATCGACGAGAAGATGGCACATCCCGCGAGATAGGAACCTTGCTGACTGGGGTGACTGCCGTCACCTTCGTAAAGCCCCCAAAAGACGGTCCCTTGCTGGGCTGGCACCTGCCCTTTTGATCGAAGGTCGTCAAAGATCGCCTCCCACGCAAGCCCAGCAGGGGCGATCCATACGGGCGCAGCCGTCGTGGAAGCCTGCTTCGCGAATTGGGTATACCCCTGCGTCAAACGCGATTGCATCCCCTTAAAGTCCGGAAACAAGGTTCTATTTTGAGGATCCCCCTCACGACGCCCCCACGTCATCAAGAGCATCGTCTTTGCGCCCTTTCGTGCCACAAACTGATGCATGATCTTGAGACTCTGTAGACTCGCTGTCCAATAAGGAGACGTCGAAGGAAAACCTGGGATCTGGCTTTGCTCTTGGAAGAACACAATGTCCCACATGTGATTGGGGTCAGTGCTCACCACAAGCCGCTCACGAAGCGCCTTGTCGCCGTTGGTCCCGTCGGCGTCTTTGGCGTGCTGCTCCCAGCGATAGCCGCCATACGCGATCTGTTCGGTGAAGACATCTTTCCAGGCTGGGATATTCAACTCCAAGAGTGTCTCCGTGATCTCTTGGAGGGAATGTGGTTGGTTGCCAAAGGTGTAGCTGTTTCCGACAAACAGGTATTTTTTGTCGGCAGCCTCGACAAAAGAAGAGACAAACAGAGAGAGAAAACAAAGCAGAAGACAAACACGCCGAATCATAAAGCGCCTCAAGTTGGTGTATGTAATGCGCTCCACGCCTCTTTTGTCATGAGAAGGTGGTGAAGCTCCAATCCATCGTAGTATTTCGTTGTCCTCTCAAGCTCTGTCATGCCGAGTCGTTTCGCGACGGCAACGGAGCGATCGTTTCCAGGCTCCACGACGCAGTGGATCTCATGACATCCTTGCCGCTTGAAACCATATGCGAGCATCGCCTCTGCCATCTCGGTCGCATACCCTTGTCCCCAATGAGGGACCCCTAAGTGCCATCCAATCTCGATATGTTCGGAGAGTTGTTCTTTATCGTACGGGAGATGTTTGAGCATAATCGTCCCAACGACGACACCATCCTCTTTGCGCTGCATCGCCCATACACCGAAACCTTCGCCATACCGCTCATAGGTGCGCAGGAGACCTGGGATGCGTTCGCGCTGGACCTCAAGTGAGGGAGTAGGCGCGACACCTAAGAACTCGACCACTTTGGGTTCTCGATAAATGGCATACAACGTCTCTGCGTCGTCCTCTCGCCACCTTCGAGCGAGCAGTCGTTCGGATTGACATACGATCTCCATAAGGGATTCTCCTTTAGGGTGAGGACACAAAAGAGTATAGTCCATCTCATCACGAAATGGATTCGATTTTTGCAGCAGGAGGAGCTTGATGGCCAAAAAACCTCGTCGACCACTTCAAGAACGTGAGATTGTCCACTGCCTCAAAACACTTCAGCAGTTTGCGCAGGACATCGAAGGCTACGAAACCCACCCACGTTTCCAAGTGATCTTGCAGGCTGCCATGAGGCTCCAATCCACCTACGAGCGACACCAGGAGAAAGTTCCGCCCCAAGAAGAACCCGAACAAACAGATGAACCGGAGCGCCTACCAGGGAACGCGGTGATTGGTTTGCGGTTGGCAAGTCGCAAACGTTGCTATTGTTGCAAACAGTTTATGTTGGAGCGACACCCCTCTTATGCTGCGATGTGTGTGTCATGTGGGGAGGTCAATCGGGAGCGACGGTCACAACAGGTCGATCTTCGAGGTCGAATCGCGATCGTGACAGGTGCCAGGATCAAGATAGGCTACGCCACCACGTTGCGCTTGCTTCGGGCTGGTGCACATGTCATCGCGACGACACGCTTCCCCAAGTCTGCGGCGGAGACATACGCTCGCGAAGCTGACTTTCACACGTGGCGTGACCGACTTGAAATCCACGCGCTGGATCTACGCTCCTTTCCTGCGATTCGAGGCTTTGTGGAAGATATCAAGAGACAACACACCCACATCGATATCCTGATCAACAACGCCGCCCAAACGATCAGAAGACCCACACCTTACTACAACCCGATCCTTCACAATGAATCCCAACCCTTCGAATCAGAGGACGCTTACCAGCTCTTGTCGGATGTCTGCAAAGCCCTCTACCAAAAGCACACCCACTCCTCTCGTCAACTCACAGAAAACACAACCTCCCAATTGTCGAGCGAGCTGCTTCCCCTCTCCGACGATATCACACAGAGACAATATGCACCTGTTCTGTCAAGTCTGCCGATCCTCGCAGAGGACTTTCAAGAAGATCCACACAGTTTTCCTCAAAACGAACTGAACATGTATGGTCAACCAGCGGATAACAGAGCGTACACATCGTGGGAGCAAGAGATCGAAGATGTGGAGGACTTTGAGCTGTTGGAGGTCCATATGATCAACGCGATGGCGCCCTTTTTGTTGATGAAACATCTCAGGCCGTTGATGTTGAATTCTCCTTTTGAGAAGCGTTTTATCGTCAACGTCACGTCGATTGAAGGACAATTTGTCACCTCCAAGAAACCGACAAAGGGAGCAAAACACCCCCACACCAACATGACGAAGTCCGCCCTCAACATGTTGACCTTTTCAGGAGCACACGCGGACACAAAGCTCGGACTATACAGGGTTGGAGTCGACCCTGGCTGGGCCTCGATCGAGAACGGCATGATCACACGAGAGAAGTGGATTGAGCTCGGCGTTGAGGCACCTCTCGACTTCGACGACGCCGCCACAAGGATCACCGACCCCATCTATCAATCGCTCTTGTTCGACGTCTCCATTCATGGCAAACTCTTTAAGGATTTCCAGGTTGTCCCCTGGTAAGGTGAGACAAAAGGCCCCAACAGAAAGGCTCTATCATGACATCAACACATACTGAAGAGAGTCGCATCTCACAGCTACGTAACCTCCTCATCGAGCCACCCTCACAAGCACTCTGGAAAAAGCTACGGGAGCTCTTTTACGACTGGCCTGCCGGCGATGAGAGAGATGTAGGAATGGAATACGCTCGCTCCCACCTTGAACAATGGTCCCCCACATTGCGACCAGCCTTTACAACGTATAATTCGCCACTTTGGCCTCTGGTCAAAACCCTCGACCTCAGCTACACGGACATCGAGTCCTATCGGCAGGAGAGCCTGAAGACGATCGAAAGTCTTCGGAATATCGATACATTCATCCTTCGGTACAAGAGCTGGCTCCAGCTCCCCAAGGAGATCAAGAAGCGTTTTCGAAGCATCAAACACCTGACCCTGATCCACTGCAATCGCAAACGTGTCGGACACAAGATCAAGATGAGCTTCGAAGAGGAAGATCTCCCACAGCTACAATCACTGACACTCCGCAATTGTGAAACATTGTTGGACATCCACGGTCTCGCCAAACTGCCCAGACTCGAATCCCTCTCCTTGCACTCCCTCCCCCCGGCCTTCGATACATCGTGTCTACAGGCCGCTACACAGCTCAGAGAGCTCACCTTCCACCAATGTACCTTTCTCGAACACCTCGACTTTCTCAGCCCCTTTAACAGACTGGAGAAGCTGATCATTCAGGGGGTCAGTGATCTTCGCTCTATCGAGTCTTTCGCCAATTTGGAATCACTCCGCTCATTGTACATCACAGATGGTAAAGACATCCCTCATCTCGTCCCCCTCGAACAATTGACCTGGCTGGAAGATATCGAGATCCGCAGTATCTCCAACGTCAGCACATTCCCCTCCCTCGCAAAGCTGACAAGACTCAAACGGCTCATTCTCCCGCAAGCGACGAGTTTATACACACTCAACGTACAAAATGAGAGCCTCGAAGAGTTTTATGTGAGTGGATTGTACTGGACACACAGTATTCATATGGAGACCCCCTCACTACAACATTGTACATTCAAAGATACGCGCTCACTTCGCAAACACGGTTCGCGCAAAAACCGTCCGGCGGACACTGTCATCACCTATGGTTCAGAGATGCCAAAACTTCGATACTTACGTATCGAAGAGAGCCCTCAATCCTTTCAGTCACACACCCCAACAGAGATTCAAGAACACATCCAAGAAGCATTCACGTGGGTTTCGCCTTCAGCGTAACCTCAAGCCTACTCAAGACATCATCAACAAAGTCAAGGCAGTCAGCGTCCCCAACCCAAAGATCGAGATCCCTCCCCACAGAGCGAGCTTTGCCATGGACAACCCTGATTTTTTGGCGAGCTTGATCTGTTCAGTCTCTGCGGACGCGGGGTCATGTTCGCGCCCTTCTACTTTGGGGACATCATCTTGACGGAGGAAGGAGGTCACATTCAAGTCAGCAGGGCGAATCGCCATCGTCTCGATCTCACTCGCGTTGCTTGGTGGTAATGTGACGGTCTGTGGGAGAGGAGTTTGTTCAGTCACTTCGTCCTCTGGATAATCTTCTTGTGGGCAAACAGGCTCCTCTTGTGCGTGACCAAAGGGATCAAACGTAGAGACCTCTTCGTCCACTGGCGCATCGCTTGCACGGCCTACGCCCATCCCCGCAGGGCTTTGATCGAACGTAGAGACCTCTTCGTCCACTGGCGTATCGGGTGTCTCCTGTGTCGTTGTCGGCTTGCTATTGAGCATATCGCCAAGATAATCCGATGGCTTCACTTTCACAGTGTCGCGCTCAGGTTGTTGGACGAGTGGTTCATTGTCGAGGGAGAGTGCTTCGATGGAATCAGGTGAGACGTGTTGGTGTGAGAAAGAAGAGCTACCGAAACCACTAAGAGAATCTCTCGATGGTGTACCGGAAGGCGTCGTTTTCGCATGAATGGAATCTCTTTGTTGTTTGGACAGTTGCTTTTGTCGCTCAAGTTCGGCGAGGAACATCGCGAGCTGCTCTTCGTGGTCACCTTGATCGAGAAATGAGCTTAACTCATGAGCGAGTGTACGGGCGCTTGGAGCGCGATGCTCTACGTCACGCTGCAAGGCCCACATCACGAGATCTGAGAGCGCGCTGGAGACGAGTGGGTTGAGCTGATGGGGAGGTGTGATCTCGGCTTCACGTACACGTTGGAGCGTCAACACTTCATTTGAGCTTTTGAACAACCGTCGTCCACACAGCATCTCCCACAAGATGACACCCACAGCGAACACATCGGCGCGTGCATCGACGCGGCTCGTGTAGGTTTGCTCTGGTGCCATGTACGCGGCTTTTCCTTTGAGGACACCTGTTGATGTGAAGCTGATCTGACTCGCGAGCCTGGCGATCCCAAAGTCCGTGACTTTGACTTCACCGCGTCTGGAGAGGAGAATGTTGTGGGGAGAGATGTCACGATGCACGATCTCAAGAGGACCCTGTGCATCGGAAAATTCGTGAGCGTAGGAGAGTCCCTTGAGGATCTTGGTCACGATAAAGAGAGTGAGTTGTGTCGGGATGGGGAGTCTGTACCGCTTGGACCTCGACAACATGCCCCGAAGATCGAGACCTTCGACAAGTTCCATCGCGATATAGAGTTCATCACCGACTTGATCGAATTCGAGGACTTGAGCAATGTTGGGGTGTTGTAGCATCGCAGCGAGGCGGGCTTCTTGTACAAACATCTCGACAAATGTTTCATCTTCGCAATGTTCTGCGAGGATACGTTTGATCACGATGTCACGGGAAAATCCATAGGCACCTTGTGTCTTCGCCTTGAAGATCTCAGCCATCCCACCGACTGCGATTCGCTCGGTGAGATTGTAACGTCCAAATTGTTGTGCCATCTGTGAAGACATGGTCTCTCTCCTTTGTGTATGTGTCAGATGTCCCCCCTCAAAGCAGAAGTCATGCCATGTCTCACAGCCCCCTCAAAAAGAAGATACACCTCCGAAATCATAGAGCAAACCTAATAAAACCAAGAAACATCGTGACCATGAGGTGTGCAGATGTTGGACACGACACTGTCCAAGACAGAGACATTGACAGCCCCCCCACCACTTACGTAGGATTCCGCCACACAACGAAACACTCTGAAGAGGTATGTCATGGCAAACTTGCGTTACCAATATGAAGAAGAGATGAATGTTTTTAACTTGGAGAGTCCGCGAAGGCAGGCGATCATAGGGGTCATCGTTATCGCTTGTCTCGCAGCGATTGACGGCTCAAGGTTCAAGCCATTTTTGGGATTCTCTTTGTCGGTCTGGTTACCTGTCTTAGCCATCGCAAGCGTGGGATTAGGCGTCGTCTACACGAGCAAATTCCAATCCTACATCATCGGTGCAGTATCAGGGCTTATCTTGGGGTATGGGGTCTTTGGGACCACCTACTTGTATTGTTCATGGGCACCCGTGATCAGCTCGATTATCCTGGCTTGTCTGGTGATCGTAGGTGCCATCCCCTTCATCGGTTTGTACACAGTCCTCGCCAAAAGAAGCGCGCGCTCTACCCTCCCCGTCGACGAAGACGGTATCATCATCGAGCGATACAGACACAATCGCCCCCTCTCCTCATCCGAACAAAACACACTTCAACACTATATCGCGCTGATCGGAGAGAAAGTGATGGGCCCCTTTGCGCAGCCTGTCCAAGTGACACGTGTGCATTTGATCTTTGAGACAGAAGCGATGCTCGAAAACATCGACCTTGTCTTCCGAATTCTCCGAGATAACGAAGACATCAACGCAACATATTACGACAACGCAGGTCGAGAGTTACTCTTGAGGGGAGATGATCTTCGTGCCCTTGCGAGTGATACGTTCGAGGCAAACAAGGAAGAGGTACGCAAGATGTTATCAGGTATGGGAGGTTGAGAGGGGAGCTTTGTCGTTTTTGGCGATGTTAGCGGAGGGGTTGTGCGCGCTGAAGAATACTATCGACATCGACATTCACGGGCATGGTCCCAAACGCACGTCCCCACGTCCCACCGAGACGCGTCGCACAGAACGTATCGGAGACATATGTCGGTGCGTGTTGGACGAGCAGACTGCCTTGCAGGGCGAGCGCCATCTTTTCGACGATCATACGCGCCCGGAATTCGAGCTGATCAGTGTTGGAGAGTTCGCTCTTGAGGTTATCGATCGCCGCGTCAAGTTGAGTCTGGCTTCCGCGCCCCTTCTCAACCTCCGCGAGAAAGAGCCCAACACTCTCAGGTTCACGATGCATTGCGCGGAGCACATCGAGACAGATCACATTCCCAGAACCTTCCCAGATACCGTTAAGAGGGGCCTCTCTGTAGAGCCTTGGCATGATAGACTCTTCGACATACCCGGCACCACCGAGACACTCCATCGCCTCGTGAACCATCACAGGGACGCGTTTATTGGTCCAATACTTCCCGACCGCGACGGCGATACGAGCAAATGAACCTGCGCTTGCGTCCTCTGCCGAGTCATCGTACGCACGTGCGATCCGCATCGCGAGTGTCGTCGCAGCTTCCGTCTCGATCGCGAGGTCAGCGAGGACGTTCTTCATAAGAGGTTGATCGATGAGCTTCTTCTTAAACGCGGAGCGGTGGTTGGCGTGGTGCATGGCTTCTGTCAGCGCACGTCTCATCAGTCCACCTGTCGCGAGTGTACAGTCCAAGCGGGTGTGGTGGACCATTTCAATGATGGTCCGAACACCTCGACCTTCTTCGCCGACGAGGCGGGCCCATGTACCGTTGTATTCGATCTCACTAGAAGCGTTGGCTTTGTTGCCGAGCTTGTCTTTCAATCGCTGGATATAAAATGGGTTGCGCGTCCCGTCAGGTCGCCAACGTGGGACATAAAAGCAGGAGAGTCCCTTCTCTGTGTAAGCGAGTGTCAAGAAGGCGTCGCTCATAGGTGCAGAACAGAACCACTTGTGTCCGACCAACTCAAACTCACCGTTTCCGCCGATGGAGTGAGCTTTGGTGGAGTTGGCACGGACATCTGATCCGCCCTGCTTCTCGGTCATCGCCATCCCCATCGTCGCAGCTGTCTTGTCTGCCATCGGGATACAGCGCGCATCGTACTCCGTCTTTCTCAAGAATGGCTCGACGATATCAGCCAAATCAGGTTGATTGCGGAGCGCTGGGACGACCGCATAAGTCATCGTCAAGGGACAGCAGACACTCGCCTCGACCTGACTGAGCAGGTATTCGAGCGCTGTGTGAGCAACATGTCCGCCTTTTTGCTTGGCATTCCAGGCGATAGAGTGAACCTCGTGCTCCATCCCAAGACGCATCATATTGTGGTAGGCAGGATGAAACTTCACTTCATCGATGCGATGCCCGTAACGATCGAATGTTTGCAGCTCTGGAGGGTAGTTGTTGGCGTCCGCTCCCCACTCCATGACCTCTGCTGAACCGAGCACTCCACCAAATGAAGAGACGCGATCTTTGGCCCACCCGGCACCTTCTCGTTCGAGCGCTTCCTGAAGAGGAATGTCCGTCTCAAACAGGTTGATATCTTCGAGAAAAGGGACCTGGTTGGTGACTTCGTGTGTCTTGAGTTTGGACATAGGACGATGTGACATCTTTATTTCTCCTTGGAAGCGTCTGCGAGTTTGGGTTCACCGCGAATGAAGCCTTTGTAGTGGATCAGTAGGCCGATCCACCTGACATCGATGCGCGCGTCGAGTTGCCAACCATCTTCGCCGACGTTTGTTTTGACGTGGACAATGGGTACAAAAAAGGAGGGCAATGGGATGCCCAACAACCATGCTCTCTTGCTCGTAAAGACGAGCTCTCCATCCTCAACAGAGAGGCGAAACCCAACACAGGCAGGTCCACTGTATTCGAGCAAAAGACCATCTCGCTCTCGCTGCCGTGAGTGCATCGGCCAATCGCCGAATGTACGGGACCAATACTCATCCCCTTGTCGCGTCTCTACGTCGAGTACGACTTCGACATGTTTGGCAGCTGGTGGCAAGCCCATCATCAAGCCCATCAACCTGGAGAACACGTTGGTCCCTCTGATCACTTCGAATGGACCGCGACCTCCACCACCGTAATGAGACGCATGAAATCGCTGAAGCATCGGGTGGAGAAGAGCAAATTCATCTTTCAGCACACGCTGGTACAATGTCATTGAAGTGTGGGTCATGTTCCTTCCAGATGTTCAAAAGTAGCACAATCATGATCCGGGTTATACTATCGCCACAGACGAAAGCCAATAGAGCTTGTTGTTGGCGTTTACCAAGCGCACAATCCCATCGAAAGAAAAAGCTCTCCCTTCACAAACACTCGTGAGGTCGTTATGAAAGTATTTGTGATCACAGGTAGTACAACAGGTATCGGTTTTGGACTTGCAGATGCACTCATGGCACTCCATTGCGAAGTGGTGATCAACGGACGGACACAAGAGAAGATCGACAAAGCCTGCGACCTGCTCGAAGAAAAACACAACAGACGCCCTTTTGGATACCCGGCAAATGTTTGCCACCGAGATGACATTCAAGCGTTGTGGGATGCTGCTTTTGCGCAATTTGGTCGGATCGACTTTTGGCTCAACAACGCAGGGACGATCCACCCACAGCTCCCCTTCGCTTCACAGGACCCCAAGCAGATCGAGAGTGTCGTGACCACAAACATGTTTGGGTTGATGTACGGCACACAAGTCGCGTTGCAGGGGATGCTTAAACAAGGCCACGGACAGATCTTCAACATGGAGGGGTATGGAAGTGATGGGATGAAACGACCGGGTATGGCAATCTATGGAAGCACAAAATCAGCCTCTCGTTACTTTACACAGAGTCTGATCCTCGAAACCAAAGAGAGCCCCGTCAAAGTGTGTACAATGAGCCCTGGTATCGTCGTCACGGACTTATTGCGATGGTCTTACGAGGAAGGAACAGATGACAACATGAAGTGGGCCCAATTTATGTTTAACTTGGTCGCCGACCGCGTCGAAGTCGTCGCCCCCTGGATGGCCAAAAAGATCCTCGCCAACAACAAGCACGGCGCCCATGTTAACTGGCTCTCCTTCTATCGCATCCTCTACTACGGCTTCAGCTATCCATTCAGAAAGCGCGTCTTCTAGGCGGCCTTAGAGATCCGGCGCCGACACACTACTCAGATACGGCTTTGATCTGCGCGAGCGCCTCTTCGTACTTGGACAGATCGGTCGCCTTTCCCTGGAATCGCCCTGGTTTTCCGCCCCCACGTCCGCCCATCACAGACGCGGCGAGACCACCAGCCTGCTTGACCCAGCCAGCATCGCCCAGCAAAAAGAACACCCCTTCTCCAGCAGGTGATTCTTCACCGCCTCCACATAAAAACAACTGCGCGTCAGGATGAACCTCAAGACAAGCGTCCGCGATCGTACTCAAGATCCCGATATCAGCGTGTTGGTAGTACGAAGCGTACACATCACCGTCCGCCTGAAGTGCCCGCCCCTGAAAACCTGCGAGTTCGGAGGACAAAAGACGTTGTTGCCGTCGTAATGTACGAAGTTCGTCTTGTGCTTTCTCGACGTTGGGGACAATCTCATCGGGACTACAAGACATCGCCTTCGTCAAAGAACGCTCTCGTTGCCACTGCGACTGCATCTGCTTTTGCACCCGTCCTCCAGCGAGAAACAACAAACGCCAACGCCCCCTGATCTTCTCCGTCCCGATAAATGAGATCATTTGTAGCTCAGACGTCGAAGAGACATGTGTGCCACCACAAGTGTTGAGATCGAGCCCTTCAATCTCGATCAGCCGGACATCGCCTTCGTGACCTTCTGGAAGACGTCTGGAGCGGACCCCTTCTGCTTCCATGTCTTCCGGACGGATTACACGATGACGAATGGGAATCGCCGCACGAATCGAGGCGTTCACCTCATCAAGCAGTGTCTGAAGTTGTGCTTCGGGCAAGGCTGGCGCGTCCAACTCAATCGCAGTGTAGGCTTCACCGAGATGGAACCCAACGGTCTTCCAACCGAAGAGTTTGATCGCTGTGGCGGTCAGCAAGTGCTGCGCGCTGTGTTGTTGCATGTGGTCAAAGCGTCGAGGCCAATCGACAGTCAATTCGACCTCACCAAGTGCAACATCTTGTTTCGTAAAACAACAGACAATGCCTCGCTCACTCGATTTTTGCACATCAAGCACAGGGACCTCACCAATCCAGCCATGATCAGCAGGCTGTCCCCCACCTTCAGGGTACAACAGGCTGTCTTCGACATGAATCCAGTATCCATCTTTGGCCGGATCACTTGCGACGACTTTGGCGCTTCCTTTTCGGCGATAGGCATCACGTTGACAGGCGATAAACGTCATCCACTCCTCCTCTTGGTGAAAAAATTCGTTACCAACGATCTGTACGAAAACTCGAAGCAGGAAATCCTTCGCGATTGTAGAGACGATGGATGATGTCCTGTCTCCAAGCGAACCTTACAGCGACAGGTTGTTTGACCTTGGGAGACCAGACGAGCACTTTGTTCCCCTTGATCACAGCACGCGCACGATAAAAACGTCGGTCCGCGCCAGCGATCACAAAGGAACGAAGTGTCCCCTTCGCGATCAAGCCAGACCCCACATGTCGAAAGGACAGCAGCATCTTGTGCCCCTGACGTGTGGCTTTGTCGAAGATGGGTCCAGAGTACACGGCGCTCTGCATGTACGCCTTGGGCATCGCCGCGAGGGCCAATCGCCGTCCAACTTCGAGCTTGTGACGGGGGTGGATATCCCGCAGATTGCCAAGGTCATTCAGTGTCACCATCCCGACCTTCGTCAGCTTTTGAGCGGTCTGACTTTGGGCCTCACAGAGTTCGTTGTACGCTGTCGGTTTGCCTCTGTAGCGGTAGGGAGCGAGCTGCGCGAACAAAAACGGAAAGGCCTTCCCCCAGGCTTTCCACCACCCCAAGATCATGGCAGGGAAGAGCTCCTGGTATAGATCAGCTTGGTACAAATCCGATTCCCCTTGGTACCAAATGGCACCTTTGATGGAGAATGGAATCAACGGGGCTATCATCGCATTGTAAAGACCTGACGGGCTGTTCCAATTCCAACTGCGTTTGACCCAGGGATCACCGGGGCGCAAGCGGCCACGGATCTTCTCATCCAAGAGCACCTGACGCTTTAAAAGCCACCGAAAGCGCGCCTTGCTACCGAGGATATCGCGAGGCGTCCAGGCCTGCGCCTTGGTCCCACCAACAGACGCTTCGATCACTCCGATGGGAACACGTAAACGTGTGCGTAAATGATGGGCAAAATGGTAACACACAGCGGAGAGATGGCGAGCATTTTGAGGGTTCACACGGACCCATCGCCCCCCAACGTCCTTTTGTAGACGCCTTCTGGTGCGACGCATGACCAGAAAATAACGAATCCCAGCCTTCTTGAGAGCCTTTTGAACCTGAGGGGTTCGAAAATGCTTGGTACGTATCAATGGCCACGCCATATTCGACTGTCCGCTACATAGCCAGACCTCTCCGACGAGGATATCTTTGACGACAATTTGTTGGGTTGGACTTTTGACGAGCAGTTGCAGTTTTGTGCCGGCAGTCAAGGCCGGGAAGGTCAACTCCCAGCGCCCACTTTTGGGCGTCTTGACCGAACGGGTCAGACGCCCAAGACGGGCGCTGATCAGCTCTCCCTTGTTTGCCCACCCCCACAACCGAATGGGTTGGCCAGCCTGGAGCATTGTGTGCTGACTCCACACACGAGGCAGACGAAGCGCCTCTACATCTGATATATCTCCCCACCAAAAAAGCACTGCAAACACAGCACATATCACATACCGGACGTTCATCACTCCGTCTCCTCATATGGCTTCAGATACAAAAAAAGCCCATCAAAGGGCCTCGTCACACAAACCGGAACAACACTCCGCCTGTTTATTTTGCTTTGAATGCTTGCCAAAGTCCAACGCGCATGTCGCCATCAAGACAGTATTGGATCTTTTGTTCCCAGCGTTTACCGAGGTAGTCGAGATCTTCCTCAGTAAAGTCTTTCAGGAAGATTTCTTTTTTGTCCACGAGACTTTGTTTTTCATCGCGCAGTACTTCGATAAATGAAGGTGTCCAATCCTCGACGAGGACGTTGACGAAACCAACCTCACGCAAGATACCACCGTATGTCTCAGGATCGAGGAGATGATATCCAGAGGTCTTCACGTATTCTTTGAAGCCGTCCGTCTTGGGGTTAGGTGCTTGCGAGTAATCGGAGAACATCACCTCTCCACCGGGCTTCAACCATGTCAACACTTTCTCGAAGAGTTCGCGCTTCTCGGGGATATGAAGCAGCGCATCGCGGCTCCAGATCAAATCAAATGTGCCCTCTTCAAAGGACAACTCGCGGATATCACCGAGCGCAAATGTCACGGGATACGCTTGCTTTTCCGCGCGCTCTTGAGCGATTGTGATCATCTCTCCAGCCAAGTCGACACCGTGGACTTCTGCACCACATTGATCGGCGAGCATAAAGGCAGCGCCACCGAGACCACTTCCGATATCGAGGACTTTTGCGCCTTTTGGAAGATCAAGTCGGTCACAAAATGACTGTGTGATCTTCACACCACCAGAGCTGACAAAACCTTCGCCGAAGATTTTCTCATAACGCAAGATACTGTGTCGAGTGTACTGCCCGTTATTATCGTAATTTGAAGACATATATAGAACTCCTTCCCAGTCAACTCAGCTCACACTGAGCGTTTGATTGATGATATGCTCAAAGCCGGAAACAATCGCAAAAAGGCCGATAGATGTCAAACCCCTTCAGAGAGTCGAGATGACCACAACAGAAAAAAACGACGAGAAGATCGTACTGATACGCATACGATGTGATGATAAAGTCTTCTACGCGGCGCTCACGGATCTACGTGAAGAGGTCGGTGGGTTGTACCAGGGATTTGAGAGTTGGCACCGCGATCAATACGCCCCCGTCACCTATTCGGCCTTGCTCACAGTGCAAAAAGATCTGCGTCTGTGTGTCCGCTTTGACGCTGAAGACACGCAGTTCTGTGATCTCTCGATGGACAATCTCAACAGCGATCCATTCCAGCTTATCGAGAAAATACAATCGTCACCAGAACACTATATCGAATACCAACCGACCCACGAACGCTGGCAAAAAATCATGGCCGATGACCAAACCCTCAAAGCCCTCTACGCAGCCTACGAAGAAGCTCTTTTCTAGCTCACAACGTCTCCGGTAGACGAAAAGACCCATCGCTCTCACACGGAAAATCGACGACTTTGTACACAGAGGCCAAATCGATAGGTGCATATACGTGGGGAAAAAGAAGTCCAGCGCCTGGATCATTGGACGCCACAGGAGCTTCGTACTTGAGTACGTCTGTGACGCTGTCTTCATCGATACAAAGGAGCACAAGGTCTTGTTGCCCTTTGTAAAAATTGTTGGCCGTTTGGACGATCTGTTCCCTCGTTGAGCAGTGAATAAACCCCTCCAACTCCAAGGACGGAGCGGTGTACTTGCCCTTCTCTTGAGCACCTTCCCAAGAAAGTTTTTCGGTGATGTGGTAAATCATCTTCACTTCCCTTTTTGCAGCTTCACGTCGTCTTTGAGTTTGACCATCTGGGCCATAAAACAGAAGTGTCTTCTCCCAATACTCGGTGCGGAGACAGAGAATTGAATGTCGACAGGTTTTCCTTTTTTGTCCTTTGGAATGGGTACCACGAGTGGATATGTTTTGGCGTCTTGTGGTGTGCTCACCTTCTTCGCGACGGCACCATCAATCGTGACTTCCAGGAAGACTGGGTGGCTACCAAACATCTTCCCGGACGCTGTAATCCCGTAGAAGCCGACAATCGCATCACCCGCTCGAACACCAGAAAAGGACAATGTCTTGGCCACACCCGGCTGTGGGTGGATCCAGATACAGCGTTTAAACGATTGCTTCTCGAACTCCAAACGCCTCATCTCGATCACGTGCCAACGTGCGTGCCCACAGTGATGACGAGAGAATGCGCTCCGGCATGGCTTACCCTTCCGATGTGCAGGCCCAATCCACGCCTTCCCAAATCGCAACCGTTCACCAAAGTCGAAGGTCATCTTCTCGATATCCTTGCGCGCAATAGGCAAGTCTCCTAACGCAGCAGGCGACCAAAGCGCGAGGACTGCGAGAATACCGAGCGCCCCACCAAGGACAGTGAAAGACAACAGCCTTTGCATCCCCCGGGTACGCTCCTGTAGCCCGACAAACCCATTCACAAAGGACATCACCCTTCGCTTGACACCAACAGACTCGTCGAGTTTTTGATGCACAAAGACCAGATATCCGATACAAAACAGCCCTATAAAGAACACAATCCCACTGAGCCAATCCAACCCACTGCGACGGAATGAAAAGACATACGTGCCGGGCTTAAGAGTGACCTGCATAAACCCTGTCTTCTCGGTACCTTTGAGAGGAACGACCTTGATCGGGATCGACTTACCATTGTGTGTCGCGTGCCACCGAGAGAACGCAGAGACATGCAGCATAAGCTCACCTTGTGCCGCAGCATCCGCCTTCAAACGGATCTCCTCTCGTCCCCAATGTGAAAGGACCACTTTGCCCTTGCCTTTGACCGTGAAGGGTTGTGGTTTGTAAGGCAGGAATTTGCTGAGATAGAGACTCCCAAATTGCTTGGCGGTCTTGTAATCACGTCCATACATCCGATGTGTTGAGAGGACATATTTGATATTCAGGGTACGGAAGAGCGCGCGACTCTTGGTCTCCATCTTGTACTTGTAAATGGCTGCTGGAGTGAAGCCTATTTTATAGATAGGCACACGTAAACGAGGCCCCAAGTCGAAGAATGAGTGCTCGTGATAGCCAAAGGACAAGGCGAGACGAAAGAAATGCTTCTCCTTCGCGAATGCCTTCTTGGCCCACTGTACAAACCGCTTTTTATCTTGCTCAAATCGGTCTTTACGAACGTAAGTCAAGTTCCTCTGGAAGTGACGTTTGCCAAATTGGATAAAGAAAGACGTCAACATCGGCGCGATCATACAACCAACGGCGAACATCAAGACGTACAACCCCACAGGCTTCGTACGCCATGAGGTCACACCGTATAACCCCCCACCAACAGGTGCCTCACTCGTGTGGGCGGGAGGCTCTTCGACAGGCTGTGAAGAGGTCTCCTCCTTTGTCTCGGTGGCTTTGTCCTCATCGACATCAGCAACATCCGAATCGTGTTCGACATCAACGGCGTCTTTTTCGCTCTCCTCCTCAGGGGGTTCATCGGAGGCTTTGGGCTCCGAGACCTTGGTGTCGTCTGCTTCAATGTCTTTTGGGGTCTCAGTCAGCTCGGTAACAGGCTCTGGCAACTCGGCGGGCGGTGGAGGGTGTAAGGCTTCGCTTTTTCTCTGTAATTTGGAGAGTGATGTAAAGCCTGCGACCAGAACGTATGCGCTGGCGATAAACAGGTAGGGCTTCATCAAGATGGAGAAGCGCTGGAATTGGACGTGTTGAAATGACTTGATCAGATCGAGGAGATGGAATTCTTGTGAAAACGTGACGGAGCCCGTGAGGAGTACAAAGAGCGAAAAGAACGCGAGACACACAGGAAGAAAGCGCCGTGAGAAGAGCATCGCGACGAGTCCAACAAAGCCTGTCGCGGTCACGAGCGTCCACGTGCCCGTGAAGAGATCGAGTTGGTAAAAGCTCTCACCAATACGAGAGGCCGTCCACCAGGGGGCTCCATAGGATTGTGCGAACGACTTCGAGGTGTAAAACGGCACAAACCACAACGCCCCAATCATCCCACCGAGCGCGTACCCGGCGAACAAACGAGAGAGCGAGACCAACCAACGATCAAAGCCCTTGAGCAGCCAGTACGCAAAGACGATCACAGGGAGCAACATCGCGAAATTGAGCAGCTGCATTGGGTGCGTGAGCAGCGCACAACCCATCCAAAAACCAAACCACCCGATGGCCTTTGGCTCTCGGCCCTCGACGAGTTTGGGGAGCTGTGCGAGCGCAAAGGTCGCCCACACAACAGAGAGGACTTGTGGCCACACTCCCCACACAGCTGTGAACACCCAGCCACCCATTCGATACGCACCGGGATCTGTCATCCACAAGAGCGCCGCGAGCAAGGAGACCTTCCAGTCGAACATCTGACGTGAGAGTGCGAACAACGACGCCCCGATCAAGAACCAAAAGAAGCCAAAGGACAACGCGTATGCCTGTCCAAAAGACCACAGCCCCAGACCGAGTGTGTGGAACAAAATAATCCACAGATCAGCACCAAATGGATACAAATATTGAGCCGGATATCCCGCAAACCAGTCGTGACTCCAACCGAGCAAACGACCTTGCCATAAAAAGTCGTCTTTCAAACGCCAGGCTTTCGCGTAGTGGACGACGTGATCATGATCGATGGGGCGCAAACCAATGAAGGACTCACCGAGCAAAATAACCGCGAGCCCCAAAATGATCAAAAGACAGAAGAGATCGGCAAATAAGACGCGCCGTTTTCCCTTCAAAAACCACCACTCGACCTGCTCTTCCCATATAGGGTTCTCATGCCAATCCAGCCATCGATCGTGTGCAATCCACGCACCGCCGCCAAACAAACAGCCGACACCGAGCCACCAAAAAGGAGATGGCACAAACAACAATCCCACCCCACACAACACAGAAAGAACCGAGAATATCGCTCGAAACATACTTACAGGACTCCTCTTTGAGGACGATCGACTTGTCTTGTGTTGACAAACAAAACCGTCCACAAGACGAACAAAACGAGGAAAAGAGGGAAGTTGTGACCTCTTCAACGATCAGATGCGTTCGCATTGTAGCGGATCTTGTCGCAAAAGAAAGTCCACTCCGCAAACTCCCCTCCAAAAAAACAAACGAATTGATCTGCATCAAACCCAACAAGATACAAGTTGGAGTATGCTACATAATGTTGATTTTCCGTAGCAAACGACATATTGTTCAACCCATTTGTGTTGACCTGCCTCCAAAGCCTCCCCAAACAACGTACCCATTCCGACCGCCAACCCACCGCCCCCTATTGCTGTGGAGAGTGCATCTCTCGCACAGAACTTGGTGCCTATCGTTTGCATTTTGACGCCTATAGCTCCTGAAGGAACGCCTATCGTTTGCATTTTGATGCCTATCGTTACCAAATGAACGCATATCGTTCCCAAATGAACGCATATCGTTCCCAAAAGAGCGTCTATAGTTACCAAAAGGACGCCTATAGCTGGCAAAAGAACGCCTACAGTTACCAAAAGGACGCCTATAGCTGGCAAAAGAACGCCTATCGTTCCCAAAAGAGCGTCTATAGTTTGCATTTTGATGCCTATAGCTGGCAAAAGAGCGTCTATAGTTACCAAAAGGACTCCTATAGCTTCAAAAGAACGCCTATCGTTACCAAAAAGGACGCCCATAGTTACCAAAAGAACGCCTATAACTGACAAAAGAACGCCTATAGTTACCAAAAGCACGCCTATAGCTGACAAAGAACGCCTATAGTTACCAAAAGCACGCCTATAGTTACCAAAAGAACGTCTATAGTTACCAAAGAACGCCTATAGAGAGATTTGGCACCGATTGTCCCAAGAAGTAAAAAACCCCATAGATTCGGGTTTGGTGTATGACCGCGTGTAATGTGTTGAGGTGGGACTTTGAGTCCCACCGCAATTCAGATCAATGCGAAGCCTTGAGGCGAGCGTACCTTATCTATAGCACCGGGTTTAAACCCGGTGATACCAGCCAAACGAATCCCTCTATCCAATGATTCAACCCATGTTCCCGCTCTCGAAAACCATCCACCAAGACACACCAAACAAATACGAACACAACTACATATGAGCGGTGTTCAGGATACGCGCACAACCACATATGGATGGTGAACAGGACATGAATGGCCATGCACCCAAGTTAAAACCTGGGCCTATAGAGAGCGTACGCGATGCCTACGGCCTCGCATCGTTCAGAATTGGGCAGGTCTGAAGGCCCGCCCTCGAAACGAGCCAAACGATATATCGCGATACAAACGAAAAATCTTCGTGTATATCGGTTGGATTCAGTAGGGTCGGGCCTTGTGTCCGACCTCAACCTACGTACATATCGGATAAATGGTCCCTCCTCTCGAAAGGCTTGAGAGGAGGGATGTCACGAAGTGACAGGGTGGTGAGTTTGTTGAGGCGTATGTTGCAGTTGCGTCTGCCGGATCAACATTCGAGAGGGTTAGAGGGATGAACAGACAGCCGTACCGTTGGGTTGGGTTTTACAGAGGGGTTTGCCTGTACACTGTAAACAGTCCGTGTTGCTGCTACATGTTGTGGGGCATTGGCCGGTGCTACCGCCCGTTGTACACTGGTTGTTCTGACAGCTTGTGCGGCCATTCGGACACTGCGCACAATCGATGTTTGTACGACATGCAGCAGGACAGGTGCTTGTCCCACCCGTACCACATACAGCGATAGCCCCAAAGTTTTGGCAGGAGGTGCGGCCATTTGGACACTGTGCACAATCGGAGTCGCTTTGGCAGGTACGTGGACACATGTTGGTCGCAGAACATTGTCCATTCTGGCAGGAAGTCCGACCATTTGAACACTGTGCACAGTCATTGTCACTGGTACAAACAGCTGGGCAACTCGTGGTTCCGCCTGTTGTACATTGGAAGTTTCGACAAGTTGTGCGACCACCCGTACAATTTGCACAGTCGAGATCTGCCTGACATGCAGGAGGACAGAAGTTTGCAGGAGCACAAACACGTCCGAGGCTGGAGTTTTGGCAGGTTGTTCGGTTATTTGAACAATTGGCACAATCGGCGTTAGTGTTACATGTGCGAGGACATTGGCCGGTGCTACCACCAGTTGTACATTGGTTGTTTTGACAGCTTGTTTGACCGTTAGGACATTGTGCGCAATCGGCGTTGGTGCGGCATCTTCGAGGACACTGGCCAGTGCTACCACCTGTTGTACATTGGAAGTTTCGACAGGTTGTGCGACCACCTGTACAATTCACACAGTCGAGATCTGCCTGACATGCAGGAGGACAGAAGTTGGGGGGCACACAAACTTTTCCGAGACTCGAATCCTGGCAAGAAGTCCGCCCATTTTGACATCCACTACAATCAGCGTCAGACTGGCAGTTTCTGGGGCACACAGGAGTTCCTGCGGTGTTGCACTGGTTGTTGATACACTTGTTACGACCGCCTGTACAGGTGTTACAATCAGCATCTTCGCGGCAGGCAGGAGGACAAAAGTCTTTGCTTACACAAGAAGAGACGACACCAAAGTCCCGACAGATGTTGCGATCACCACAGTTGGCACAATCTGCGCTGGTTTTACAAGTACGGGGACAAGAACCAGTAGACCCTCCACCACACTGACCATTTTGGCAAGAACGTTTGTCTGCCGGACAAACCGCACAATCTCTATCAGATTGACATCGCGCTGGACATACATTCCCCCCGCCATCTTGACATGTGTTTTCGATACATTGGGTTCGTCCACCAGGACACCCAACACACTGATCGGATGTTGTACACTTATCAGGACAAATGGCAGGTCCTTGGCAGACACCTTGTACACAAGTTGTCTGGTTTCCAGGACACTGCGCACACTCTTTGTCTGTCTGGCAGCTCGCAGGACACGTTCCGGTAGGAGGAACAACGCACGTCCTTCGGATACAAGCTGTTTTTTCTGGACATTGGGCACAATCACCATCCGTCGCGCAAGCCGCAGGACACGTTCCCGCTGGAGGAATAGAACAAACACCATTGAGACAGGCCGTCGCATTGTTCGGACACTTCCCACAGTCGCCATCACTTTGGCAGGCTGAAGGACAAAGTCCACTTGGCACGATACATGCGCCACCGATACAAGCTGTTCGTCCGTTAGGACATCCCTGGCACTCATCTGCGGACTTACATTCTCCGGGACAGTTTGACACAGTCCCGCCATCCTTCGATGTAAACTCCCCTTGCTGTGAAGTACACACGCCATTCACACAGAGTGAACCTTGGCAATCGCCATCAATGGCACAGGGATTGCCGATCGTCGTGGAAGGGCTACAGTTCGAAAAAATGCCGGCGAACGCCAACAAGGCGAAGAAACAAAAAGACAATTTGATTTGGTGTCGATTCATGGATTGCTCTCCAAGAAGTGGAAAAAGATATATACATTCAGGAAGATAAAAACGCGTATCTGTTCATGTTCGTGATCATTGGGCATCATTATGAGGGACAGAATGTGTTGTTGCAAGACCAAAAATGGAACAACAAACGCAAAGTGCCACCTAGCCCTCACAACATAAACCCATGGTAAGACAAAAAGGTCTCGCAAAGAGAGTCAAAATGCAAGGGTCTTGCCCTTCGAAGAAGAGTGGTGATATTGTCTGATGGAAGAAAATGTGCATTGTACCTTTCGTTTCTTATGACGTTTTTTTAACATTTTATGGCTATGATGATGACCTCTCGATATACATCCCAAACGGCTCCTGTCACCTACCGTCCGCTGCTTTGGCTCACAAAAAGTCTCATTCTACTGAGCCTCGTGCTGTTCTCCTGCACCTCCACCCCAAAAGGAGAGTGTGAGCAAGATGGCCAGTGCCCCGCAGCCAAACCACACTGTTCACTCAATAAATGCCAACAATGCCTCAACGAAACCCATTGTCCCAACGGACAAACTTGCATTGCAGGCCTTTGTGAAACCCAAACGACCGAAACAACCCCGACAGATGGCGGTGGCGGCGGTGAAGGTTCTGAAAACCTTTGCGGAAACGGACGTTGTGACATTGGGGTCGAAGATTGTCTCTCCTGCGCCCAAGATTGCCAATGTCCTGCCGAACAGTATTGCCAGGCAGGGACGTGCAAACAACGCGATGAATGTGGAAATGGAACGTGTGACAGTAACGAAACCTGTGCCATCTGCCCACAAGATTGCGCCTGCACCAAAGGTCAAATCTGCCTCAACAACAGTTGTAAAGAGCAAGCCTCTTGTGGCAACGGAACATGTGAAGGCGCTGAGAACGAAAACTGTTTGAGTTGCCCCTCCGACTGTACCTGCCCCGGCGGCCAATCATGCGATCCACAAAGCTCATCGTGTCAAGGAACATGTGGCAATGGCACTTGTGATACCAACCTCGGTGAGAACTGCACGACCTGCACCAAAGACTGCACCTGTCGACAATCACAAACATGTGTCGAAGGTCGGTGTGAGTGGACGTGTGGTAACGGTCGCTGCGAAACCGCCTATGGTGAAGACTGCTCGACATGCCCTTCTGATTGTCCCTGCCCAAACAAACAAGTCTGCAAAGTCGGCGCCTGTGGCAGCAATTGTGGTGACGGAAAATGTGACGCTACAGCCGGCGAGAACTGCTCGACATGTGCCAAAGACTGCGCTTGTGAGAGTGGATTACTCTGCTCCTCAGGTCGATGTGGCACGCAATGTGGTAACCAGATCTGTGATGTCGACAAAGGCGAAACATGTAGCACCTGCCCACAAGACTGTGTGTGTCCCAAAACACACGAGTGCAGCACAGGTCAGTGCAAACACAGATGTGGAAACAGAAAATGTGAAAAACAAGAAGGCGAGACATGTGCGACATGTCCGACCGATTGCGCCTGCACAAGTGACACATCCTGTGTCGATGGGACCTGCAAATGTATCCCCAATTGCAACAACAAGACCTGTGGCGATGATGGTTGTGGCGGTAGCTGCGGAACATGTACCGGCCTCACAACCTGCCAAAGTGGAAAGTGCACCTGCCAACATAAATGTCAGGAAGGCTACAAAAAGTGTACCTCCACAAGCTCCTACGAACGCTGCGATCCCGATAGCCAGGGATGCCGTTCGATCAAAACCTACCAATGCCAATCTGGTGGGACATGTAAAGACGGTTCTTGTTGCGCGCTTGCCTGCCAAGGGAAGACGTGTGGCCCTGATGGATGTGGCGGAAACTGCGGGATCTGCCCTCCACACTCAGAGTGCCAATCGAGCAATTGTGTCTGTAAACACGAATGCGCCGAAAACGCACGCCAATGCGTTGGACAAGGCTATCAAACATGCCTGAAAGACGCCAATGGCTGTCGTTACTGGTCCACGACAAGAACTTGCCTCAGCAGCCAAACATGTATCAACGGCAGCTGCTGCACTTCTCTTTGCTCAACAAGAGAGTGTGGTGGGGATGGTTGCGGAAAATCTTGTGGGACTTGTTCAGACGGCTGCATTAACAACAAATGCCTTCGCAAAATGGAGTTCACCAAGATCTACTTCCCTTGTGGCACAGCCTGTACAGACACCATCGGAAAACCAGACATCTACCTGGAGCTGACTCTCCCCAATGGACAAACTTACAAAAGCAAAGAGATTACGTCTTCTTGTGACAGTGAGTTGACATTTAACTGGAGCCTCTCACGGATCGACCCCTTCCAACTCAAGAACGCAAAACTGTCCGTCCTCGATAACGACGGTTCACTCTACTCACCAGAAGTATGTGGTATCTGGACAGGTGACCTTTCACCCTTTGGCACACAAACCCTCACCCATACAAAAGTCTCAGGACTCAAACTCACCTTCACAGTGAAACGATAACTCCATCCCTCACAAGTTGTCGCGCATACTCACCTTCAAACCCCAACGTCACAAGCAACGCACGCATGTCCTCTCGCAGTGGTGCCCTCCATCCTTCAGGCGACACTCCATCAGCAAATGCGATCTCATAAGCGTGCAATGCCTGTCTTGGATGTAGTGGACAGACTTCGTCGATATACCAATCTTCCCCGACAAGTGGGTGCCCAATGTGCGCGAGATGAACCCTGATCTGATGTGTTCTCCCCGTCACAATCTCAACCCGAACCAACGAAACATCCCCAACAGACTCAAGTACTTCAAGATGTGTTTTTGCGTATTTTCCATGAGCAGTGACACCCCACCCTCGCTGACAAGAGGTGGGGCCAATGGGGGATTCAACCCACATCTCGCGCTCGGGGTGTCCGTGGCAGAGTGTCAGGTAGGTTTTCTTCGTCTGGGGCAGCTCCATCCTCGCCTTCACCTGTGAAACAAGTTGTTTTTGCATCACAAAGATATTTACCCCTGAAGTGTCAGCGTCGAGTTGATGTACAGCCCAGATCATCCGCCCATAGTCATCACACAGGATAGATTGAAGACAATATGGATCGGACATCTTCATCCCAGTCGAAGGTAGCGCCGGAGGTTTGTTGATGATCAGATACGCATCATCCTCGAAGACAACCTGATAAGGTTCGAAGAGTTCGCTCCCCTGACGGATGGATGGGATGCTCATCGGAAGGTTTGCACAAAAGAGCCCATCAAGTTGTGAGAAGGAACACAACAAGAGGTCGGTGTGTTGTTGGACGATGAGAGAGGTGGAAGCGCGAACAAGGCAGTCCCTCCCACGATCAAGACACCTGCGAGGACAAAGGAGACAATGGCTCCTTGCTCTTGGACTCGTGCAGAAGAATAGACATCCCACAATCCTGGTGTGTCCGTACTAACGAGTCCTTTCTTCTCGTTCACCTCGGCGTAATTCCCCTCTGCAAAGGCGAACAAAATGCCGCCCGTTGCGCCCGCGACAACACCAGCACCCATACAAATACCTCCGATGAGTTTGAGGGTTTGATTGCTTTTACTGGATGGTTGTTTGCGAACACGGGGGATGGGATTGCGCGTCGCCGTTGTGACAGGTCGCAAGCGGACGTGGAATCGTTTGAGCGCACCGGGTTGAAGTGTAAATGTCGCTCGATAGGGCTTGCGTTCTTCGGCGTAGACGAGCAAATGAGTCTCACCAGAGAGGACCTGTACTCGCCAAGGCGCCTGACCACGGTAGACCTTCCCTGAGATGTCCTTGATCGCGACGTCCGCACCCTGAAGATCGGCGCTGACGACGATGGTCGCGTGTACTTTTGGCCATATTTCCCGAAGATACCGACGTGCAAGTCCAATGGCTTTGTGTTGAGTGTTGAGATTGGCGCAGCGAGAAAAGTACACCGCCGCCTGGTTGTATTGTTTGTCCAGGTAGTAGGTCTTTCCAATCGCAAAAAATACGACGGGACGGTTTTTGGAGACGATTTTCTTTTGCTGGTCTGACAATTTGAGTTGTTCGAGACGTTTGAATAAGTCAGCCGCAGCGATCAACTTCACAAGCGCCTTGCGATACATGCTTCGGGAGGCGAGTTTTTGTCCTTGTGTATAAAGCAATCCAATCTCGGAGAGATAGGTTTGGAAGTTTGCGGCATGTGCAGAGCACGGTATGCATGTACACAACCACAAAAGAATCCCCACATACGCACACAATTGTTTGCCTGACACAGCACATTGCCAGCGTGTCAAATGACCCATATACTTGACCTCATGAAACAATTCGTAATGAATGACACACACGACCTTACACTACCACATCCGGACGAACAATCAAACATCCTGCACAAACGTTGGATACTCTGCGCACCCCCTTATACAATCTTGACATCTAAAGGATGGTCCACTAGGCTATTCGGTAGGAAAGTGTGTGGACAAATACGCCTTGACGCCAACGTCAAAGTACACCAACTCCCAAAGAGCCGACCAAGAAATAAGGTAAGGGACACGCGAACATATGACTGGCCACCCCCACAATCATCACCAAACGGCCCAACAATCTGCGAACGCGTTGTTGGTCGCTGACAAACCAGTCGCTGCAGACCTCGCCCCTCCTCCACGCACCAAAGACCCCATGATCGGTCGACAAATCGGACGATTTGTACTCAAAGATCGTATTGGACGCGGTGGATTTGGAGCGGTCTACAAAGCAGAACACTCAGATCTCGACACACCATACGCCATCAAAGTCCTCAACCTCGGGCTGCAAGACAACGCAGAGGCCGTCGAGCGATTTCGCCGAGAGGCCAGAGCGGTCGCGTCACTCGATCACCCCAACGTCGTGCGCGTGATCGACTTCGGATTCCTCGAAGAAGAAGGCTTCTACTATCTCGTCATGGAGTACCTCGAAGGTCAAAACCTCCAACACCAACTCAAAAAGAAACAAGGTTTTACCCTTCACAGAATCCACAACATCGCGGAACAGCTCTGCGCAGCGATCCAATACGTCCACGCCAAGGGCATCATCCACAGGGATATCAAACCTGCCAACATCTTCCTCACGTACACACCACAAGGAGAGGAGCTCGTCAAACTGATCGACTTTGGCGTCGCTGCAGGTATGGACTCCAGCCAGATCACCCAAACAGGTTCCTGTATTGGCTCCCCCACCTACATGTCCCCGGAGCAAGCCGAAGGAAACACACACTACGTCGATGGACGCGCAGATCTCTACTCTGTCGCGATCATCCTCTTCGAGATGCTCACAGGGAGAACGCCCTTTGTCGGCGAAACCTTCGCGTCTCTGTTGAGACAACACCTACTCACAGCACCGCCCAAACTCTCCACAGTCGCCCCACATAACCGTTGGGCACATTCATTGGAGAACTTTTTTCAACAAGCGCTCGAAAAATATCCAGAAGATCGACAGCGCGATGCTGTTGCGTTTTGGACACAGTTTCAGCACGCGCTGCGAGAACAATCCAATCTCTCTTCGGAGTTCCTTCCGACACAAGGAGCACTTCCCTCTCCACGTCACAAAGAAACCCATACAGGATTTTCGGAGGACGACCTCGAAGCCTTCGACACCTCCTCCCACCAGCACAAATCACCAAGCCCACTGTTTTTGCTGGGCATCTCCATCGCGACACTGCTCGCAGGCATCGTCGTCACAGGTCTTGTGAGTTGGATGCTACGTGCTCCCAAGCCACCATCCTCAACAGCTCCTCGTACAGCACTTCTCGCCAAAAAACAGGTGCGCTTCACCATTCATTCATCCCCAGAAGGTGCTGATGTCTGGCTCAATGGCTACCAAGTAAAAGGTGCACAAACCCCCTTCTCTTTGCGCACAAGTGCCGGCAAAGAGCTCATGTTGACGTTAAAGCTCGAAGGATATGAAACACACAGCACTATCGAGACGCTAACGACAGCCCCAACACAG
Source organism: Deltaproteobacteria bacterium (assembly GCA_002731275.1). GTDB lineage: Bacteria > Myxococcota_C > UBA6777 > UBA6777 > UBA6777 > UBA6777. The sequence goes on along the minus strand of PCBK01000093.1, from coordinate 35,910 downwards.
AGCAAAACGTACCGACTGTTGGCACTTCGAACCCAACCATCGAAGACACCGCCATTCACTCGTACAAGACCAGCTCCACCACCAAGGATGACGTTTGGGACCTTCCACGCAGCGCCTCCCAAAAGAAGACACAGACGCCGAAGAAAAAGACGATATAGACGAAGATATAGAAGGCGAAAGAGACGAAACCGTACAAAACCCACAAACAAGCGCCCCTTTGAAGGCATCACCTTTGAAGGCATCAAAAAATAACGCCTCCCCCAACACAAACCATTCCTTTTATCGATTCGTTTTGGGCACGTACAAAGACATCCCCACGTAAATTCGCGTGTGAAATCCCTTTGCATTGATTTGTGGATTCCACGCTAGCAATTCATCACTCGTCAAACCAAACCGACGCGCGATCCCATCAAATGAATCCCCTGCTGCGACGACGTATACATCGTATTCCTGTTGGCCTGACTGTTGAATCGATCTGTACATATCGTCGACCACATACCCACGACGCTGGTTGGGTGCTGGACGATCTGCGGTCCGCTCAACTTGACGACGTGGAAGCCGTTGTTCGGACTCCATCCGATATCCACGTCCGTCCCCATACAACCTCCCCTGTTGCACATCGGCCATAGGATCATCGTATTCATAGTCGTAACCGCCTCCCTCATAGTACTCTGCGCTCTCACCCTCGTAGTAATCAGCGCTCTCGCTCTCATAGTAATCGGCGCTCTCACTCTCGTAGTCGTCATCATTGCCATGTGAGACTTGCCTCACAAACGGCACATTTTCGGCCCCCTCGTAATACTCGGCGCTCTCACTTTCGTAGTAGTCATCGTCGTCCTCTTCCCAACTGTTACGTTGGTTGGGAGCTGCCTTGTCACTGTACCAGTCGTCGTTACCTCCCCACGCATCCCCTGCACCGAAGTCATCATCGTCATCGTCAAACCACTCCTTGCCACCTTCATCAAATTCGTCGAACTCACCAGAGTAGTCGGCGTACTGATTGCGACGTGACAAATCGAGAGGGCGATTATCGACGCGATAGTGACCTTCATGTTCTTGTTGCAGCTCCATGAATTGCCAGTCGGGAGGGGCTCCCTCGCCGTGGTGTTTCCAGCTTGGGTCCATGATCTGTAGGTAGATATCTTCGAGGTCGTACTCTGTGAGATGGCCAGACATCAACAGATCATTAAGCTCGTTGGGCAGCATCGCGAGCCAGTCGCTACGTCCAATCACGCTGTGCATATCTGTGTCAGGCTTGAGCATTCCGGCCTCAAACATCGCTTTGGCGATGCTATTGAGCGCGTGGGGATTTTGTGAGAGCCAACTGCTACGACCAATCACACGTTCTTTGGATGTTTCGGGCTTAAACATGCCCGTGTCGACGTTGGCCTCCGCCAGACTGTTGAGATGGTTACGTTGGGCGCGACCACGCCACCCACCTTTTCCGACAACCCGCTCGTTCGTCTTTTCACGCTCAAGCATCCCTTGATCGACATCAGAGTCTTTCAAGCGCCCTGGCCGCTGCTCTTTCCTCCAGCCAGCACGACCGACAAGATGTTCATTTGTTTTCTGTCGTTCGAGTTCAAAGTCGGCGGGCAAACCGGCCATCCTCATGCTGTTGAGTTGATGCTGCCTCGCTCCCTGCCACTGGCTCTTTCCGACCACACGTTGCATCGTATTTTCGGGCTCAAGATTGAGCTCATTGAGTTGACGTTCTCCGATATTTGTCGGTCGCTTGCGGTTGGTTTGAAATTGACTCCGTTGTTCGCGCACCATCTGCAATCGCTGCTGCTCGATCGCCCTCATCTCTGCTTCTTGCGCCGCTTTCTCGGCCGCTCTCTCCTCCTCTGCAGAGGTCTCACTACCAGGGACCATTTTCTTGACCAGATTGGACATTCGCCCCCAAAGCCCTGGCTTTTTCTCCTCTTTACTCCTCTTCCCACGGACCTTTAGTGTCTTTTGATACTTTCGCCCCTGCTCCTTCTTCTCCTTCTTTTTCTCCTCAGAGACAACAGGTTCGCGCTCTTGTACAACCTCCCCAAGCAACTCTTTCGCGTTTTGAACCGCAGAATCAGAGAGATGATCAGCACTCACACCCTTGTTGATCAGGTGGGGCGCCTCCAACATCTTGGTTTTGGCCCGACGAATGTCGTTCCTACGGGGCTCTTTGTTGTCTTCTTTCATCACACAATCCCATCCAAACAAGGAGATATGAGACATCTTCCTATTTCAAGAATATGCACAGTATGTCGGAATTTGTAAGAAGATTCAACCCATTTCTTTTGGATGGAAGAGTGGAGAAGGCACGGGGAGTTGGAGGCTTAAGAGGCAATAGAGAGGCCAGAATCCAGGGGAGTCTACCATTCAAACTCAGGTTCAGGCTCCGCGCCTGTTTTGTCTTCGATGAGTTTGATCAACTCGTCACATTGTTCGGTGGTGAGCTGCAGGAAGAAGATCGCACCGAGCTCAAGTTCTCGTGTCGAGGTGTTTTCAGGCAGTCCCAAGACGAGGAACGAGAAGAGGCCTGTGTCGCCTGTAATGGAGTAGACAGTGGCCTCTTTTCCAAAACGCGTGTTGACACCATGAAAAGACATCCCAAGAAAGTTATCCCACGGTATATCGACGTTATGAAGCGGTCGTGTAAAGTGGAAGCCATTCTCATCGACCTCCAACAAGGTCTTGGTCTTGATGTAAGCGATAAACGCCCACAAAAACCCAAGGATGGTCAAGAAGCCCATCCCAGATGCCGACAAGAAGAGTTTGTGTCCTGAAGCCGGACGACATTTACCACTGTTACACTCGGTCTTTTTGGAGCAACCAGGAACCCAGCAATCGGAGTTCTCGGAGCAGGCTGCGGGGCATTTTTCGAGATTGATGGAACGGTAGGGGAGCCAAAAAATGAAGATGTACATGAGCAGCGCGACCCCAAGAAAAGTCGCGGAGAGCAGCCAGTGCATCATCAATTTTCCAGCCGATGGGCGAAAAGACATTTTTTTCAAGGTATCACCCCACAAAATTCACGTGTTCAAATCATTAAAGATGGGCCACCAGACTCCGACGAAGTCTTTGTGTTGTAGGAACAAAAGGCACGACAGGGCTACTGTCCGCACATGTGTCGAGCAACGTCGCGACGTCGTGTTGGAAGACTGGATGTTGCATACTCGGTGCGACCTCAGCGAGCGGCGCGAGGACAAAACGACGCAGATGAAGCCTCGGATGAGGAACCACCAACTCCAGCGGCGTATGGTGGTGAACACTGACCTGTCCAGCGAGTAGTAAGTCCAGATCCAACGTGCGTGGTCCCCACCTTTCGGTTCGTTGCCGACCCGCTTCACTCTCTATAGACAACAATGTTTGCAATAGTTCCAACGGCGTGAGGTCAGAGAGGCAAACAACACACGCGTTGAGATATGCAGATTGGATGGGTCCACCGACAGGTTCGGTCTCATAGACAGAGGAGATGTGCAGAATCTTTCCAACACGTGAGGCGATGGAATCGATGGCATAGGCGAGAAAGTGTTCTCTTTCGCCAAGATTGGAGCCCAAGCCGATGGCGACTTTCGTACTTGTCATACAGAGGCGCTCGGATGAGATTTAGGAAGCAAAAGACAGCACATCAAACATCGAGTAAAAACCTGCGGGCTTTTGAGCCATCCAGCTCGCAGCTCGTAGCGCGCCGCGTGCAAAAATGTCACGTGAAGTCGCCCGGTGTGTAAGCTCAATACGCTCACCCATCCCACAGTAAAAAACTGTATGCTCACCGACAATATCACCACCACGAGCAGATTGCATCCCAATTTCGCCGGCCTCTCGGGGAGCATCTTGAGAATAACGATCTGTCTTCATCACATCCGCGAGGCGTTGCTCTTGGACATCTGCGATATGCTCAGCGATACGCAGCGCTGTCCCAGAGGGCGCGTCGCGTTTCATCTTGTGGTGCATTTCGAAGACTTCGATATCAAAGTCCTCACCCGCCCACTTTGTCATCTCGCGGACAGCCAAAAACAGCAGGTTTACACCAACGCTCATATTTGGGCTGTAAAGAACGGGGATTTTGTTGGAGGCTTCTTTGAGAGATGCGACTTGTTCTTTGGAGAAACCGGTCGTCCCACAGACGAGTGTCGCTCCAGCGTCGACAACTGCGGGCAACAAGCGAGAGAGGGATTGTGGCAAGGAGAAGTCGATCACGACCTGTCCTTGCTTGAGCTGTGTGAGTGCGTCTGTAATCTCAACCTCAAAGGGCTCAGTTTCAGCGACAACACCAGCATCTTTACCGAGATGAGGAGAACCTTCGTACTCGATCGCCCCTACGAGTTGAAGCGCATCAAACTCACGAGAGAGGGCGACGAGACGTCTTCCCATACGTCCGGCAGCGCCGTGGATCACGAGGTCATTCGCCATTACGCAGCTCCTTCGAGGAGACCGTAGCCTTTGAGCGCTTCTGTGACGACAGCTCTGTCCTCATCGTTGAGCGCAAGCAGTGGGGAGCGGACGTGATCTTCGCAGTGACCCATCAGCGCAAGCGCAGCCTTTGAAGGGATGGGGTTGCTGCGGAAGAACAACATACGGTGGAGAGGCAATGTCTTGAAGTGGATGGCGCGGGCTTTCTCGATGTCGCCAGCGACCCATGCGTCGTACATCGCGGCCATGTCTTCGGGGACGATGTTGGCCGTCACGGAGATCCAGCCTTCGCTTCCCACGGAGAGTTGAGGCAACGCGGTGAAGTCATCTCCAGAGAGCAGTGTCAACTGATCTCCACAGAGTTCTTTGATACGAGATGCGACGTTCATGTCCGCCGTTGCGTCTTTGATCGCGACAACGAGGGGATCTTTGGCGAGGATCGCGGCGGTCTCAGGCAAAAGATTACAACAAGTGCGTCCGGGGACGTTGTACAACACGACAGGCAGCTGGACCGCCTTGATGATGGTGTTGTAGTAATCCAACAGGCCTTCTTGTGTGGGTTTGTTGTACGGAGGTGTGACGACGAGGAGACCATCCACGCCCGCTTCTTTTGCGTTGAGGCTCGCCTGGACCGCGACGGCTGTGTTATTGGAACCTGTTCCTGCGATGACAGGGACTTTTCCATCGACCTGTTTGACGACAAAGGAGAGGACTTCTTTGCACTCTTGAGGGGTCATCGTGGACGCTTCACCGGTGGTACCACAGATGATCAACGCACTTGTTCCCCCTGCCAATTGTCTATCGACGAGGCGCGTAAGCGCATCCCAGTCGACACTTTTATCCTCACGAAAGGGCGTCACCAACGCCACCATTGAGCCTTTTAGTTGCAAAGCCATCGAATCCTCCAATGTCTGGTTCAAGCGAGCATCAAACGAGAAAACCCCCCAGTCTTCACTGGAGGGTGACCAAAACCATCAACCTACAAAGATCTTAGAAGCGCAGTCCAAGCCGGACCCAGAAGCGATGCGCAGTACCCTGTAACGCTTGCAGCTCCGTCCGCCCTGTCCTGGCTTCGGAATCTGTATAAGCGGCGTATGCGAGCCCTGGTAGGGGAATCAAGATCCCGTAGGAAAAGTCGAGAAAGTAATTATCAGCAGCGTTGGCGAAGCGGAAGCTCAAGTTAAACTCTAGCCCCAACGGCAAAGCCTTTCCGAGTGTCGCGGCTTCATCCAATGCCTGCGAGTAAATTGCTGCCAATCGGAACCCAAGGCCATCTTCCTTTTCCCAGGGATTCCCGATGTTGTAAGTGATGTGTGCTTTTGTGTACCAAGCATTTGTGAATGTCCCGTACATCTCGCGCCACAAGATCATGTCAATTTGGTAATCTGGATCAAACGTGAAGTTGTTGATCGCGCCACGGCAAGTCCCGTCTGCGTCCGTCCCTGCACGACAATTTCCGCTGCTGTTTTTGCTTCCATCAGTGTCGGCGTTAAAGCCCCAACGACTAAAGAAATCTCTGTCTCCAGAGGCGATACCAAAGTTCAGCCCCAACCACAACTGGCTGTTGAGCAGGCGAGCTTCAAATTCAAGCGCCCCACCCCATTGGAAAATATCCATCCCTTTTTGGTTGGGAGCGCGGTCGATTGAACCTGCAATCGCGACCGCTTCCAGCTCGATGCGAAGCTGTACATCAGGGATGCTACTGATCAAGACTTGTAACCAGACGTCGGGGATAAACAACAACGCACCCCGCTTCTCCAAGTTGATGAAGGAAGGATCACGACCAAAGTTGTTGATCGCCGTTCCCAATTCTTCGCTTTTACAAGTCGAGTTGGGATCACACTCCGATGTCAACTCTTGCTGGCGCACGATGAAGTACAAACCGTAATTGAAGACGTTACGACCATCGTCGAGTTGGTCCATCATCTTGGTGTAGGGGCGAATGACTTTCGCAATCGCGAGTCCAAACTGGCGACCATCATCGCGTATCGATGGGTCGAATGCTTGGCTGAGTGCGAGCTCGTTTTGTGCAGTGTAGGTGGGACCTGAAGAGACAATGTCCACAAATGGAATGATGATATGACCGAGAACCCGGGTGATAAACATCACACGATCAACAGTATCTCCATAGTCGGAGTCCGTGTTGACCTGACGGGGGTTCTCGGACGTCATGTCCATCCCCTTGTTGGCGAGGATTCCCAATCCCCAGTGGCTGGGCATACGACCGACGCGAAGCAAACCAAAAGGCGTCGTCACCTGTGCCCACAAGTGGCGCACACGTACACTGTCCATAAAGGCATTGACACCATTGGAAGGTGGCAATTGTGTCGTGCTCAATCCAACGAGTGGTGTAAATGGATCTTGCAAGATGCCGGTGTTCCCGCGAGGCGTTGAGCCCAACACCAAGTTGTCGAGTACGTCGAAGGTCGTAAAGATTTTCGCGTTCTCTGAGATGTTGAAGTTGGCGTGCAAGCGAAGACGCATGTTCGCCGATGCCATCGTCCGCTCATAATTATCACCGTTGATCAAAGAGGAGTTGAACAAGGGATAGGATGAGACAGGGTAAGGGTATGGAAAGTTGAAGTATTTTGGACGACGATAGCCGGCACCATTGACTTCTTGACGAGGTCCAACACCGAGCGCCATGTTGTGATTGATATCTCCACGGAAGCGAAACAACCCCCGCAGCTCAAAGAATTTAAGCGGAGGTGCCGAAGATGCCTGGGCCATCGCATTTGATGCTCCCCATCCTCCCCATCCTGACATGAGCAAACACACGCATAGCCCCATTCCAACACGGAACCAACGCTCCTTTGTCACTCTCACAATATCGTTCCAACGACGCATCCAATATTCTCCTTCAATCGCGCACTCGGACACACTTCCTCATATGCGCGTTCACTTTCACTTTCAACGACATCCAAATCAACACACAAGCTCGCGGGGGGCAAAAAGCACTGAATTTATTCATAAAATAACGCTTCAGACTCAGGCAAATATGATCGCGTGTCTGGATGATGCTCGTTGGTGCTAACATACCCCCTCACCGGTGTCAAGAGCAGAGGTGTTCTGGTTCAAGCTTCTTTTTCTTAACAAAACCCATGCCACTCACACCCAAACAAATCTCCCCTTGCGCTCATCGTCATTTCCATCCCCAAAAGCCAAATTGATCTCGACGCAAGGTGTCTCTCATCTGCAACAATGACACTCTCCCTCACACACAAACGCACACAATCCATACAAACATCTGAATACAAAGAGAAATACGAAGGCAACATTTTTTTTCTTGACACTCTTTGACCTGTGGTTAGCTTTTATGTGCAAGCGATAACAAAAACTCAATAAAACAAACGCCTTAATAAAAACAGAAAGATTCTATCTTTTCCAAAAAAGGAAAGGATAAGAAGCAAGGAGGAGAATTATGCTTACACGATGGAATAACATCTTCGCGCAAGATCAAACCCACCCACTCGCAGTCTTTGACGAGTGGAATCGTCAGCTGAACCAACTTTTCCACGAAAACCGCAACCCAAGAGTGTGGAAGACATTCTCCACACAAGGTCCTGCGTTCCGCTTGTACGACGAGTCAGACCGACTGGTCCTCCTCGCAGAGGTCCCCGGAATGACCGAAGAACAGCTCAGCCTCAGCGCCAACGCAGACGGCATGACCATCTCGGGCAATATGGAACAACAAGCCCCCGAAGGATACACAGCGCAAAGACAAGAGCGCCCCTCGATCTCCTTCTCACGGAGCTTCAACTTCCCTTGCCGGGTGGACCTTGACCAAATCACAGCCACCCTCAAGGACGGTGTCCTCGAGATTAGCATCGCCAAGGCCCCCGAAGCCAAACCCAGACAGATCTCCGTCAAGGTTGGCTAACAAACATTCTCCTGTCTCATGAAAAGGGAAGACAAGAGAACTTTATCCGAAGAAGCCATGCCTTTTATCACTATCCATACCATGACAGGTGTGGCTTCTTCTCTCTTTTCAAACCAAACAAAGAACATCAAAGGATATAGACATCCTTCCCCGATAAAGGAGCGCAACATGAGCACAGACATCCAAAAACACGAACCAGCGCAAAAAGAGTCCATCGAGTACATCAAACCCCATGTCGACATCTTCGAGAACGAAGACGGCGTCCTGTTGATGGCGAATCTGCCCGGTGTCCAAAAAGAAGACCTGGACATTGAGATGAACGATGAGACGCTCACATTCCAAGGCCACCGCAAAGCCAAAGAAGAGTCGTCTCCAACGGCCTCTTTTTGGGATGTCCACTTCAAGCGCAGTTTCCATCTCCAACAACCTCTCGACCTCGACAACGTGACAGCAGAGCTTGAGCACGGCGTACTCAAACTTCACCTGCCGAAGGCACCAGAGGTCAAGACTAGACAAATTCAGATTCAGTCAGCGTGATCTTTTCTTCTCCACCTGACAATGAGCTTCAAACACAGCACCCCGAAGGCGACTTCGGGGTGTTTTTTTTTGGCACAACGCCCCCAAAGTGAATCACGAACGACGCTTGATCTTTCTCACACATCACCGTATCTTTTGTTCATGACATCACCACGTTGACAAGGAGGTAGTGATATGTCCCTCAAAATAGAGCCTCCACAGAGGCGCCCACAGAACAACAATACCGGTATATTTACAGGTTTTGTTGTCGGAGCTCTCGTGGCCTTCGCGGGATTTTGGTTTATGGCTTACCATGACCCAACCCCCCGTGCAGAAGGACGCTCAGTATCACAAAGAGGCTCTCTCAGCAGCAGAGAACGCACGACGATCAGTGTCTTCAAGCGAGTCTCACCTTCCGTCACCTTTATCACCAAATACCAACGCAGCGCATTTTCATTTGATATGCAGCGACGCAGACGAGGGACAGGTTCGGGCTTTGTCTGGGACAAAAAAGGACATATCGTCACCAACTACCACGTCATCCGAAACGCTGGCGTCTTAAAAGTCCGCCTCGCAGATCAATCCACGTGGTCCGCAAGAGTCGTCGGCTCTGCACCAGACAAAGATCTCGCGGTCCTCAAGATCAAAGCTCCAGCCCGGCGACTTCGTCCCATCTCAATTGGACGCTCTTCCAATCTCCAAGTCGGCCAGACAGTCCTCGCGATCGGTAACCCATTTGGTCTCGACCGAACCCTCACAGTCGGCGTCGTGAGCGCACTCAACAGACAGATTCGCTCACAATCAAACCGTCCGATCCGAGGCGTGATCCAAACAGATGCGGCGATCAACCCAGGTAACTCAGGTGGTCCACTGCTCGACAGCGCAGGGCGCCTGATCGGCGTCAACACAGCGATCTTCAGTCCATCCCGTGCCAACGCAGGGATCGGCTTCGCGGTGCCTGTCGATACAGTCAACAGGGTCGTTCCACAGCTGATCCGATACGGACGTATTCGTCGCCCCAGGATCGGTATTCACGTCTTTTACAACAAGCAATTTATGCGCAGCATCCGACGTGTTGGAGTCATGATTGAGCAAGTTGTCCCCAACTCTCCCGCCGCCAAGCTCCGCCTCAGAGGGATGAGAAGAACATACGAAGGTGATCTCATCCTCGGTGACATTATCGTCGGACTCGATGGCAAACCCGTCCGCAATCTCGACGATTTGTTGACCATTCTCGAAAAACACAAAGTTGGTGATCGCGTCTGGATCAAGATCAACCGCGAAGGTAAACTTCGAAAATTACGGCTCAAATTGTACTGAGAGCCCACCCCGTACAGACCTCCTTATACAGCTCAAAATCCCCTCCGTCCTCACAAGGGTTCGGACACCTCCCACTGCTCAACTTCGTAGGCAAGGGGAAGGACGCAGAGGAAGAAAAACGCCTCAAGTTGGGCACTGCCCGCGAGCCCCCCTGACGTAACTTGCGCTCCCCCCTGCCGGCAAGGGGAGCGATACATACCAAAACAATATGCAGAACATGCCTACGTATACTTCTTGTCTCTTGGTGATATTCACCTTTTTCTACGCTCATCAAGCCTACGCAGGTGGCGTGACTTCCCTATTCAAAGCCCAAGAATATCTCCACCAAAATCGACCACTGCGGGCACTCAAGGAGCTCGAAAAGGCCAAGAGAGGTTGTGGCAGTTGGGGGTTGTATCATCTCGAAATGGCCCGCGCGCTCTTTCTCCTCAACGCCCCCACCTCAAGACTCCAACCCTACATTGAGAGCGCTCTTCAAAAAAACAAAAACAACCACAGGGTGCACGTGATCGCCGGACACTTTTGGAGACGTGAGAAACAAACGAAGCGCGCCCTTCACCACTACACCATCGCTCTACAAGCTTATTATCCAGATGCCGAAGCCTGCCTCGCAGCCACCGACATCTGGCTACAAGAAGGCGCAGGACAAAAAGGGCTTTTGTGTCTCAACAAGCTCATGTACAAGCAAACCCTTCACCCCGCGATACACGCAAGAAAAGCCCTGATCCTCACACAACAAAAGCAACCAACATTGGCCGCTTCACTGTGGAAGCAAGCCCACCCCAAACTCAAAGATATCAAGCTCCTTCACAAAGCGCTCTCCTTCTACAAAACACACCCAGCGCTCGCACAGACGACGACGATCGCGGACATACAGCAAAGGATCACATCGCTCCAAAACGCCCACAAACCCACACCTCCACAACTCCCTCCTATGGCGAATAAAACCCCCTCGCCAGCGACAGAGACACCGCTTACACAACAACCCCACGAATCCCCCCTCCAATACACAACACTCCAATGGCGAGGTTTCTTGTGGTTACTGGAGAACATCTCACTTCCCGCAGCGTGGGTACACTCTGCCACCCATACAGTCGAAGGCCTTCGAGCCCTCGGACAAAGTGACTTCGACAAAGCACACACAACGCTGCAAAAGGCCACGACTTACACCCCAACATGGGGGCGCATTTACCTATACATCGCACAAACCATTCATCTGAGAGGTGGCGAGACAAAAGTCACCCACGACGCGCTGAAAAAAGCACACAAATGGGCCCCTCAAGCGCCGGAAGTTCATGAGTTCTCAGGATTGGTATGGGAAGCAATGGGTGCACAAAAGAGAGCCCTCTCCCACTACACAAAGGCGCTCCAACACGGAAAACACAGAGCAGCACGGGCATGTATGCGCGTCGCAGTGCTCGTTGGACCTTCCAAACAGTCCATCCGCTGCCTTACTGCGCTCGTCAACAACGGCCACAATACACCACAGAGCACTTTGATGCTGGCGCGGCTCTATTCACAGCAAAGGCAGTATCTACGTGCCGGGTTCTACTGGAAACGCACACTCCCTCATCACACCCGCTCATTCCGCATACTCAAAGAGGCGTTACTATTTTTCGCCAATCACATCGATAAAGTCAGCACAAAGAGACGTACCTGGAGACAACAACTGCGCAATATCCGCTCCCTCATACGCCGCCTCCCCTCACAGAAGACGCGAAAACTGCGCATGCTTTTACCAAGTGGACGTGCGAGAAGATTCAAAAAACGCTCGTAAGTCTCGCTTAATCGTCTTCACCGCGCTCGTGTGGTTTCTTGTATCCCTGTGGGATCAGGGCTTTGGGCCGAACGCCAGAGAGTTGATCGGCGATCCCCCCTCTTTGCACTCGTTGCAACGTATCAAGGGGAGAGTCGAGCTGAGCAGGTTCAGGGTAGGAGACAAGTCGACCTTCAAAGTTGCGGAGGACTGTCTTGTGAGGAGATTGACTGACAATGTACTGAGGAAGGATCGGGACCTTACCACCACCTTCTGGTAGATCGAGGACATACAGAGGGATGGCCAGCCCACCCAGACGACCACGAAGCGCCTCCATGATCTCAACACCTCGCGATGTCCGAGTCCTCAAGTGTTCAATCCCCTGAATGATATCGCTCTGGTGCAGATAGTACGGTCTGATTCGATTGCGCATCAACGACCGACAGAGTGACTCCATGATGTCGGGATGATCGTTGACACCACGCAATAACACGGACTGATTATTGACAGGAACACCCGCTCTCACAAGCCGTTCACACGCCTCAGCAGCCAGAGGGGTGACCTCCCGAGGATGATTGAAGTGCGTCACAACCCAAACAGGTGCGTATCGGTCCAATAGTTCACACAGCTCCGGCGTGATCCGCATAGGCATCAACACAGGGATGCGTGTCCCAATCCGAATGATCTCGACACTTTCAACGGAACGCACAGCTTCAAGAACCCGCTCAAGTCGTCGATTGCTCATCGTAAGCGGATCCCCACCAGAGAGGATCACATCTTTGATCTCCGGATGTTTACGAAGGTAGTCCGCCCAAAGAGTTATCTTCTCGTCACTCGCAGCCCCCTTCTCGATCCCGACAAAGCGCTTACGGGTACAATGACGACAGTAAACAGGACACAGACCATTGAGCAACAAGACCGCACGATCGGGGTAACGATGCAACAAACCCGGCACAGGACTGTGTTGATGCTCACCCAACGGATCACGGATCAGCTCAGGCGCATCGATACCTTCAGCAGCTTGGGGGACGGCCATTTGGTAGATGGGATCGCTCACATCAGCGCGCTCAATAAGTGAGGCGTAGTAAGGCGTCACTGCAAATGGGTAACGCTTGCTCACAGCGATCTGTTCGGCTGTCGGTGTAAATCCAGGCAGAAACTCTTGTAATCGTTCGAGGGAGGTGATCCTGTTGGACATTTGCCAGCGCCAGTCAGGACGCTGCATCGCTTCAACTTCATCAGGACTTCGACTCATACGAACGTTCACAAGATCTCCTTTAGATTGTCGGGAGGAAAAAGGCACAAAAGAGGACGATGCTCAAGAAGCGGTGGGATAATGGAATCCTAGTTCATCGCGAAGATAGCGTTTGAGCAGCTCAGAACACTCGGGACTTGGGGCATAATCAGGCTTCGCAGATTCGATCGCCTCTTCATGACTCATCCCTGGTGTCTTGTAGTGCTCGATGTAGTAGACAAAGCGCTCGAAGTTTGCACCGACACTCAGCTCTGGGTGGAATTGTGTCGCGATGATTGGGCTGTCCTTCAATCGAATGGCTTGCACAGGGCAACGTTCACTGGAAGCAAGGCACTCCAGCTCGTCAGGGAGTACAGAGACACGATCGAGATGGCCGAGCTGTGCCTTAAATGTACTGGGGAACCAGGAGAAGGCTTGATCTTCTTTGCCTGCGTCGGTCAATGAGACATCGTATGTGCCGACCTCTCCAAGCTCAGGAACACGTTCAAGTGTCCCACCAAGCGCTTGCACGAGCGCCTGAAACCCAAAGCACGAAGCGAACATCGGCAGCTTTTTGCGCGCAATCACGGACAACAGATCCAACATGTCCTGATGCCAATCGAAGCCGCTCTCAACGACTGAAAAGTCACCGCTGCCTCCCACCATGATCGCATCGTAATCCGTAAGTTTTTCGTGTGCAAACACACCCTGCGTCATGTTGAAGATCTCGATCGCGCCTCGGGGTAATTCCGTGCGATCGTAAAAACAATTGACTTCGTGCTCTCGCATGGGATCACTCTCCAGGCGAGCTTGCAATAACAAGATTTTTGGGACTTTCGACATCTAGCTCTCTCCTCTTTGCTCGAATTGCCATGTATGTAGCACATTCCACAGAGAATCCCAATAAGGCCACCACAAGAAAAAAGAATACAGACAAAAGAAGCCTCTTCAGAAACACCACAAACACATGGTATAAGGATGCAATAACCCCTTCAAAGGTCGCATTCTCCTCCCTCAATAAAGGTCTTTTTTGATGAAAAAATGGCAGGCTCGGCTCCTTATCGCACTGACACTCGCCCTACTCGCCACCATCTGGCTGATGACCCCACCATCATGGCCTCCCAAAGAGCCGATGACACTCTCACTCAAAGGCCCGCAGCGCAATTGCAAGATCACGACGGACACATTTAACGTCCCCCACATCAAGGCCGATACAGATGAAGCCGTGATGTTCTGTTGGGGCTTTGTCCAGGCCCGCGCGCGGGCCTGGCAGATGGACTTTTTGCGACGTGTCGCCTACGGCCGCCTCTCCGAACAGCTCGGCCAGGACTATCTCAAGACAGATTTCTTCATGAAGTTGATGGATTTTCAAACCATCGCGGCACGTTGGCTGGCACACGCCAAAAAACACAACACCCAAAGCTACCGATGGCTACAGCATTATACACAGGGCGTGAACGAAGCCTTCAAACGCATCTACCGCACAAAATCCCTCCCCTACCAAGCGAAGCGATATGGCCTTCGACTCGTCCCATGGCGCGTGCTCGACACTTACATGGTGAGCTTGTTACAGAGCTTCAATCAGACCAGAAAAACACTCTTTGACGATTTAAAACATGCGCGCTATAGGGCCCGACTGGGAAATAAGCGGTACAAAGAACTCTTCCCAATCATCCATGGCACCAGACCCTTCGATCACACCATTATCAAGCCCGGTGAACACCCTCTCGCTCCCAAGAAGACCCACAAAGGGGACGAGAAAAAGACAAAACCTTCGACACGTCCATCCTCTCAGCCAACATCGAAGCCGACGAGCTCTCCCACCACACAACCCAAAGGAGCCTATCATCAACGCAACACCCCCTCTAAATGGGCTCAATCCATACCAGCACTCCGGAACCACTCACAGCGGTATATTGAATGGCTTCGACGTATTCAATCTTCGATGGGTCGTGCACCTGCCCGAGGAATGGGGAGCAACAACTGGGTGATCGCTCCCACGCGGAGCCTCAGAGGTCACGCATTACTCGCAAATGACCCCCATCTCGTGATCTCCACGCCTTCTTTCTGGCACGAAGTCCACCTCAACTCGCCCAACTTCGATGTCTTGGGAGTCAATGTCCCAGGTGTCCCTGTCATCGCCTCTGGAAACAACCGACATGTCGCATGGGGCGTCACCAACGGTTATAGCAATGTCGGTGATCTCATCAAGCTCCCAGCCTCTACAAAAGAGACCTTTATGTTAGGCAAACAGAAGGTCAACATCACCTCCTTTCGCCCTGTTGTCTGGCTCAAAAAAGCAGCGATACACATCCCCATCTTCTGGAAGACATTCAAACGCACAAAGCTCGGCCCGATCTTCCCAATCAAAGGTCCCAAAGGTGAACAATTGCTGCTCAGGTGGAGCGCATATGACATCAAACGCTCCCCCTTTGAAGCCGGATTTCGCGTCATGAGCGCCAAAAATGCCCGACAAATCGATGAAGGGTTTAAACTCTGGAGCACACCCTGTTGGAACTTCGTTTTTGCCGACAAGAAGGGAAATATTGGATACAGACAGGTCGGCCTGATTCCCAAACGCAAGAGAGGACAACGTGGCCTCGCAGATGCCCAAGATCCAGCGCAACAGTGGGACGGGTACTTCGATCACCAGCACAGCCCCACGCTCTACAACCCAAAGAGAGGGTTCATCGCGACCGCCAACAACAGAGTCTTTCCCTCTGGATTCCCGTACTTTGCAGATCACGCCTTTGCGAGTGGACACCGAGCCAAAAGGATCGAAGCACGTATCAAACAGCTCCCAAGACACACCCTCCACAGTGTCAAAAATATCCAGCTTGACATCCTCAGCCCCCACGCTGTACTCGCGCTCCCCAAGATGCTCACATGGCTCTCCAAACATGCCACTCGCAAAAGCAAACAAGCAGCCGAAGCCATTCGCATTTTGCAACAGTGGGACAAACATGCTCATCGCGAGAAGCTCGCGCCGACGATCTTTCGCGTATGGTTTGAACACATGCACAAACAAATGTTCAAAAAAGATCGCGTGAAACCCGGCATAAGCGCCATCCTTCGAGTCTGGAATGGGACCATCACAGCGGGCAATGACAAACCGATGCAGCAAATCGTCCACGAAGCTTTCCAACACACACTGAAAAAACTCACGAAAGAACTCGGTCCCAACATCAAACACTGGACCTGGAGCCGATATCACAAACACCATTTTCGTTCTGTCATAAAGAGCGCACAAACTTGGTCACCAACACCACAAGGTGCTCACGGCGATGATCATACAGTGAATGTCGCTCCAAATGGAGGGAAAGGACCATATCAAGTGAAGATCGGTGCGTCCTATCGATTTGTCATTGAGCTTGGTGAACGATTCAGATCGTATGGAGTCTTGGCAGGAAAGCAGGTCGATAAAGAGCCAAAGCTGTTGGGACGTCAACAGAAAATGTGGCTGGACCACCAATACAGAAAACGTCCTTTTTATCCCGATGAGATAAAGGCCAACAAAAAACACACAGAGACCATCTCCTTTTGAGTATGTCGACGCAATCTCTTACACGGAGGCAAAACGTTGTGTTAAGGCGGGCATGATATCGACAAAGGACAAGGTCTCTTCCGAAAGTTGTCTTCTTTGGCGGGGGCTTTTGGAGTTGATGCGGATTTTGTAGGATTTTGAGACTTGTTTTCGAGCTCGATTCAAGATCGTGCCGACATTGTTGCAGCTCAGTCCTTCTTGTTTTGCGATCTCTTCTTGACTCATGCCCTCTACGTAAAAGAACACAAACACACGACGGTATTTGTCTTTCAAGCCTTCAATGGCCTCGATAAAGACCTTCTCAGACTGCATCACACCGACCAACTCCTCAGGGGACTTTTGAGGCGTCACAGGCTCCCACCCTTCGTCGATATGACGACTATTACGCTTTCTCAGCCAATCGTAAATTTGGTGCGTCGCGATGCCAAACACCCACGAACGAAAACGTCCTTTTTCGGGATCAAAGCGCTGAATATTTGAAAATGCTCTGACCAACGTCTCTTGGGCGATCTCTTCGAGGTCAAGGCCTTGCTTTGCGTATCGCTGCGCAAAACAGAAGACCTGTTGGTAAAGATTCAACTCCTTGATCAACATCTGAAAGGAATGCAAACAACCATTCATCTGAACCGCTTGAATCAACTCTCTTTCCAGTTCTCGCTCTATCATTGCCTTTTGTCCTTTCATAGACCAGCCCGGTGGTGATTTGTTACGTTGTCCCCTCTCCTTAAGCACATTTTGCACCACATACAACCAAAGCCGACAAAACAATGAAAAACAGACACATAAACATCAAACACGCCCACAAACAGGATGTTCTTTTCTTCCGTGAAGAGGCATCTGTTTACCTGTCTATACACTCAAGCAAGAAAGGTTCACTATTTTTTTGTAATGTTTGGTGAAACTTTACGAAGGGGATGGATGTTAGCGGTTCAGGGGGTTTGTCTATCTATTATATAGAGCGAGGGAGATCAAGTGAGATCTGATCGAAGTGTTTGAGGATGTGAAGGTAGAGCGCTTCAAGTTTGATCAGGCTGTCCTTGGTCACCCACTCAAAGGGGGCGTGTGAATCTTCTCCGCGAGGTCCAAGGACAAGCACAGGTTTGCGGGCTTGGCCGCCAAAGCGATTCTCATCAGCGACAGAGAGCCCCATCCCAAGTTCGACAGGTGTGTGCTGCCTGAGGACAGACAAGACCTCTTTGATGAAGGGCTGTGAAGGAGAGAGCAAGTAGGGTGACATCGGCGGCGTTGGGCGCTCACGGATAGAGACAGAGACGCGGCGGCCATCAGACAGGGTTTGTAAGCTCTCATCGTCATAGAGGGATTGGATGAGGTCTTCGAGTTGACGTTGCGCCTCATCGATGGTCTCACCGGAGTTGAGGACGCGATTGACGATTAAGGTTGCCTTATCAGGGATGGAGAGTGTGCCAGTCCCTCCCTGAAGAGACGTCACGAGCGCGCTGGCTTTCACCTTTTGCGGGCTCTCCTCGAAGGGTTGCAGCGCAGGGAGACGGGCAGAAAAGGACTCGATCGCCAGCGCGATCCGCGACGCTTGTGTGATCGCGTTGACACGGCCTTCGGCTTCAGGTTCAGCGCCATGCCCTCCACTTCCGGGGACGTCGACGACAAACTCAACGCGACCACAGCGTCCGAGCGTGACGAGGGAGACATCAGGAGCTGGATCGACTGTCGACTCTCCCACCTCGGGGACGATGATCCCGATCACATCGTCGAGAAAGGAAGACTCTATGAGACACTGGCTGCCAAGAGACCAGAACTCTTCGTCACAACCGAGCGCGAGTTTTAGCTTGTAGTGTGTGGGAGTGTACAACGCGATGGCACGAAGGAGCACGGCGAGTCCTCCCTTCATGTCGTTGGCACCGAGGCCGATCAAGACTTCCTGGGTTCTTCCATCCACATCGCGCAGCGCAGAGGAACAAGAGAGCGCTTGTTCACGTGTCCATCCATCTTTCACCTCGACAGTATCGACGTGTGCATAGAGCAAAAGAGAGACCTCGCCGGTCCCTTTTTCTGCGAGGAGATTGAAGCGTCCTCCTCCGCAATCTTGCATCGTCACCTCGCAGTCAGCTCGCTCAAGCCACTCACGACAATATGCGAAGATCTCGTCCTCCTGGCCTTCGATATGCCAGGATTGATCGGGGCGTTGGTAGGCAGCAAAGGGATTGATTGAGTCGATCGCGACGAGCTCACGACACAACGTGATCACGTCGGAGAAGGGAGGCTGTTTGGTCATGGTACTTCTTTACGCTTGGGGTGGTTTGATGGAGATCCCGGAGAGAAGGTAGGATTGGCGGACGACATCGAGCGCGTCAAAGGCCAAAGAAGCCGCTCCAAATTGCTTGGCCTCCTCGACGTTTTTGAAGTACGATCCTGCCGCAAGAATCACGATACGTTGCAGACGTTGTTGATCGAGCAATTGCCTGACGTAGTGAATGAGCTTGGCACCTCCTTCAGTCCGGACAGGGATACAGAGAGAGGATGCCCCCGAAGAGATCGCGACCTCAACAAATCGAGAGGGTGTGATACGAGAGCCCAGATCGACGACACCAAATCCCGCAGCGCGTAACAAAGTCGTGATCATCTGTTGTGTCCCAAATTCCCCGACAGGTCGACCGACAATGATAGTGTTGTGGAGTGGAGGAGCCTCAGAGAAGAGTGGCATCAGGACACCCAAAATGCGCTCAAAAACATCCTGGACAAGGGGGAGTGAGAGTGGTTCATCGAGCTTCCCCTCTTGCTCGGCCTGTAAGAGCTCCTTGAAGGCGTTACCGAGCATCTTGTGATAGACAAATGACGGTGGCATACCTTCGGAGACAACGCGAATGACAGAGGAAAGCGCCCAGAGCGTCTCCCCTTTCAAGATACCGGAGACGAGGGCGTGATAAGAAGGTATTTTGTAAAGTTGACTCCCTGTGTACCGATGTGTCGCTTGCTTTCCGATGTCATCAGGGAGTGTAGGCTGAGAAGGTCGACGGTTGGACTCTTTGGCGAGTAAGCACTTTGCCCTGTGCAGATGTGTCAGACTCCCACTCACCTGACTCGCCATCCTATTGCGAAACGCCGTACAGATGTCCCAAAAATCGACAAAGCGATTTTGTGTGAGAAGCCACTGGTACACGTCGCGCGCTTCTTGAGGCACAGAGGGCACAGGTGTTTTCGTCGCATCGACACGCAACATCGGGCGTTTGCACTTTACAGACTGAAAGAAAAGTTGGATCTCATCGCGTTGACGAAGCCCCTCCATCGACAAAAAGTCAACATTGCCGACATTACGCTGTGTCCCACACAACAACTCCTTGCGCTCATCGAAGAGATGAAATCGAAACTCACCATCACCTTCTTCTTGTTGGAGGGCACGATAGACCGCGTTCTCCCCACGTACTCCAGAGCGAATCGCAGTGGCCCTCATGAGCTGCCCATCACAAAAGAGGAAGAAGAAGCTGTCCTCTTTGTTGACGATCTCAAGGCGCCCGGTCCTGCGATTGTGTGTCAAAATTTGTAGGAGGTCTGGTACGGAGAGATGACGCAGTTTCCCTTGCAGGGCTGGTGCAGATTGATAGCGTTGCAGAACGAGCTCGAGATACCACACACAGTCCGAGGACAGCCGCGCAACAGGCCAAAGATCATCCACACCGACTTCGAGCCAGTCATCCCACCCTTCACGTCCTTCGCGATCAACGAGTTTGATAAATGGAAGCTTTCGAAAGCGCTCTACGGATAAGATCTCCCGCAAGACCTCGTCTTCGGAGACCGCGCGCGGAGTCGCTTGGCAAATGCACGCATCAAATGTGTCCTGACGGAGCAACAACAACGCCGTTTTCACATCGTGGACAAGCTCAATCGAACACGATTGTTTGAGCACATCTACGATCGATGTCGCGGCTTCCCGATCGGACTCAAATAACAATACACGGGATTTGGTATGTGGATGCTCTCGACGTAGGCCTTTTTCCATCGTATACCTGCTCTCATTCCATTTACCAGGCACAAACCTCACCTCCTCAAAAGGTGAGCTTCCAGCGATTTCGGGGGGTGTGAGACTCTCTTCTTTGACAGTTGAACGATACCATACAACCCCACACGTTTCCAAGAACTCTTGAAGTGGTGTAGGACATAGATATTCGTAGCCTATCCAAAGGAGTAACGCAAGAATTGCGCGAGAGAAGCCTCAACCGCCAATTCTCCCCTGGCGTCCTTCCCTCATAAAGACATTGAAAAACGTAGACCTACAAGTATTTAGGTCCCTCTCCATTTGCAATCCAGTCACCACGAAATATAATCCCCCCAACTTGTTTCAGAGATCACCACACAAATGGTCCTCCAAAAAGGTATACGATGATTCACTTTTTCAAATGGATGAGAAAAAACCGACACATCCGCACGACGTGGTTTCGCCTCCAGAGAATGGGCCAATTGACGTTGGCGGCCGGCTTCTTCGTCTTCATCATCCTCCTGCACGCTTCCCTATTTTACTACTTTGAGTACGAAGCCTGGAAAGGATCGCTGACATTCTTTTCCTCCATTTGGGCTACGATGACGACGATGACGACAGTTGGATATGGCGACTTCTATGCAAAAACAACAGGCGGTCGGCTCACGACGATGGTGTTTGGCTACGCAGCAGGATTAAGCCTCTTCGCCTGGCTGGCCAGTGAGATTCTCAGTGTACTCTTGCAACAAACAGAACGTCGGAGACGAGGAATGCTCGATACAACATTTCAAGATCATATATTGCTCATCAACTTCCCAGGTGCAGAAAAAGTCCGCCTGCTGATCGACCAGTTGCGCTCCAGTCCAAAAACCAGACATGCCCCCATCGTCTTGATCAACAACCAGCTCGACGTCCTCCCCTTCACAATCGAAGATGTTCAATTTGTCAAAGGCTCCGTCACTGATCCAGAGACTTACGAGCGCGCAAACATCGAAGACGCCAAACAAGCCATCATCCTCGCGACCAATCCAGATGATCCCAGCACCGATGCCCTCACTGTGGCGATCGTCACGATGATCGAAAACATCGACCCAGAGATCCAAACCGTCGCAGAATGTGTATACCAAAAACACCTACCACTGTTCCAACATGTCAACTGCGACAGTATCGTCTTTTCTGGCGATTTTATGATGAAGATGCTCGTACAAGAGGTCCAAGACAGTGGCACCTCCTCAGTCATCTCTCGCCTGCTTGACCGAAAAGAAGACAACGAGATCTATAGCATCCCGCTCCCCAAAATTGGCCACGGGCTCAACTTCCGTGCCCTACTCAAAACACTCACGGAGCTCGATCAACTCTTTCTACCCATCGGCTATTTGCGAAACAACGAGAGCGTCGTCAACCCTCCACGTGACCACACCCTCGAAGAAGGTGACAAGCTGCTCTTTATCAGCCGAGATCGCCCGAATCCCCACGTCATCGAACAAGCCCTCTCCAAACTCAAAAAAGAAACTGAAAAGACATGACAACCTCCGCAGATGAGCCCGATCTCAAAAAACTGTTCATACAGACCATCGTTGGACTCATCGTTATCGTCGCCTTCATCGCGCTTTTGTCAGTTCTTTACCAACAACAACTTCATCAAATCGCCGCGTGGATGTATCACAAGCTCGGCTATACAGGTATTTTCCTGGGTGTACTGATCTCGGATACATTGGGTTTTCCAGTCCCTCCAGATGCTTACCTGCTCGTCGCGATCGCAAAGCCACAACTCGTCACCCCAACGCTCATCGTGATCTGCACGGGAAGTCTTCTTGCAGGTGTGATCAACTACCCACTCGGCCCCTTCATCAAGCGACTGCCCATCCTCAACGAACGCCTCGAATACTTTCGTCCACAAGGAGAGGCTCTGTACAAAAAATGGGGAGTCATTGCGGTCGTATTTGCAGCGTTGACCCCCCTGCCGTTCTCCGTCTTCTGTTGGCTCGCAGGTATCTACCGCATGCCGATTCTTCCCTACCTTCTCTCTATCCTCGCACGTGTTCCAAGATTTATTCTCTACTATTACCTCTTCCGCCTTGGATGGGTCCATTGATGTACAATGTGTATAGCTCTCCTTACAGGGTGTATACTCATCGTAACAATTGGACACTTCTCTCTTCGCCTTCCTCTGGTCTTCTCCGGCGACTTTACCACCAAATTGAACTCTTTCGCTTTTCCATTTTCTGGTATGGAATTTGCGAAGGACGCAAAACGACATCAGAGGCAAACGCACCAAGCGAGGAGTCATCCCTATGGAGCAGACAGTTATGTTCGAACCCGACACATCTTCCAATTGGAAAGAACTCAAAACGACACCGTTTATTATGGTGTTGGATGATGATCCATTTTTTCGGAGCGTGGTCTCCGGAGCCTTGATCGCGGAAGGTTATGAGGTACTTAGTCTATCCCACCCGGCAACGGCGTTGGTGATGGCACAACAAATCGAGCCCGATCTGGTCCTATTCGACGGAGCCATGCCCCAGATGAGTGGTTTGCACTTCTTTGAGCTCCTACGAAATGACGGCTATACAGGAAAGGGTGTGTTGTTGTCAGCGTCCGCAAAGCACGTTCTTGAATCCCCAATGCGTTGGGAGATACAAGAACAGCTGGCGATCAACAACATCTTGAACAAGCCGATCGACTCGGAAGACCTCGTCAATATCATCACCGAGCTGCTGCCCTTTAGCCAAGAACAGCTCTCACATGGTGGTCTCGTCGAACCCAGCCTGTATGGATTTCAGTTTATGCAGTCGCTGAGAGATAAAGAAAACGAGGCCAGCTTACACGATGGCGTCACCAAACGAGTGTATCCGGCAACACCAACACACGGGATACGTAGCCAACAATCTCGTCGGAACAAAAGACCCTCTGCTGCAATCAAAACAGTGTCTCAACAGAAAACGCGCACCCCAACCGCTGCACTGGCAACACTCTCAGGCCACCCACTGCCGCCTGGACATGAGCGCCCCCAACAGGACAAAGATCCTGTCACACAAGCGCTCAGCTTCTCAGCGTTCAAAAATGTGCTCGATGATCACCTCACTCAACCTATACCAACGACATCGACGCTGCTCTTCCTCAAAGTCTCTACGAAGACATGCAACGAGACAAAAAAACTTCTCAAATCAAAGCAATACATGCGTATTCTCGCGATGAGATTGCGCGGTGTGCTCCCCAAAGGGACCCCCTTTGGTCATCTCTCAGATCAAACCTTTGGTGTGTTCATTCCTCGTGTGCTCAGTACCCCACACGTAGAAGAGATTATCACCAGCTTACAAGAGAGACTGGATATACCGCTCCAGACACCAGAAGGCCCCATCCACACTTATCTCGATGTCGGCGTGAGCTTCGCCCCCGAAGATGGAAAAACGTCAGCGGTGCTTATCCGCAACGCAAATAGTAACCTCACTTTGGCTGTGAAGAAGAGAAAAAGTACCCTGTCTTGAGCGCTCTTATGTAAGGCTATCGGATGGAAAAAGGTAGACAGGAACAAGAAACGCACGAAGGAGCGCAGTAGCCTGAGACCTCCTCACACAATGAGAGTAAGCGCGAACGCCACTCCACCCATCTCCCCCAAGAGAATCTGTTAATACACCCTCTTCTCTTGTGCTTCTTCAGCTGAAAGCGCAACGGCCGAGACAAGCTCGACGTTCTCGTCAGGCACAATATCCCCACGCTCTGGCAACATCATCAACAAAAACATTCCCAAAGAGCCAAACATAATGGCGACATCAGCGACGTTAAAGATCCCCGTTCGCAGAGGACCGATCCCCATACTGACAAAGTCCGTCACCTTCCCACCAAAAAATAGCCTGTCGATCAGGTTACCAAGGCCCCCCCCTACGATCAGCATCAACATCACGACCTGCCCTCTCGACAATGTACGCGAGAAGATCGCAAAGAGCACCATCAAACACATGACGATTGTCGGGAGCAGCAAAAAGCTCCAAAATTTAAACGTCTTCGAGAATTTCGCCCCAAAGCTCAAGAATGCGCCTGTGTTTTGGACGTAGTGAAAACGCACAGTGTTCTGAAGCATTGATTTCGCAGGAGCATGTTTGAGTGTTTGTTCGGCGACGCGTTTGGTCGTCTGATCACACCCAACGCTGAGCGATAAAACGAGGACAACAAGAAATAATTTTTCCCATATTTTCATAGACATACCCTTTATGGTGTGAATAAAGTAAGAAATACTGTGTGTCAGGGCTTGCTTTTGAGCTGTGCGTTGAGCTTACGCGCGAGCCCACAGCCTCGCCGAAATCCCCAACGACACGAACGACGTAAGAACCGCAACGCCGGACGAAACTTGCGCTGCCGTGCGAGCAACAAGCCCAGACGAGCGCAGGAAATAGAGCCCTTCAGCTTGCATCCCTTTCGGTACAATGCCTCGGCTTTTTGGGGTGCTTTTCCCTTCGTTTCGTAGTACCACCCGGCATAGCCACATCCAGGTGGGTATCCAAACCCACAAGAGGACGCGAGATATTGCAACGCGAGCTTTGTTTTGTTTGTCCGAAAAAGTTGACGCGCCATGCGGTGGCAACCACGTCCATCTTTCAACTGACACCCTTTGACGAAGAAGCTCGCCGCCATCTTCGGCTTGCTTTGCTTCCGAAGTAAGATCCCGGCAGAGGTACAACCATCTGCATCGTTGAGCTTGCAAGCTCGCGAGAAGTGCGTCATCGCGTGCGCAGTGTCCAGCAAGCCCAACAAATAACACGCCATACCTTGGGGCTTCAGAGCATCAGAGCAAGCTCTCTTGTAAAACGAAGCGGCCTGCTTTTTCAGACCTTTTTGTTCGAGATACACACCGACTTTGGCACAACTTACAGGGTTGCCTTTTTGTACACAGCGGGTTTTGGTCGCCTGAAGTTGCTCCTTCGTCATTTGGGCCCAGCCCGAGGTCGGGAACAACGTACATATCAGTAAGCAAGAAAAAAACAGCCTCAACAGAGCCTCCTTTTTTAAATGAATTCTTTGCATCAGTCGATCTTGATCACAGAGGTACGAACACGTGGTGGTGGTTGACGCATCCGATTTTTTCGAGACTTCCGACGACGGCGCCGGTTGGACTTTCGAAGTGGTCGACGATGAGCAGCCACAAAGAATAGATCTTTGATCTCCTTATATACTTTGCGATTGATGCGACGATAGTGCAAGATCTGCTTCACAGCGCTAAAGCCACGCTTACGCTTTCTCAGCCGGACAATCGAGCGAGCGACCCGCTTTGAGAAGGGCTTCATTTGTGTGAGTTGTTGTGCTGTCACTGTGTTGAGATTGATTTTGCATTGGAGATGGGGTGTGAGCAACGAGATGATCTTTGGACCAAGTCCTGTCACACGCTTCAAGTCACCGACGTTGAAGTAAGGTCCTTGCGTTTGGCGAAAAGACACGATCGCCAGCGCGCGTTTTTTCCCAATACAAGGGAGCGCTTTCAGCTCACTCACAGTGGCGATATTGACGTTGACCTTGAGTGTGGGGTCGCCATCCTTTTTCTGCCAACGCTCGTAGCAATTTCCGCGAACCTTTTTGCGTCGTCGTGGTCGCCGTTTTTCCTCAGAGCTTCCAAGCTGCCCCATCGCGACACGGCGTCTTTTTCTGCGACGCCTTGTGCGCTTTCCGCGCTTCTTTTTTCTCTCGCGCCGTGCACGCTTTCGGCGTCTCTTGCGCTTCTTGCGTTTTTTTCGACGTTTTTTGCGCTTCTTCCGCCGACCACGTTTACGTCCGCGTCGTTTTCGACGTTTACCACGACCGTACCCACTTCCATCAGGATCGACATGGTCCTCATTGGAAACAGTCGGCTCACTTGCTCCTTTGCCAGGGACGTAGGGAGCGTACAAATCGTTGGAGGGGGACCGCTTCGTTCTCACGCGGGGGCGAGGACGCTTCCGTCGCTCTCGTCGTACAGGAGGAGGCTCTGGTGCATCCCTCCTTACGACAGGAGGCCTGGCACTTGGCGCACCACCAGACAAGGTCACGTACGGTCGAATTTTGCGCAGGGTACCTTTGCCGATGCCTTTGACTTTTGTCAGCTGCTCAATGCTTTTAAACCCACCGAGCTGTTGACGTAGCGCAATGATCCGCTCAGCCGTTCGCTTCCCAACACGAGGCAAGCGTCTCAACTCTCGGGCATTTGCGGTGTTGATGTTGATCGGCTTCGAGGGCAGTTTCCCCCGCCTTTTGCGCCGCTTTCTTGCGACCTTGCGGGGAGTATTTGCATGCCGCAACACATGGACTCGAGAGGAGGTGTGGCTCTTGGTGGAGGGAAGTCCCCAAGTGTTGGCCGTACCAAACAGACCAAAGGAGAGAACACAAAGGAGCAAGAAAAAGGCTCCCTCTCGAATATTTGATACGATAGGGCGGTGCTTTAGACGAATGAGGGGTGTTGGTCTCATTGCAAAAGAAATCCTCCATGTAAACGGAATAGGTTGTTGCCTTGAGCGGGTGAAAGAAGCAGCGTGTTAAGGTCGACATCCCTTCGCAGGACGACGTCCACTGCGGAGGGCTGCACGCCGTGTACGAAAGCGCACACGAGAGCGTTTTGGGATGCGTCTGGCAAAACGGCAACTGTGACGATGAAAGACTTTCGAGCGACGTGAAGCGACATACCCTCCTTTACTTGGACGATGTGTTTTTGCGATCACATGGCGACCTTTGCGTTTGACGTTGATCCACTCATGTTTCTCGTGTTGAAGTCCCAATCGCTTGGAGACGGTCTTGCTCTCAGGAGCACTTCGATGCTCAGCGTACCCACGTGAGAGGAGATGCCGAAATCGCTGGAGGGATAACTTTGGTCGACGGCGCAATGTGAATGTCTGTACAGCTCTTTTTCGACTCTGTCCACGTGTCGACATCCACACCTTTTGTCCATCACTCCGCAAAATCACGGAACCATGACGTGCGGTCACGTAGGTCCTGATGCTTTTCCGACGTAAACGCGCCATCGTCTTAGGATGTGGGTGATGATAGCGGTTCTTTTTGGCACAGGAGATCACGGCGATTCGTGGCTTTACAGCCTTCAGGAAAGTATCCGAAGTTGCGTGTTTACTTCCGTGGTGAGCGACTTTCAAGACGTTTGCTCGAAGCAGCCTCTTGTAGTGCAACAAACGCTCCTCCGTTTCAGCTTCTGCATCGCCAGTGAGCAAGACCCGCAAGTTTTTGTACTCAAGCAACGCGACGATCGAGTTGGCGTTGGCGTCAGAACGTGAGTCGGAGACAAATGGCATCTGCGGCGCGAGCAACCACAACTTTGTCCCTCCTCCAAGATCAAGAGTTTGCCCGAGCCTACCGGTCAAGCGACGAATACCCTTTCTTTTGATCGCCCTGATCATTTTGTTGTATTTGGGGAATGGATAGGGAAATCCAGGATCGATGTAGGCGCCAATCTTGAAGTGACGCAGGACTGGACGATACCCACCGTAATGATCGAGGTGTGGGTGTGTGATCAAGAGCAAGTTGATCTTCTGAATGCCCAATCCCTTGAGATATTTGGTTGTACTGTGTCGATGTGAGGGAGGTCCGACATCGATCAGGACTGTCTTTCCTGTAGGTGTACGCAACAAGATGCCGTCCCCCTGCCCCACATCGATGAAGTGGACCTCAAGCAACGGACCCGCCCAAGCAAAACTTGCGCTACAACACAACGATAAACACAAAAAGAAGCAACGAATCATACCGCCCAATCCCACGTAAACCTCCCGAAAAATGGTCATGTTAGCTTAAAGAACTGATTCCATTATTTGGTGGAAAGTATAGCACAGGCCAACCCGTGTGGACACCAAGACGAGGAAAGTCCTCAAACGTCAAAAAGCCCTCTTGACAATCCCAATCGATACATTAACAATAATGGGTTCTCTTAAGCAAAAGAGGTCTTGATGATTGTGTATGGGATAAGGTGCAACATGTTGCGCTATGATCTCCCACCCAACAAAGCAGAGGAAGTTTGATGAGTTCAACGACAAAGAGAGCGATCGTATTGGTCCTTGACAGCGTGGGTATTGGCGCGATGCCAGATGCCGCTTCTTACAATGATCCTCCAGGTTGCAACACCATCGCAAATGTCGCCAAAACATGTGGTGGACTCAACCTACCCTCTTTGCAACAAATGGGTTTGGGCAATATCGCACCGATCGACGGCGTCCCCGCGATTGAGACACCAACAGCCGCTTTTGGTCGCATGGCCGAAAAAGCCCCAGGAAAAGACACAACAACAGGGCACTGGGAGATGACAGGAGCGCTGCTTCAGACTCCCCTCGCCCTCTTCCCTGATGGATTCCCAGACGATATCATCCAAGAGTTTGTCACTCGCACAGGACGCGATGTGCTCGGAAATATATCTGCTTCCGGAACACAAATCATCGCGGAGCTTGGTGAACAACAACGTGAGAGCGGCAAGTGGATCGTCTACACCTCGGCAGACAGCGTCTTCCAGATCGCCGCACACGAAGAGGTCATCCCCCTAGATGAGCTGTACAAAGCCTGTGAGATCGCACGAGAGATCCTCACCCCCCACCACGTCGGTCGCGTCATCGCGCGTCCATATCTAGGTACATCTGGAGACTATACCCGCACAGCCAACCGCAAAGATTACGCCCTGAATCCCCCAGCAGAGACCGTCCTCGAACGCCTTCAAGCGGCTGATGTCCCTGTCTACGGTATCGGAAAAATCGCAAACATCTTCAACGATCGTGGCATCTACCACTCCACCAAGACCAAAGACAACCACCAAGGGATGGAAGAAACCATCGCGTGGGTCCAATCTGAAAAACCGGGCTTCTTGTTTGTCAATCTCGTCGACTTTGACTCCAAGTTCGGTCATCGCAACAACCCCAAAGGATATGGTGCCGCACTCGAAGCCTTCGATGAACAGCTCACGACACTTCTTCCGCTGCTCAAACAAGATGACCTGCTCATGATCACAGCCGACCATGGTTGTGACCCAACTGTACCAGGGACGGATCATAGCCGCGAGTATGTCCCCATCCTCACACAACACAGCTCAATCCAAGCAGGTACACCACTCGGAACCCGCTCGACATTCGCCGATGTCGCGCAGACACTCGCGACCTTCTTTGCGCTCGACCCCATGCCCCACGGTCAAGACTTTTTCTCCACACAGAATAGAGCAAACTGACGAATGCAAGTTTACGAAATCATACGCAAAAAACGTGACGGAAAACGCCTCAGTGAAGAAGAAATCCTCTTCTTTATTGAAGGATACACAACCGGAGATATCCCTGACTACCAAGCCTCTGCGATGGCTATGGCGATCTACTTTCAAGGGCTCTCCGATCAGGAGCTGATGGCGTGGACAAAAGCCATGCTATACTCAGGCGACACACTCGACTTTTCGGACATAGAGGCCTACAAAGTAGACAAACACTCGACGGGAGGCGTCGGTGACAAGACCTCATTGATCCTCGCCCCCATCGTCGCCGCAGCAGGTGTCTATGTACCGATGATCAGCGGACGTGGCCTCGGACACACAGGTGGGACACTCGACAAGCTCGAATCGATCCCAGGCTTTGATGTCGGACTCAGCGCAGAGCGCTTCTCCGAAGTCCTCCACAGCTGTGGCGTCGTCCTCGCAGGACAAACCGGTGACATCGTCCCTGCAGACCGAAAACTCTATGCGCTTCGGGATGTCACAGCGACCGTCGACTCGATCCCTCTGATCGCCTCCAGCATCATGAGTAAAAAGCTCGCAGAAGGCATCGATGGGCTCGTACTTGACGTCAAGTTTGGCTCGGGCGCCTTCATGAAGGACCTCACACTCGCCACCATGCTCGCACGCACACTTGTCGCGATCGGCGCCCAAATGGGCAAAGAGGTCGTCGCCTTACTCACCGATATGAACCAGCCACTCGGCACCCATATCGGCAACAGCCTCGAAGTGATCGAATCGTGTGAGGTGCTACAAGGCCGCGTTCAAAATGACCTCTCGGAGCTGTCGTTCCAACTCGCCGCCGAAATGCTCTTGCTCGGAAAAGCCGCAGACTCCCTTGAAGAGGCGATGCAACTCGTTCAAGATCTCGTCAACTCAGGCGCAGCATTCCGCAAGTTCCAAGAGATCACCGCTGCACAAGGTGGCGATCCGAGAGCCCTCGAAGATTACTCCCTCTTTCCCAAAGCGAAAGGAATCATTGCACTCTCCGCACAAGAAAGCGGTATCATCCAATCCATCCATTGCGAACAAATCGGAAGGCTCGCAGTCGAGTTGGGTGCAGGTCGACAAAAAGTCACCGATCCAATTGACCCAGCTGTCGGCTTTATCCTCAACCGCAAAGTCGGTGATAAGGTCGAAGCCGGTGATCAACTGATGACCATCTACTACAACGACGAAGAAGCTATGCAGCATATCTGCCAACCTCTACGTGACACCTTTGTCATCGCCGATGAAGAGGTCGAACCCATCACACTTATCGTCGACAGAATCGAAGCGACACCTTCCCCCTAAACATTACGGTACAACATGAACACTTCATCCTCTCTCAACCCTCTCCAACAGCAAGTGGAAGAAGCAATCGCTGCCATCCGCGCCAAGACCACATTTCAGCCAAACGTAGGCGCAGTCTTGGGGAGCGGTCTTGGTTACCTTGCTGATCACATCGAACCAGTGTTGACGATCCCTTACAACGAGATCCCACACTTTCCCCTTCCCTCCGTAGAAGGACACCAGGGAAAACTCGTATTGGGGCACCTTGACTCTGTTCCAGTCGCCTTTTTATCCGGACGTATCCACCTCTACGAAGGCTTCACCCCCCAACAGGTCGTCTTTCCAGTGAGAGTCCTTCGACAACTCGGTGCTTCAGTACTCATCGTCACCAACGCCGCCGGCGGCATCAACAAAACATTTGTGCCCGGCGACTTGATGCTGATCGAAGACCATCTCAATCTCACAGGACGCAACCCACTGATGGGTCCAAATGTAAAAGATTGGGGACCACGCTTTCCCGACATGGGCGAAGCTTACAACACCTCCCTCAAAGAGCTCGCCAAAACACAGGCCCAAGCACAAAACCTGACACTCAAAACAGGGGTCTACGCAGGGCTGACGGGACCAAGCTACGAAACCCCCGCAGAAATTCGCATGTTACGTGGCTTTGGCGCTGACGCCGTTGGTATGTCTACAGTCCTCGAAGTCATCGCAGCAAGACACATCGGATTCCGCACTCTCGCGATCTCGTGTATCTCGAACCTCGCGGCTGACATCCATCCAGGCGAGCTTTCACACGAAGAAGTCACCGAAGCTGTCGAGACAAAAAAGGACGCCTTTGGTCAGTTCCTCCGCAACCTCCTCACACACATCCCACAAGAACTCTACACCTGAGCAAACAGCTCCCTCACCCTCTCACACCTTGAAAGAATACAACACCTCCTGTACATTCTTTACACACTATGTCTTACACGCCTTAGTTCGGAATCTCTTTGGGGGTTTTGATTATGATGGCACACGATTCGACTCTCTGGTCCGTGCTGCGTATGCTTCTCGCAAATACACCCTCCACTTCGAGTTGGGCATCGATTCTTGGTTGCCTGGATCGCTATCCACACGAACATCAAGCCTACGTCATCGACTATATATCAGAACACACCAAGCGCTGGCCTTGTCTCCTCCGAGAAAATCGAATCAAACACTGGCATCCTACCTACTTTCATGATCAACCACACAGCCCCTGGCGTCTGGTCCAAACGTTACGTATCCCTTACGGTATCCATCCGACCATCCTCCTACCAATCCTACAAAACCCTATCTTAGAGGGATGTCGCGGTCTCCCTTCGACATCCCTCCACACAACGGATCCTTCTGCACAAGCGTACACAACACGGATTGGGTATCACCGCCAGCCGCCTGAAGTATGGACCCCTTCCATCCATGTCCCCGATATCAACGAGTCACACGCCACACTCATCTACCAAGCAGATGAAAACATGAGGCATCTCTTCTACCTCATCCCCCACGAACCCCCACTCGAAGGTGAGGTGGAGCCAATATTGCGAGAAAAAGCGCGTACAGGTTGGCTCATCGGTCGCTCTGAACACAGTGACATCCACACACTGCTCGACTATGTAGGCCGAGTTCACGCAAGGATTGTCTTTGACGGGCAAGACTTTGTCCTCCTCGATCAAGAGAGCACAAATGGCACCTGGATCCGTGACCAACGTGTGAGAAGCACCAGCCTCAACGACGGGATGAATGTAAATGTCGTAGGAGAGAGCTTTTTTGAGTTCTTTGCGCCAAACTCTCCGACACTTTCAAAACGCATCCAGGAGACGCTCCTCACAGCGTTTGTACACAAAGAAATGCACCTGCTCGAAGAGCTTGAGCAACGTTGGCACATGAGCCAACTGCTCGATGAATCCCTCCACATGCTCTTCTTTCGACAACAGCGAGGGATGGCTGTCGTCCCCCCTTTGTTCTCACAACAACACTTCGAGGAGCTGGTTGGGCAGTGGCTAGAAGACAAATTTGACGATTTTGCGGGCTACACACAAGTGTTTTGCATTGAGGGCGGAAAGCACGCGATACTACTCTCAGGCTTCGAAACAGGCGCTCTGAAAGAAGCTCTACCTTCTCTTTTGGAGACACTGTTTCCAGAGGCGACGCAGCTCCCAGCTCGACAAGATGGAGGTGTATTTTTGGATGAATTGGAGCTTATGACGAGCTTGATCTCCAAAGAAGACGCTGATTCCCCAAGGATGATGTTCTCACTCTCGCAAGCCCTCGCTTACTCCCTCGATAACCCTATGCGGTATCTCTTTCGGTTCCCCTCAACCCACCCCGACCTAGAAGAAGATTAACTCGACTGCTCCGACTTGTACAGATAGTACTCATAATCTCCAGCGTAGTTGATCACCTCGTGCTTGGCGATCGCGATCACTCTGTTGGCAAGGGCGCGCAAAAAGTGTCTGTCGTGGCTAACGATCATAACGGTCCCATCGAATCCATTCAGCGCATCCAATAACACCTCACGGGATTGAATATCCAGGTGGTTTGTGGGCTCATCGAGGATCAACAGGTTGAGCGGCCGGGCCAAGATAGACGCGAGAACGACCCGACTTTTTTCCCCACCGGAGAGAATAGAGACCTTCTTGTCGACATCATCACCGGAGAACAAGAAGGAAGCGAGCAGTTTTCGGACGGTGCCATTGGAGGCTGTCGGCATGACCTCTCTCAGTGTTTCATAAATCGTGCGTTCGGGGTCGAGCAGCTCCATCGAGTGCTGACTAAAATAGCCGACGTGAACATTCGCTCCCATCACGACATCCCCGGCTGTCGCCTCGGTTTGCCCTGCGATGACCTTCAAAAAGGTGCTCTTCCCGGCGCCATTCACACCGACGACAGCGACCTTTTCCCCACGACGAATCATCCCATCAACCCCTTGGAAAACAAGCGTCTCTCCACCTTCGGGATTGGGCCAAATCTTGCTCAGACCTTCAAATTTGACGACTTCGTCACCGCTACGGGGTGCTGGTTCAAAGGAAAAGCGGATCTTGTGTGGTTCTCGTGGTAGGACGATGCGCTCGATTTTTTCGAGCTTCTTGATCCGCGATTGGACTTGGGCTGCGTGAGACACACGCGCCTTGAAGCGTGCGATAAACGCTTCGTCTTTGGCGAGCTGATCTTGCTGTTTTTGGTAGCTCGCCTTGAGATTTTCGCGTCGGATTTCCCGCTCTTGCAGGTAAAAGTCGTAGTTACCGCCATACGTCGTGACAGCCTGATCGCTGATCTCAACGATGGTCTTGACGATCCTGTTCATAAACGCGCGGTCGTGACTTGTCAGGACAAAAGCGCCTTTGAATTCACTAGAGAGCCACTCTTCGAGCCAGATGATCGACTCGACATCGAGGTGGTTGGTCGGCTCATCGAGCAACAGTACATCGGGATTGAGGAGCAGGATACGTGCGAGCGCGATACGCATCTTCCACCCACCACTGAACGACTCGACGGGTCGGTTGTACTTGTCAGGACCAATCCCAAGCCCCGTCAAAATGGTCTGTGCGCGGTAATCGAGATCATATCCCCCTTTGTTCTCGAAGGTCTCCATCGCCTCGCCATACCGTTCCAATAGCTCAGTCATCTCATCATCGCTCATCGGCTGACTGAGTTGCTCTTCCATCTCTTTGATTTGTTGTCCGAGCGCGACGACCTCTTCGAAGACCGCCATCGTCTCTTCGAGCGCAGAGCGCCCCGCCATCTCACCTGTGTTTTGAGAAAAATAGCCGACAGTGACTTGTTTCCCCATATTGATCTCCCCTTCCTCGGGGGATTCTTCGCCAACTATCATGCGGAAAATGGTGCTCTTCCCTGAGCCATTTGCTCCAACAAGACCGATGCGACTGTTGGGCAAGATCTGAAGATTGGCACCTTCGAACAACACATGTGAACCGTAACGCTTTGTGATCTGATTGAGATGGATCATCTGATTTACTCGTAACCTCCGTATTTGTAGACTAATCACAGGAAAAATAGCGTCCCATCATACCACAAACGGATACAAGGATACGAATGGCCATCCACTCAGGTGAAAACCTGGGCCTATTGATACTGTTCCGGCGGATGTTGCACCAGCGCAGCGCGCTGGACCGCATTTGAACCCCTGCGGGGCTGGGGATTTACCGTCTACTGAGACTTCTCTTTGGGGCATATTTGCTTCGTACGCCTTGCAACATACGCCTCAACAAACCTCATCCCCAACCCTTCTCCAGCCTTGGGAGAAGGGAGAACTTAACCGATATACGCGTAGTTTTTCTTAAAATCTGCTCCGGCAGACGTTGCACTTGCGTCCAAAGCAAGCGCCCTCGTCGGGCTTATTTGCTTCGTGCGCTTTGCAACATATGCCTCAACAAACTCTCCACCCTGTCGCTCCGCTCCTTCCCTCCTCTCAAGCCTTTCGAGAGGAGGGACTATTTTACCGATATATACGGGAGATTCTAGAATGCTGATCCGGCGGATGTTGCACTTGCGTCTCCGCAAACTCCCCTGATTCCACCAAACAATCCCCTTCTTCCAGGCGTATGTCGCAGGCGACATCCTTATAAAACCCCTTTGCTTACGAGCTTTCAGTGGGTTTTTTGCGTCTTCGCTTGCAATCATCCGCCTCAACAAACTCTCCACCCTGAGCCTTCGGCTCTTCCCTCCTCTCAAGCCTTTTGAGAGGAGGGACCATTCAACCGATATATACGAAGATTGAGGTCGGACACAAGGCCCGACCCTACTGAGATTCATCCGATATACACGAAGATTTTTCGTTTGTATCGCGATATCTCG